>JAADHS010000206.1 GCA_013151745.1 Gammaproteobacteria bacterium | reverse complement strand
TAACTCGATAGCACCTGCCGCTTCAATCAGGGAAAGACTCTGTCGCATTTCATCCAGGCGAAGTTGTAGGCGAGCCCAAGCATCGCCTTCATTTCGATGAAGCGCTTTAAAACCTAAGGAAATATAATGCTCATCGTCACTTCGAACATCTTTTTTAATGCCGGTCGAGCGGGCAACAATGCCACATAAAATATCACTATCCGCCAAGTGACCAATGCCTGAGGTTCGTGCTTTTAATAACGGCGTTTTTTTAAGACGTCGCATAATTTTTTCCACGTCGGGTTTCAGCGCTACAATTTGTTTTATATTCGCGCACTGAAATTTTAATTGTAACAAACTTGCACTATGTGCAAGCCAGGAAAAACCGGTTTGCTGGGCAAATAAAACTAACCAACTTAAATGCTGGCCACCCGCTCACGCTCCAATGCGCCGATACGGGCTTTCGCCGTAACAGGGTCAATGGTTATATTCGCGACATTTTCCATAGCCTGGCAAATTAACCCTTGTGATGACACCGGCGTTAAGGGATCAAGGCTTAAAAAATGTTTAACAAAACAACCCGCATGCATGGGTGAGTGTTCAAGTAACGCGATTTTTTCGTTCACCGAATGCGCTGATGAGCCAGCAACCGTGTCTCCATCCAGAGTAAACGTCAATTGCAAACCACTCGGTAAGCCGGGGAAAAATGGGCCGAAGGCCGTATCGATCCATTCCATTTGCAAGTCATCGCTACTGCGTGGCAAATCCTTAGTCACATCGACCATAGACATAAAGCCGGAATCATCATGATTCATTTGACTGTGATCCATTGCGCTATGATCGTCCGAGTGAGAATTATCCTGCTCATGAGCTGAAACTTGTTGTTCTCGAGGTTCTAAAACCATGCCACATTTAGGGCACTTACCCGGTTTATTTTGAATAACTTCCGGATGCATGGAACAAGTGTATTCCACAGCAGTCTCTTTCTGAGACAGGTGATGATGCTCGTGATGTTTCTCTGCCGGTTTATCGCGCGGCTCTAAAAACATTCCGCATTTGGGGCACTTGCCTGGTTCGTTTTGAACGATTTCCGGATGCATGGAACAAGTGTATTCCACGGCACTCTTTTTCTGAGACAGGTGATGATGCTCGTGATGTTTTTCTGCCGGTTTATCACGCGGCTCCAAATGCATTCCACATTTTGGGCAATCACCCGGTTCATTTTGAACCACTTCCGGATGCATGGAGCAAGTGTATTCCACCGCAGTCTCTTTCTGAGACAGGTGATGATGCTCCTGATGTTTTTCTGCCGGTTTATCGCGCGGCTCCAAATGCATTCCACATTTTGGGCAATCACCCGGTTCATTTTGAACCACTTCCGGATGCATGGAACAAGTGTATTCCACTAACGTCTCTTTTTGAGACAGGTGATGATGTTCTGCTGCCGGTTTATCGCGTAGCTCTAAATGCATTCCACATTTCGGGCAATCACCCGGCTCGTTTTGGATCACTTCCGGATGCATGGAGCAAGTGTATTCCACTGCGCTCTCCTCGTGAGACAGGTGATGAGGCTCGTGATGTTCTGCTACCGGTTTATCTCTCGACTCTAAATGCATTCCGCATTGGGGGCAATCACCTGGTTCGTTTTGCACCACATTCGGATGCATCGGACAAATATATTCTACCGAGGTTTGCTGATGATTTGAATGCACTTGAGTCATGGGTTTTTGATCTCCCTGAGCGTGAATAGGTTGGTGTGACTCTTCGGTTTTTTTATAACTTTTTTCATGTCCGGTATGCGTCTTTCCAGTACTGGCTTGCGCTTCTCTTGGCGCCAAAAACATGCCACACTTAGGGCAAGACCCCGGTTTATCACTTACCACTTCCGGATGCATTGGACAGACATATTCAATTCGGACATGTAACATTGGTGCATCGTAATCTGAAACTTCCAACTGAAAAGAGCCGGCTGCAAATGCGGCTTGCATTGCTGCCACGCCACTCACCAAATGCTGCTGAGATAGCGCTACAGAAACATCAGCCTCAGGTAAGGGGGCGAGTAATTCTGCATCTGTCACACCGACCGTGAACAGGGATTTTGGACGCAGCATTTGCGCATAAACAATTGATGCAGCCTCGCGTATTTCAGGCGAGATATCGCCTAAAACCAATAACACACTGGCATGACGCGGGCTAGCAACAACCTGCATCCCCGCCGCTTCAATATCTAGTCCGTAAACCCGAGCGATGTCGAGCCCGGGAACCACAAATACTTTTAGGTCTCTTGCCATCGCGTTAGCAAGTAGACGTCGTAATCCAGAATTTTTTCCCTGACGAGCACCACTAAGGAATGGGCACGTAATAATTTCCCGTTTTGGAATCTCATCTTCAACTCGTCTTTGTCCTTTCTTCAATCTCAAAACCTCGAAATAAGAGCGACTATTCCTGCACTTTTGCTCATTCAGAACGAACAAATACAAGTCAAATCTGAGCGCCAAAACGGGAAGTTATTACGTGCCCATTCCTAATCATTGACTATTGCCTCCGAAATGCACCTTGGCTCCAGCCATATAGCAGACCCAAAAATAAAATGAGCAGAAACACGCCCATGTCCAGTAGGGCCACAATCCCCACTTCTTTGTAGACCACGGCCCAAGGATACATATAAGCCATTTCCATATCGAAAGCTAAAAACAGAAGCGCATAACCATAATAACGCGCATGATAACGAACCCAGACGGGATCGCGTGATAATTTCCCGGCAGTAGCCGGAACATCTTTAGCGAGTTCTATTCGTGATTTTCCAATTGCGCGATTCAATGCAAACAGACTTAAAACAAAACCGATCACTCCGATGATCAGCCCGAATAGTATTCCATATTGTTGCAACATTCCCATGGTGACGCCTCATTGTTTGCTACAGGGAGAGATACCTATCAGCCACAACAACAACTGCCTTTACCACCCGGCCCAGAGCCGCTCACAGAGTAACCGGCCTCTTCTACCGAAATTTTCAATTGCTCAGTGTCAGTCAATCCCTCATCATATTGTACAGTCACCTCGCCAGTATCTAGCGATATGCTGACTTGACTAACACCCGAAATCGCCTCCAATGCTCGTGTAACATTGCTCGTACAACCACTGCAAGACATGCCTGAAACCTTTAATATTTCGGTTTTCATTGCTACTGATCCTTTACCATTAATATAGGGAAATACGTGCTACAAGCACTCTCTCAATAATTTCATCACGCGTTTAATCATAGGCTTAGATTGATTTTGTTTCAATGTTTTTAATTTAAAAAATCAGATCGTTTTCTTTTCACCACCACCCGAAAAATTTATTATTTTTCGTACGCATCGGTCACAGTGTAAAACCTACGTGTAACACCTAGGTAAAGTCTTAATTTGACCACGGAACAATTAACGTATATCGCTTGTTTTTTCATCAAAAAAGAAATATCGTCAGCGTTACTTTTATCGAAAAAATACTTTTTAGGAGGCTGTCCAAAAATAGCGATCGTAGCGAGAGCAAGTTATTGTAAGCCAGATTTTTCGATCATTTGATGAATACATCCTTGTATTTCACCCCGTTGGGGTCGCTTCGCGATCCCAATTCGCTCCCGACGAATGGGTGAGGCGAACAATGAGTCTATTTTAACAAAAATAATCGGAGAATCTAGCCAAAATGGCTTGGTCGCAGTACGAGTGCATGGATGCACGAGATAGGGCAACGCAGGACGCAGTTGCCGAGGTCAGTCTGTTTTCGGACAGCCTCCTAGCTCCTAAACAAAGGACAAGAACAATGCCACAAGATCAGCCACGCAGCAATTGCGAAGTAATAGAAAATAAAACATCGACGAGAAAAATCATTCCAGCCATGAGCACACCACTTGCTTCCATTTTTGGCAGTGGTTTTCTTGTGATTGTACCTATTCTCGCAAGCGCAGTCGGCCCCTACGCATTGCCTGCAATGATTGTTGTCGCATTAATCGCCTATTTTGTTGGCAATATTATCAGGCACAACATCCTGTGCGCAGAACCGGTATTAGCACAAGGCGGAAAATCTATAACGGTACTAACAGAGCAGCTTTCCGCAATCGCACTTGTGGCTGCCTACATCGTCTCTGTGTGCTTATATGTCCATATATTGTCTTCATTTGTGCTCTCTAATTTTGAGCTTGATACCGCGTTCAACAAGAGCCTGACAACCACTGTTATCATCGGGACAATTACCATTATCGGTCTTTTTGGTGGTTTAAAACCCCTAGAGAGACTTGAACAATGGGCACTGTACATAACCATTGCTATACTCGGTTTACTGCTTGTCATGTTTGCCGTTTATGATATCAATCAATACCTCACGTTAAAACAATTCACCCTGCCAGAAATGCCCGATCGAACGACTTGGGAAATTATCACCATCGTTGCAGGGACACTTATTGTTGTTCAAGGATTTGAAACAACCCGTTATCTCGGTGAGCATTTTGATACAGCGACTCGCATCAAGGCCTCGCGCTGGTCGCAATATCTTTCACTCAGTGTTTATATTTTATTTGTAGCCTTAGCCCAACCCATCGTAGCTTCGCTAAATGGCATCTATGATGATAATAGTCTAATCACCCTGGCAACAACGGCATCGCTGCTTTTACCCATACCTCTAATTATCGCGGCCAGCATGTCTCAATTTTCTGCCGCTGTTGCTGATACCGTTGCAGCAGCGGCAAACATTAAAGAAACCACCAAACAACGCATCGACACACGCTGGGGCTATTTATTAGTGGGCGCAATCGCTATGCTGTTATCTTGGTCAGGATCAACCTTCGAAATAATTACATTGGCATCACGCGCCTTTGCTTTTTATTATTTATTGCAATGTATTGTTGCTTTCTCTGTTTGCAACAATAATAAAGAACGCGTGATGTTTGTTATTATTGGCGCTATTCTAGCCTTTGTGCTAATTTTTGCTGTTCCTGCGGGTTAGAGTCTTCTGTAAATAACTTTATATTTTGCTCCGGATACCGATTCGTATTCAAAGCTTCCGCCATCCATGGCTCAGGGACATAATTTTAATGTGCGTGTCCGTCTTCATCATGGCTCTTATTTTTTTCTGGTTTCGAGTCATCATGGCCGCTGCCCGCATGACTATGCCCTTTCTCCAGTCGATCATCCAACGTCAGATACTCGTCTTTACTCATTCCAGGTAGCTTTTTCACAAATGCAACAATGTCCCAAATTTCACTGTCTTTATGGGTGGGACCCCACGCAGGCATTCCGGTCATTCTGATGCCATTTTTTATTGCCCAAAACAATTCAGCAGCGGACATGTGTTCTGCGCTTTCTGCAAGATCAGGTGGCGCAGGATTCAAACCCTTGGTTATGGGTGAATCTGTACTGCCGGGAGGTGTATGACACATCGCACACATTTCACGATAGCTACGAAACCCGGTATCAATTTGCTTATCACCTTTTGGGGGGGGCACTTGAATCGAGGCCGCACGACTTTGTATCGAATTCTCTCTGGTTGTCACCAATGCCCAACGTATGGGAGCGGGATCTTCCCATTCAGTGGCCACATTAAAAATGCCGGTATAAATTACCAGTAATGCCATTAAAGCGGCGAAGGTTGTTGCTATAAGCAGGGTACCAATCATTGTTTTCATAAGTTTTCCTGTTGTTGAAAATGCTATGAAGGCAAGGTTATAATACTAACTCTTGAAAAAATATCAGATTGTATGTCGACACAAAGACTATCATCTTTACCGATAAAAATCGCGGATTCTATTCTGAATCTATAAGGTGTTAACTGATTACCCATTGAGTATGCACTGTGTTTTTTATACCAAGATATTTACACTGTTGTATCATTAAAAACGGCGCAACGACTTTGCAGACAGTTTAATGGTACTGTGATAAAGAGTTCGGAAGCCTCTTCCTTCACCATGGTCGATAACAGCGGGTTAATCTTAGCTGGCATCTCACTATTACGTTCACCTTTCATACAGGGACACTTCATTCACTCTCTACCCCCCTCATTCTCTCCTTGATCCTAAAAAAAACATGGCAGCACCAAGCAATAAATCACTCACCTGTGAAATAGCCATAGATAAAAAATATAGGTACAATTCCACCACTATGCATAAACTCTCCGACCCTAACAGCTGGCTGAGTCAGTATGGCGACATACTCTACCGCCACGCCCTGTTCCGACTCAGGGATCCCATGATCGCAGAAGAAACTGTCCAAGAGACCTTCGTTGCTGCCCTCCAGGCACGCCAACGTTTTGCCGGTAACGCTTCAGAAAAAACCTGGCTTATCGGCATCCTCAAACATAAAATTATCGATTATCTACGCAAAATAATACGTGAACGGCCTCACAGCGAGGAGGAGCAAGCACTCTTCGTCCTACAAAACGAAACATTTGATGGTTCTGGGCACTGGAAGACGGATCTTCAGCAGTGGTCAGCACCAGAGAACGCTCTCCAGCAAGAGCAGTTTTTCAACGTATTAGAGATGTGCGTCTCAAAACTACCCCCCCGTGCCGCCACGCTCTTCATGCTGCGTGAAATCGATGGATTGGATAGCGGCACGATCTGTAAAGAAATGGATATCTCCTCGACTAATAACCTGTGGGTCATGTTATCAAGAATGCGCATGCGTCTACGTGAATGTCTCAACATACACTGGTTTGGCCAAAAAAAGGATTGATTAAACCATGCTGAACTGCAAGCAAGCAGCAGAACGTGCCTCGAACAAACTGGATCGTAGACTACCAGTGTACAAGCGTATGGGGTTATGGCTACATACAGGGATGTGTCAGAACTGCCGTCGCTACATCGAACAGCTGAAACTCCTGCGCAACAGTAGTGCAAAACTCAATGCGCATATCGAAAACTGCAGTGACAAAACGCTCTCAGAAACCTCAAAAAATAAGATAAAAAAATACATACAACAAGAGCGTGAAGAAAAGTAACGTATAGCGCCCCTTGTAAGGTTCTCGCTATAACGACGACTATGGGTTATTGCACAAAGGAGCATACTATGAAAACCGCACAAAAAAGCGCTTCGCTGATCCCGTCACTCCTTCTACTGCTGGCGACCAGCCTTACCCTGACAGTTGCACATGGTGCTAATAAAAACGGTTTCGACCTCAATAAAAGCCTTATTTCAAGCGAAGATATCCATCAAGGTGGCCCTCCCCGCGACGGCATTCCTGCTATCAACAGACCAAAGTTTATCAAAGCGCGTAAAGCCGATTTTTTGCACAAAAATGATCGCGTTCTGGCACTTTTTCGTAACGGCAGAGCAAAAGCCTACCCCATAGCTATTATGAACTGGCATGAGATTGTTAATGACACCATTGGTGGCGAAGCGGTAGTGATCACTTACTGCCCACTGTGCGGTACAGGTGTCGCCTTCTCTGCCCATGCAGCGAACCGAAAACTCGATTTTGGCGTCTCTGGCCTGCTCTATAATAGTGATGTTCTGCTCTATGACCGCCAGACTGAATCACTTTGGTCACAGCTTCTAGGACAGGCGATCAGTGGCACCTTAAAAGGGACAAAACTAAAACCTGTGGTACTGGAACACACGCTCTGGGGCGACTGGCAACAGCGTCACCCCAACACCAAGGTTCTCTCAACCGACACGGGGTCACGTCGCGACTACAAACGCGACCCCTACGCAGGTTATGAGAATAGCCAGGGCATCTACTTCCCTGTCACCCATAAAAACCCACGTTACCACCCTAAAGAGCGTGTCCTGGGCCTGGAGATCAATGGCCGCTTCAAGGCCTATCCATTCAGTGAGTTGAGCCAGGCCACAGAGCCTGTTGCTGACTCATTTGAAGAGCAGCAGATCAACATCCACTACGACAAAGAGTACCAGTCAGCGCGTGCTTTTAATGCTCAAGGTGATGAAATCGCTACGATCACCAGCTTCTGGTTTGCCTGGTACGCTTTCCATCCTGATACTGCGATATATTCAGCACCTTAATTAAATCTGACTTGATATACCCCCAACCCAAAAGAAAATCGATGCACGCCACACTACCCCTGTTAGAAGAGAGTGATTTTCCCGCATTGATCCGCGGCCCGGGTGTAGCTATATTTTGATGTTTATTATTACACCAAGCTCACCCCATATTGATTGAGTTTTTCCCAAAACTGTTCCCATCTATTTGAGCGGTCAAGACAACGCAAGCTTAAAACTATTGAAGC
>JAADHS010000005.1 GCA_013151745.1 Gammaproteobacteria bacterium | reverse complement strand
TTTGATTGAGAAAAAACGCAGACCTAGTCGCTCTAAGTTGAGTTTTTTCGATTGAGGAAAATCTGAAGATGAGGTATAGCTGTGCGTGAAAACGCCTAAATTCATAACGCTATGGGTATATTGTGGCACGTTCCCTAATGAAGTCGAGAACGATCACCTGCAAAAGCCGACTCCATCAACTACACGGAGAAAGAGGAACCGCACCCACACGTCGTCGTCGCATTCGGGTTTCTGATGACAAAGTGTGCTCCTTCCAGTCCTTCGGTGTAATCTATTTCCGCACCGACCAAATACTGAAAGCTTGTTGGATCCACCAACAACGTCACGCCTGCTTTTTCTACCAAAGTATCCCCTTCGTTAGTGCTTTCATCAAAGCTAAAACCATATTGAAAACCTGAACACCCTCCCCCTGAGATAAATACTCGGAGCTTTAGATCCGCGTTACCTTCTTCTTCAATCAAGGCTTTGACTTTAGATGCCGCGCTATCGGTAAAAATCATTGGAGAGGCTGGGGTTGCTTCGACACTGGAATCTATCATTCGTCATTACTCACTATCATATTCATTAGAGGTTTTAGGATATTAACATTCTTTAGTGTTTTGATCAAGATTAGAAGGTGGCGCTTCCGTATTAGCTGAGTCGTCAGCCTGCTCTCTTACATGTATTAATTGACCATTCACTTCAGCACCCATCGCCATTTCTATACTCTTATAATAAATACTGCCTGTTACGACCGCAGTTGACGTCAACTCAACCCGATCAGCAACACGCACATCTCCGATTATTGTACCATTCAGCAATAAATAAGACACACTCACATTACCTTCGATCAGCGCCATTTCGCCTACAGTTAACGTCGCAAGACTATCAGCTATGGCCGAAACCTCACCCCGAATAATACCATCCAGATGCAAGCCATCACAAAACACTAAATCACCATTAATTTCCGTGTGCTGATCAATTAATGTATTTATTTTTGTCATTTTGGCTTTGTTTTTACCACCAAACATTAAATTTTATTCCTTATTGCACATGCGTGCCTAACAAATCCGCCCATAGATAGTTTACTTCATATTTTTTTTTGCGTTGACCTGAAGGCGTCACTTGCACCCATACTTGTTTTGGATCAAAGCCTTCGGATATTTTTATTTCCCCAGAAAACCGTTGAAAATATTTAAATCGATACTTATGACTGGAACGTTTTTCATCGGTCAACTGTTTCATCGACAGTGTTTGCAGCTTGCCCTTGATCTGGCCTTCTAAAGACAAACTCACCGCACCTATTTGACGTTGTGCACGCTTTGGCCCTTGTACTAATATCAAAGTATAGAGATATCGCCCTTGTTCCACAGTCCGATCAATTTTCAGATCCTTTATTTTGACGCCATCAGCTATATCTGCTGGTGACACAATACCCTGGTAAAAACGCAATTGCTGTGTTAATTCCAAAATTTCAGATTGTAGATCAGCCAAACCAGCAGCAACTTTAGCGTGTGCTTGTTGCTCTACCTTGCGTATTTGTTCAAGCCGGGTAAACGCTTCTTGTAAGGATAACTGCGCCTGCAATAAATTTTCGTTTTCTTGCTGTAATCTCGCTGTACGCTCCAGAGCCGCCTCTATTTCAAAACCCGCGCTGGTTCGACCATAGTCAAACAACAACCAAGCTAAACTCGCTAAAGTTGATATAACGACAAAAGTCCAAACGGCTCGCCAAAAAGGGCGACGAGGTACAACTCGATGCGCTTTAACCTCGAAATTCATAGGCTTTACATCAAACCTTACGGTAGCAAGCCTGCCAATGAAAGACCTGCAGATTCATCTAAATCAAACATAATATTCATATTATGAACGGCTTGCCCGGCAGCCCCTTTAACCAAATTATCAATAACCGACAATACAACAACCCGTTGCCCACCTTGCGGCTGGTGAACCGCCATCCGACAAACATTGCTGGCTCGAACGCTACGAGTCTCAGGTGTAGACCCTGCCGGCATCACATCGACAAAATATTCTTGCTCATAATAACGCTCATAGACTTCTTGCAGGTCAACCTCAGTGGTTAAATTGGCATAAAGCGTTGCATGAATACCGCGAGCCATCGGCGTTAAATGGGGTACAAAAGTTAAATCGACTTCGCTTCCTGCAAGCAAACTTAACCCTTGTTTAATCTCAGGCAAATGTCGATGGCCTGCCACGCTATAGGCTTTAAAACTCTCCGCTGTTTCGCAAAACAACATACCCACATTGGCCTGACGACCCGCACCACTAGCACCAGATTTACAATCTGCAATCAAGCTATTAAAATCAACCAAGTTATTTTTTAATAAGGGAAATAAACCCAACTGCACCGCAGTAGGATAACATCCTGGATTAGCAACCAGACGTGCGGTTTTGATCAACTCCCGATTGACCTCAGGCAAACCATAAACCGCCTCTCTCAAGAGTTCAGAGCACGCATGCGCCATGCCATACCATTGATCCCACTCGGCCTCATTCTTAAGTCTAAAATCCGCAGCTAAATCGATGACCCGTACTCCCCGCTCTAACAAGTCGGGAACCTGTTGCATGGCGGTTCCGTTAGGGGTCGCGTAAAAAACGAGATCACAGGTGGCAAGCACATCAAGGTCGGGTAAAACATAGACCTGATCAACACAGCCGCGCAAACTTGGAAATAGTGAGGATACGGCTTGACCAGCTGCTGAACGAGAGGTAATCGCAGCCAACTCAACCTGTGGATGCGCCAACAACAACCTCAATAATTCAACCCCGGTATAACCCGTCCCGCCAACAACACCCACTTTAATTTTTTTCATACCATTATTAATACCGTTTTATTTTTTTTAACGTGGAAAAAAGCCGCTCAAGAATAGAAATCGTAGCGAAAAACAACCCTTTTTGAGCCCCATTTTCGCATAAACTAAATCAAGCGAGCAGGTGTTTTTTAACAAGTTAATTCGGAATAGTCTGACCCAAATGACGTTCATCTTTCAAGGGAACATCGAGCCCCACCGGAGATTTTCTCTTCTCGGACAGTCTTTTCACATAAGCGCTCACATCATTAATTTGCAGTTCTGTTAACACCGACTTCCAGGCCGACATTGTTGTACCTGGAATGCCATTTTGCACTACATTTTTCAAGTGATCAATCGAATAAATATTCACACTCAGATCCCGTGGATGAGGCTGCAAAAAACTGCCTATCCAATTTTTACCCGTACCATCTGCACCATGACAAAAAGCACAATTGTCCTGAAAAATCATTTCGCCTCGCCGCTCCGAAGGGGTCAAACCATCAATAGACGGCACCTGATAATGCATCGCGTAAGCACTCGCCGCCGACACCGAATCCAGCTTATTTTTTTTAGTGTTTTTATGCGAATACCCCCCTCTGGGAAAAGAAATAGAGCGACGATTCCATAACTCTCCTTCTTCATGAACTGACGCACGGTCGTGACAAGTGATGCAAGATGACATATACAAACGCCACCCTCGTTGCTGAACATCGGTCATCGACGGCCAGGGCATATCCAGAGACAGCTCACCCAAGGCAAACGGATAAGCCACCTTGAAACGCTGATGATTCGGCCAGCCATTAGCAATGGTATGATAACGTGTATTTTTTGACTCGCCGTTCATAAATTCTGCGCGAATAAAATCAACGACTGCGATAATATCCCGATCACTCAGTTGTTGATTAAACGCCACCATGGCCGTTCCAGAACGCCCCTCCTTGACCGCCAGGATCATTTTTTCACGAGATAACGCCCCTTTATTCACCGTCGTAAAATCTCGTGGTTTTGGCTCTAAATAGGAACTGGCCAATGTTTTTGCATCGCCACTATAACCATGACAAAAATAGCAGCGATAGTTGTAAATATCGCGTCCATGCGCAAATTCAGATTGCGCCTTTCGACCTGCCGCCACAACGACAGTGGACGGCACTAACTCAGATGATGCCTGTTTTTTATCCGCTAACTGCCGGCTTTTTTTTTCGTTGCCTCCTCCATTGCCGTTTCTTTTCTAATAAACTCATGGAAAACAAACTCAGCCACGTCAACAATTTGTTGCTCATTTAACACTTTATTCCAAGCAGGCATAACGGTACCTTGCTTACCAATACTAATGGCTCTAAACAACGCCGGACGATTCAAACTGAGACGAGAATCTACATGCACAAAATTTCGAGGTTTAGGACGAATAAAACTGGCTCTTGGACCGTTGCCATCCCCTTCACGCCCATGACAAGTAAAGCAATTATTCATATAAAATTGCCGACCCGCTTCCCTGTCACCCTGTAATCCGTTAGAAAAGGGTAAAGCCATGTCTGCGGCAGCAACAGGAAGCGATGAAGCTGGCGCACCCAATGGCAATATCCCCTGCCCCTGTTGATGTCCCTCAACTTTTTCCGGAGCATGGTCTACGGTCTTGACTCGACCAATAAACTTTGAGCGAATATAATCAACAACAGCATTAATCTCTTCGCTGGCCAAACGCTGAGTAAAAGACATCATGGCCGTACCCGGGCGTCCATGGGTAACCGAATTAATCATCCTGTCGCGACTTAACATTTCCAATGCTTGCAAAGTAGTAAAATCACGCGGCGGCGGATTAAGGCTGTTTTTGGTCCACATTGCACCATTGCCATCATCTCCATGACAAACCGCACAATTCGCGGTATAAGTGTTTTTCCCTTTTTCTAACAAGACCATAGCGGCATCAAGCGCGACATCTTCTTTGATCATGAGGCGATTTCGCACATAATCTACCACGTCATTGATTTCTTTTTCGCTCAAATTCGATGCAAAACTCATCATCGCCGTATTGGGCCTACCCTGTTTGACTGCTATCAACATTCGTTTTCGCGTCAACTCTGCTTTAGCAAGCCGCGAGGTAAAATCTCTGGGCGGGGGATTTAAACCACGACGCACGCGGGTCATGCCATCGCCCTGATCGCCATGACAAACTGAGCAATACTCTTGGTAAATCACCTCTCCCTGAGAACCCGTCTCAGCCAAAACAGGAGTTGAAACAAACGCCATCATGCCAAAAAAAGATATGAAGACACTAAACTTGAATTTTAGAGCAAATATAAGCAACACTGACCTTTCATTCCTTATCTTAACCATTCACAGTACACGGGTTCAATTTACATTCACTCACCGGTTTTCTTATCCTTACCTGTTTTACCCACCATTTTTGTCGTCGCTGCACCTCTGTGGTATTCTCATCCTATAACAACACCAAGTTAAGAGTATAAGTCAGAATAGTTCTTTATTGTGAGCAATCTACCTATTTTCACAACATACACCTTTGAGCCTCCCCAACATTCTGCAGGGAGCAATGCAGCGTGGAAAATAAAATGATCCGTTATCTGGGCATATCAAGAGATTATAGCGCTTTTCAAGTACAGCCGATGCCGCCGTATCTTTATACTTTGTTGATTTTGGTTTGTTTTTCTTCAATTATCTTGTTGACACCCGTCTACGCAAATACCATTTTGGGAACAAAACATGATTTTACCGGACTCAACGAGCGTGCCAATGTCGTTGCTATGCCTGGGCTGGCCTTTTCTGATTTTGGAACGTCGTGCGTCTATTGTCATCTTCCTCCAGAAAAAGAGGGGGCAGACAGCAGCCAACAAGGGGGGATTCCAGGCTGGAATCGTTTTGTACCGGCAACGACTAACTTTGATTTATATGACAGCAGAACACTGGATAACAAAGTTCGCACCCCCAGCCCAGTGAGTTTATTATGCTTATCTTGTCACGATGGCACAATGGCTGTTGATATGACGGTTTTTAGACCCGACGCCTTTAGTTCAGAAGAAGATACCGCGCTGCATCTTCGTCTCAATGGGGCGAATAATCTTATGAATTGTGGGAAATGCCATAATGGTACTGCGGCGCATAGCATTGAAATCAAACATCTTGGTACGGATTTACAAAATGACCATCCGATATCCATGACTTATGCAGGGCTAACCCATATCGATCCCGACTTTCGTCCACCCGATGGCCCTTATGGGTTTGATAACGGAGTGAAGCTTTACGAAGGCAAAGTGGAGTGTGCCTCATGTCATAACGTCCATAACCCTGATATTGACATATTGCTGCGCACCAGCGCCGATCGGTTGTGCGAAACGTGTCATATAAAATAAGCTCCGCATTCAGGTGGTTGAGCGCTTTCACCATGACGGGATTAATCTTATCTCTGGCTGGCTGTAGTAATCAACCTCAGCAGCCCGAGTTTATCCCTCCGGTGTTTCCCCCGCCCCCCGCCGAGCCTCGTTTCGTTTATGAGCGCACACTGCGTTTCGCCAGTAACATCATTAAACCAAGCCGTGCTCAACAATTAAAACGATTCGCCACGGGTCAGGCACTAGAACAAAAAGGCCTCGTTAAACCTTATGATATAGCGGTTAAAGATGGGCGCGTCTACGTGACCGACACGGTACAAAGAGCCATTATTGTTTTTGATATTGTCGGTGCTCGATATTTTGAATTTGGTACGATGGAGCCCGGCAGTCTACGCAAACCAACAGGGATTGACATCGCCGACAACGGCGATGTTCTTGTCAGTGACGTTGAAGCAAGACGAGTGCTGGTCTACAGCGCCGAAGGTCAATATCTACGTAGTATAGGAAACCCTAAGCAATTAAAGCGTCCCTCAGATGTTGCTATTGATTCAAAGAACCAACTTGTTTACGTTGTTGATACCGGCGGCGTCGACAGCCAACAACACCGCATTGCCGTTTACGACCTTAACTCTGGCAATTTTATACGCACCATAGGTACACGGGGCCAAAAAACGGGAGAGTTTAACATCCCGCTGCAAGCCAGCGTCGCATCCAACGGCCTGTTATATGTTGTAGATAGTGGTAATTTTCGCATTCAAGCATTTGATCACACTGGCAAGTTCAAGCAGAGCTTCGGTTCATTAGGTCGCTACCCTGGACAATTTGCAAGACCCAAGGGCATCGCAACTGATCCAAAAAATAACATCTATGTTGTCGATACGGCATTTGGTAATTTTCAAATTTTCAACCCAGCCGGAGAGCTTTTGCTTTTTATAGGTCAACGCGGACAATCGAGCAAACCAACAAATTATATGTTACCCGCGGGGATCGATATTGATCAAGAGGGACGGATCTACATTGCTGATCAATTTTTTCGCAAGGTTGACATTTACCGCCCATTCTCAATCCCGCCCCTTGACGAATTAGAAAAATAATTAGACTGGAACCTCTCGTTTTCGTCCAAAACTAAAACTGGGCGAGCAAGATCACTCAGGGCTTTATCACTTCAACACGACTAACAAAACGAATCAATTTAAAACTTTTTTTTAGTGTTTTGCTCTGAAAATTGGGCATAAGTACACCATCGCTATAACGGATGTCCATGCCAATCTGATAGCGAGCCCGACCGACTGCCAGCCATTCTTCACCGTGCTCAGACTGGCTGCGAATATAGCTGTAACTCCCGGCATCTATAATTTCGACTATTTCCCCCTGGTGCGGTAAGGACACCGTCACCGTTGCCGTTTTTTTCGTCGAAGACTCTTGAGACTCATACTCGTGAGCTTGTTGCTTTGTACCCCAAAAACCGAGATCACCTTGCTCATTAAAGTAGGCCATTTCGACAGTATTATAATAACCAATGGAATTGGTGCCGCCTATAATATAAACCGCATCCTGATGCTGAACAATGCCAAAATTGGCTCGTGGAGAAGAGAGCGGGTTACTCTCCGTCCATTGAGTTATTTCGTGAGCTTTTGGTGACAGTGTGGCTTTTTCAATACTACGCAAGTAATTAATATTATCCAAACCCCCAGCAGCATACAGCCAATTTTTGTAATAGAAAGCATTGAGTGCATAGCGACCTGTATTCAGAGAGGGAGCCACTTGCCAGTCTAAGAGTTTATCAG
>JAADHS010000245.1 GCA_013151745.1 Gammaproteobacteria bacterium | reverse complement strand
TGCAATAGCGGCAGGATTGGTAACGATAGAAATGGGTAGTGATGTTGCGGGATCACTGAGAGTGCCTGCGGCTCTATGTGGGATTTCTACCTTACGGCCAACAGAAGGTATTATTTCTTTAGATGGGCATATGGCTATTCCAATGAGTCAGCCACTTAAAAATTTACTTTCGGCAGGCCCAATGGCTCGTAATATTGACGATTTACAGCTCATATTTGACGTTATTTCGGATTTAGAGCGACCTAATTCTATACCTGAGCTAAAGCGAATCGCGGTGCAAACAATATTTCCAGAAGCAACCATTAGTAAAAGTATTTTAAATGCGATTAATCACTCTATCCAGAAAATTAAAGATACTGGTATTGAAGTTATTGAAATAGAACCCTCAATTAATTACAAAGAATCCTTGAAAATTTGGTGTTATATCTGCGGTTATGAGCTTAAAAAAAGTGCTTTAGGTTATGCACCGATTCAGTTGAAGTCATTTTTCAGCTATCTTTTTAAAAAGCGTTACGGCGATCATTCTTTTTCAAAAAACCTAGGCGTAGGTATGGCGCTCTCAAAAAGGGAATATATGCGCGCATTAGACCGGCGCATTGAATTAATGAACGAATTTGATCAATTTTTGCAAGATTATGATCTCTTAATCACACCGGTATGTGGTTCAGAAGGCATACCTATTTGTAAGACGGGCACAGATCTTTTAATTGATGGTGTTTTAGTTCCTTATGCTGAGCCATTTGCAACCTATAATTGTGCTACAGCGAGCTTTGGTCACCCTATTGCGGTTATAAACGCAGGAAAAAGTGATAATGGATTACCTGTTGGAATACAATTGCATGGAAGGCGGTATCAGGATTATCAAGTTTTGGAGCATGCTAAACATTTGCAAGGTATTTTAGGAAATTAGAGGCTTATATGCTGGAGGTTTCGTGTTAAAAAACAGCTAACAAACTACCCGCAAGGGATGTGATGGCTGTGCGGGAAAGAAGATAGCGAAAAACTCATAGAGTGGGCGAATAAGGCTATTGAATCGGCTTATAATTCCTGAATTAGAGAGCAGTATGACAGAATGAATTATCGAAAAGCCATTGGGGCTGATTTAAATGAAGTAAAAAAAATACTGATTGCTAATGGATTGCCTTCGGTTGATTTCGGAGAACATTTTGACAATGCTGTCGTCGTCGAAGAAAAGGGTGAAATTATTGGTTTAGGCGGTCTTGAAATATGTGGTGATATTGGGTTAGTTCGTTCGATTGTAGTCATACCTAGGTATAGAGGGAAAGGAATAGCGAAAAATATATATCGATTAATAGAAGACAAGGCGTCTCATTTAGGCATCAATGTACTTTATCTTTTAACTGAATCGGCAACTGAATATTTTAAAAAGCTTGGTTTTACAGTTCAGCGACGCACTGAGACTCCAATCGCAGTAATGGAAACCAAGCAATTCAAAGCGCTTTGTCCTTCATCTGCAACAGTCATGTTTTGTAAAATATCAAGCAGAGATGAATAGCAAGCGGCCTAACGCAGATGAATCGCCACGCTGTCAATAGGCCTAGTTATTTTTTTCAGCTCTTTTAACAACTAAAAATAAATCACAAATAAAATTGAATACTTTTGGCCTGCAGGACGAAATATAAAAATTCTTAATTTAATGTGTCCTGTTTGGGTTGACTCGTACTCATGTTGAGTTCTTTTATTTTTCTGGTTAGGGTGTTTCTTCCCCAGCCCAGCAGTTTGGCGGCTTCCTGGCGTCGTCCTTGAGTATGTTTAAGTGCCATATCGATTAGGGTTCGTTCGAAATTAGGCAGGGCGATATCTAGAATATTGGATTCGCCGCTGGCGAGTTGCTGGCCAGCCCAGAGCGATAAAGCGTGTTCCCAGTGGGTGCTGGTGAGGTCAGGTTCATGGCTTGGCTTTAGCTCAGGTGGTAAATCTTCCATATGTATTTCGTGACCTGTGGCCATGACGGTGAGCCAGCGACAGGTGTTTTGCAACTGACGAACATTGCCCGGCCATTCAAGGTGACATAAATAGTGTTCGACTTCTTTTTTAGGTCGTTTAACCTCTTCACCTAGTTCTTTGGCGGCCTCTTGTAAAAACAAGTGAAGCAGCAGTGAAATGTCTTCGCGGCGTTCTCTAAGTGCTGGGAGCGTGATGCGAATAACATTGAGCCGATGAAACAAGTCTTCTCTGAATTGACCTTTTTTGACGCGTTGCTCCAGGTCTTGATGCGTTGCCGCAATAATACGTACGTCTACCTTGATGGGGGTATGGCCACCCACACGATAAAACTCGCCATCGGCTAAGACGCGTAACAAACGAGTTTGTAGTTCGGCAGGCATGTCCCCTATCTCGTCTAAAAAAAGAGTACCGCCATTGGCTTGTTCGAAGCGACCCAAGCGAGTGGCTTGAGCGCCGGTAAAAGCCCCTTTTTCATGACCAAATAATTCTGACTCTAGCAATTCTCTGGGAATGGCTGCGGTATTGAGTGCAATAAAAGGCTGTTCTGCCCTGGGGCTATGGCGATGCAGGGCGTGAGCCACGAGTTCTTTTCCCGTTCCTGATTCGCCATTGATCAATACGGTTATGTTAGATTTGCTCAAGCGGCCAATGGCTCTGAACACTTCTTGCATGGCGGGTGCTTGGCCGATAATTTCAGGTGTTTTATCAAGTTTGACGGCTTGTTTGGTCTGTTGTTGGTTACGGTGTTGAGTGACGGCACGCCTGACCAGGTCAGTTGCTTCATCAATGTCAAAAGGTTTGGGCATGTATTCAAAGGCACCGCCTTCGTAGGCTGATACTGCGCTTGAGAGGTCGGCATGCCCGGTCATAACAATGACGGGTAAATGAGGGTAGTGCTGGGTGATAAAGTCGAGCAATTGTAGTCCATCTGTACCGGGCATGCGAATATCAGTAATGATGGCATCAGGTTGGGAAAGGACTAATAATTCTCGTAGATCGTTGGCATTTTCAAAAACTGAAACAGCCATGCCTGCTTGGTTGAGGGCTTTTTCTAATACCCAGCGAATAGAGCGATCATCGTCAATGACCCAGATATGACCTTGTTTATTCATGAGACATGTCCATGGGTAGCAGTATTTTGAACTCAGTGTGGCCTGGCAGGCTATGGCATTCTATTAGACCACTATGCTGGTTGATGATGGACTGTGCAATTGAGAGTCCCAGTCCGGTGCCTTCAGCTCGTGTTGTTACCATGGGGAAAAAAATTTTTTCTTTCATATCATCAGGAATGCCGGGGCCATTGTCTATGATGCTGATACAGAGGACGAGGCGATGCCGGGTTGAGCCTATTGTGATTTGACGTTTGGCTCGTGTTTGTAGCGTAATTTGTCCATTGTGGCTTACCGCTTGAGTCGCGTTGCGGACGATGTTGAGCAGGGTTTGTATTATTTGGTCTGGGTCAAGCTGAATTTCCGGAAGGCTTGGGTCATAGTCTCGTTTGAATTGGAGTGTGTCGGGTGTTTCGGCGTTAACGAGGGTGCGGACATGTTCAATTAGTTTATGAATGTTAGTTGGGCGTCTTAGTGGGCGAGTGTAAGGTCCAAGCAGGCGGCCTACGAGTGTTTGCAGACGGTCTATTTCGCTGGTGATCACCTGGGTGTATTCTTTTAAAGAATGATGTGGTAGTTCACGTTCAAGTAGCTGGGCTGCGCCTTTAATTCCGCCTAGAGGGTTATTGATTTCATGAGCCAGTCCGCGTACCACAGCATGTGTTGTATCGTGTTGAGACAGTAGATTTTTTTCTCTTATTATTTGTAGTCTGCGGTCTATTTGCTGTAGCTCCATAAGGTAGACTTGACCTAGGTCTGGGGCAATAAACGGAGTCACGGTACAGTCTACGGTGATCTGGCTGAGGTTAGGCAAGGCGACTTCCAGTTCGCGTTGCGTAAGGCTGTTGGCTCTTTTTTTTGTGGTTACTAGGGCTTCCATGAGAACGTTGGTCTGTTCGAAATAATCGTTACCATACCCCTGTTTTAATTGTCGGTAACTGATGGCCAGCAGCATTTCTCCTGCGGGGTTGATGTGCTCTAATTTCAGCTCATCGTTGAAAAGCAGGGTTGCTGTGTTTAGGTTCTCCAGAATTTTTTGGTTCAAGGTTTCAGCGGTCATGGGTTGTCTAAGGTGCCACTTTCTTGTGTAGTATAGAAAAGCGTAGCAAGTGGAAAGAGACGATGGCAGTGGAGCGGATGACTTTCCCTTGTTTGTTGTGGATGTTGGCGGAAAGAGAGTGTGTTCCCCGGTCAATATTGTTGAGTGTTGTTTGGCTGAACGTTCCTTTGGCGACTTGTTTTCCATCCAGGTTGATGCTGATAGTATGGCCTGATTCGGTGTTTAACTGTGGATTGATATCCAATTGAATTGTTATGGATCCGGAATTCTCTCTGATTGTGCTGTCGTTGCGAGGTGACGTTATTTTGAAGGTAGAATAGTTTATCTTAGGTTGTGGGTCTTCCTTTTTTTGTTCTTTTGTCGTCGAAGTGGGTGGTGTGACTTCGCGTGCAGTGATGGTACTGATTGGATCCAGCTTTATGGGCTGAGCTTCTTTGGTGGGAGCCTGGTCTGAATACGTAATAGAGCCATCGGGTTCAATGGATTTGTATATTTGGGCAACGCTGGTAAAAGGAAGATAAAGTATAATTAAGCCTGTCATCAGCGATATTTTCATGCTCTCTAGCGCTCCTCTTGTCAAAGCTGAAACTCTGCATAGTGATACGAAACGGTTCGGAAATCACCAAAGGATTCCATTTTCGAGGTTTAACGTAATCATTTTTTTACGATTAATATTTTGCATTCTACAAATACAACTATTTTCAGTATCCAGGTACAAGATGAAAAAAAACGCCCCAATTGGGGCGTTTTCATATTACCTTGAGCCCTACTATTTATAGACTATAGTACATGTCAAACTCAATAGGATGCGTGGTCATGCGCAATTGTGTGACTTCTTCCATTTTTAGTGAAATATAGCCGTCGATCATATCGTCGGTGAAAACACCACCTTGAGTCAAGAAATCCCGGTCTCCGTCAAGCGCTTCAAGCGCTTGATCCAGAGAGGAGCAAACGGTGGGGATGGCTTTTTCTTCTTCTGGTGGTAGGTCATATAAATCTTTATCCATGGCCTCCCCGGGATGGATTTTGTTTTGGATGCCGTCAAGACCGGCCATCATCAGTGCAGCAAAGGTGAAATAAGGATTACCGCAAGCATCAGGGAAGCGGACTTCGATACGGCGTGCTTTAGGGCTGGAAACATGAGGGATGCGTATGGATGCAGAGCGGTTGCGTGCGGAGTAAGCCAGCATAACCGGAGCTTCAAAGCCTGGAACTAGGCGTTTGTAACTATTGGTACTGGCGTTAGTAAAGGCATTTAAAGCGCGGGCATGTTTAAAAATACCACCAATATAAAACAAGGCTTCATCCGAAAGGCCACCATAAGCGTTGCCAGCGAAGATGTTTTTGCCGTTTTTTGTTAATGATTGGTGAACGTGCATGCCGTTACCATTGTCACCCACCAGTGGTTTAGGCATAAACGTTGCTGTTTTGCCATAGGCATGAGCTATATTTTGCACTACGTATTTAAGAACTTGATTCTGGTCTGCGCGTTTGACGAGGGTATTGAATGCCGTACCAATTTCACATTGACCTGCGGTCGCTACTTCGTGGTGGTGGACTTCAACCTCAATATCCATTTCTTCCAGTGCCAGACACATTGCCGACCGGATATCATGTAGTGAGTCAACAGGTGGGACAGGAAAATAGCCTCCTTTTAATTGTGGACGATGACCCATGTTGCCGTCACTGAACACTTTCTCGGAGTTCCATGTGGCTTCTTCCGAATCTACTTTATAGAAAGAGCCGCTGATGTCGGTACCCCAGCGCACGTCGTCAAGAATGAAAAATTCGGGTTCAGGGCCAAAATAGGCCGTGTCTGCAATTTGGGTTGATTTTAAGTAGGCTTCAGCACGTTTGGCTACGGAGCGTGGGTCGCGCTCATATCCTGACATTGTGTCAGGTTCAAGAATGTCGCAGCGAATGATGAGTGAAGGTTCGTCGGTAAACGGATCCAGCAGAGCCGTTTCCGTGTCTGGCATGAGTACCATGTCAGATTCGTTAATTCCTTTCCAGCCTGCTATAGAGGAACCATCAAACATTTTCCCTTCTTTGAATAACTCGTCATTGATCTGGCTGACAGGTAGAGAGACATGTTGTTCTTTACCGCGGGTGTCGGTAAAGCGCAGGTCGACGAATTTTACATCATTATCTTTTATTAGTTTTAATACATCTTGTGACATTACCACTCCTCCAGTGCATTGCTATTTTAATTTTTCCGTATATTCCTACAGTGTACACGCATTAGGAATATTGTTAAGCCGTTACTTTTCTCGCTGGTTTGCGCTACGGCGACTGCTCATAAATCAAGTTACCAACTCGTTCACTAGCAACTAGTGTACCACTTTAATAGTTAGGGTTATTTCGCCCTCTTTATTTTGGCTGTCTATTATTTCATGGCCATGTATTCTACACCAGGCAGGAATATCGTGAAGTGCACCTGGGTCTGAGCATAAAACCACCAGTATATCTCCACTGTTGAGTGTTTTAATTTTATTTTGGGTGCGAATGACAGGGAGTGGGCAAATGAGTCCTTTAAGATCGAATGTTTCGCGATTCATAAGTACCAGTCCTCGGGAATGTCGTTCGCTTTTAGGGGGGAGACATCCAAAGTGTACTCTTCTTTGCCCAGTTCCTTGACGGCAATGCTGACAATAGCAGCTTGTTTTCCCTGACTAAAACGGGCGCAAAGGCGGGCAGCAAGCTCAATTTCATCTTTATTTTGGGCGGTGCCATCTAATAATGCCAATGCACCGGCATGGCTGGTTGGGCGCAGGTAAGTGAATTGTTTACGATAACCCTCCAGAAAGCGGTTTTCTCCTTCTTCCCGGCCGACGATCAGTTTGAAGTGAGGTTTGGGTCGCAAGTGACGACCTACTTTTAATAACATGATATCGTCAAGTTCATAGTTTCTATCGTTGCGCGCAGTCCACATGTCTATCAATTTGCTTGAATAGGCTTTGTCGGTTAAGAAACAGCAGCCTCCAGCGGGCTGTGAATAGTCGTTAAATCCATAATTTTCAGCGAGCTTTATTTGTGGCTTGCGAGAACGCCCGGTTAGCCCCAAGAGACGTTTTCGATCGACCCAACCTTCTGTTTCTGGAACGGTTTCGGTTAATCTTTGAGCACAAAGGGGTCTTAATAAGCGCTCATGGGGGTCGGTGTCTCGTACCACAATCTGCATGGTATCGCGGCGTTGTGACATGGGTCTTTGGCCTAAAACCTCGCCAGTAATAATAAAATCAAAATCATTTTCGGCCATCCATTCTTGTGCTTTTTTGACCATAAAGCATTTGCAATCTAGGCAGGGGTTCATGTTGGCACCATAGCCATGTTTGGGATTGAGTAAAACCGCTTTGTATTCTTCTATAACGTCGATAATGTGGAGTTTAATGCCCAGTTGCTCCGCAACCCAGAGCGCATCATTACGTTTTGCTTTATTTCGGTCTTTTTTGCGAATCGCATGAGTATGTCCTTCAACACAAAAACCGGTATAAAAATTGATGCCTTCCACATGGATCCCTTGATCCAGGATGAGTTGGGCTGCGAGCATGGAGTCAAGCCCACCTGAAATGAGTGCGATTGCGCGGCGTTGCTTTGTCATAAGGTATCGATTTTACTGGAGGTTAGGGGGTTGTCTGACCTGATTTTAGCAGCAGAGTATCGTTGGACTCAATAGGCAGGAGAGGGTTTGGCATGTAATGGGGGCGCTAAATTAGTGCTTTTTATAGTCTTAATGTGTCAAAGTGGTGCTGTTGGTTGGATTTTAAATGTACATTATTTAAAACATTAAACTTAATGATGCTGATCTGATGAGCTGAAGCTAACATGAAAAAAACAGATTCATGCGTTTGTGGCGTGGGGTTGCTGATCCTGGCCTGTGAGAGTTTCGCTGCGCCTGATCATATCGGGTCGCAATTTGATTTTACGTTGTCATTTGAGGCCGGCTACAGGCAAGATGATTTAAGTTGGAATGAAGCGGGTCCGGGCGGGTCACCCAACGTATTATCTGAGTTGACGTGGCGTAAGATGGATGTGGCCTATGGACGAATTTTCGGCGATTTCAGTTTCCAAAATCGATATTATCTTAAAGCTTTGGCCGGGTTCGGTGAGGTGACCAGAGGAGAGAACAGAGATACCGATTATTCAGGTGATAACAGAACTCTGGAGTTTTCACGCTCTGACAATCAGGCGGGGGGGGATGTGCGAGACTTCAGTTTGGGGGTGGGTGTGAAATTTCATTGGGATAGCCTCCCTGTGGCAAAAAAAATGACGCTGATCCCATTAGTGGGATACGCCTATCATTTGCAAGATCTCACCATCACCGATGGGTTTCAAAGTAATCCTCCTACAGGTGAATTTCCGGGTTTAAACAGTAGCTACGATACCCTCTGGAAAGGCGCGTGGTATGGCCTGGATTTGTTATTTGATTTTAATATAAAGTGGGGTTTGAATCTGGGTTTCGAATATCACCCTAAGGTCAATTTCACGGCGGAGGCGGATTGGAATTTGAATACAAACTTCCAGCGTCCGCTTAGTTTCGCTCAAAAGACGGAAGCGGAGGGTTTTTATTGGAAAATAGACGCTTTTTATAGATGGGATGAACGTTGGAGTTTTACTGTTCTAGTCGAAGGCTTTCAATGGCAAAGCAAGAACGGCAACGGCACGGATACCACTTTTCTGGCTAACGGAACTTCCGTGCAATTGCCTTTAAATGAAGTGACATGGGATGCCATGGGTGTTTTGTTGGGTGTGACATGGACAATAGATAGTGATGGGAGGTAATGTTGTTTGGCGACCTATTCAATAGGGGATGTACAGGGTTGTTATGATGATTTATGTCGTTTATTAGATCAGATTGATTTCGACTCCCAACATGACCAGCTTTGGTTTGCCGGAGATTTAGTGAATCGTGGGTCTCAATCCGTTGAGGTGTTACGGTTTGTTAAGGGTCTGGGTGAGCGTGCTGTTACGGTATTAGGTAATCATGATTTACATCTGCTCGCGGTGGCTTGCGCTGAAGCGAAGGGTCAATCAACGCGTCGCAAGCAGGATACTTTTACCGATGTTTTGCAAGCTGGTGATCGCGACGAGCTATTAACCTGGTTGCGGCACTTGCCTCTGGCACACTACAGTGATAAGCGGGATGTGTTGATGGTGCACGCGGGTATTGCCCCGCAATGGACATTAGCTCAGCTACTCAGTTATGCCTCGGAAGTAGAAACTATTTTGCGCAGTGATGACGCGACGCTATTCTTCAAACAAATGTACGGCAACCAGCCCGATCAATGGCGCGAAGATTTACACAGTTGGTCGCGTTTGCGCTTTATTACCAATACGATTACCCGTTTACGGTATTGCGATCAGAAAGGACGACAGGTTTTATCAGAAAAAGGGCCGCTGGGCAGTCAGGCTAAAGGCTTGATGCCTTGGTATGAAGTGCCCGGGCGTGCTAGCCGCGATCATACTATTCTCTTTGGTCATTGGGCTGCTTTGGGTGCAGGTCAACAGCAGCAGCGCGTGTTTTCTCTGGACAGTGGTTGTGCCTGGGGCGGGGCAATTACCGCGCTGTGCCTGGATGATTTTGAATATCACAGTACGCCTTGTTTAAACGTAAAAACGCAGGCTTAGAAATGAGAATAAAATAACGTGTGGAATCTGCATTAGCATCACAACTTCGGCTCTTCTCTGAGCATTCTTCGGCAAGCTTGCTCCTGCTTGCACTAATACCTACATCCCTGTAGGCAATCAGAACGTTCAAATAGAAATCAAATTTGTGCGTCACATGCATAAGCTATTGTGTCTCATGCCCAATATTAATGTTGCCTTTTCAGGTGGCAGTATAGTGTTATTTTCTAATTTGGCCCATTAACAACTTCTGGTACATCCCATAATGCGGACCAAATTTTAGCCTTATCTACATAATGAATAGCATCATTAGCAATCACACTTCGGGGGTTTTGAGCATTATGCCAACGACTTTCATTTGATGCCTTCACGGCTTTGATAACGCCAGAATCAGTCATAGAGGCTATTGTAGATATTGAGCCATCATCAACTTCTAATAACTGTAAACCATTATATGTCCATTGATAGTTAGTGAAATGATTCGAGTTCATATTTTCAGTATCATAAACGCTAATCGGTAAAGCTATTTTATGCTTCCCTGTTTCAGCATCCGATAAAATAGCAAATGCGCGATAATCATAACTTAATGCCGTATTACTACCTTGATAACCTATGACTATATTATTTAAAGTAACGGGTTTACTTTTATCGCTCACATCAAATAGCGCAATTTTTATTCCTTGAATACGCCCATCCTCTGTTGCATCCTGCCCCACACCTAATAGCAAGTTATCATTAATGGGGTGTAGGTAATCTGAAAATCCAGGTATTGATAATTCTCCTTCAATAAAGGGTGCTGCCGGATCTTTTAGGTTAATTGCGTAAAGTGGGTCTGTTCTTCGAAACGTAACAATATAAGCATAATCACCAAAAAATCGTACTGCATAAATGTCTTCGCCCGGTTTTCCAATTTTTTCAGGATGCGTTTTATTGGGTAATTGACTTAATACAGATAAAACTTTTTCATCGTTTTCATTTTCACGTAGCACATATAAACGGTGAACAGGACGTTGCTCAAAAGAAAAAAAGGGCCTCGAAGTCGAGGCAATGGCGTCATCCGTTCCGTCAGTACTGGGCCTGGAGACAGACTCGCTCTCTTGAGGTGAATCGATACCTGTTACTTCATTTTCTGTTAAAACGATACGCAGATCACCATTTAATTCACTCATCCTAAAAGATTTATTCCGCCAACCCGTCCAACCGGGAATCCGTGCCGAACTTTGATAGACTACGTTGTCTTCTGAGTAATTTAATTTGTGAATAATGGTGTAGTTTTTTCCAGGCGTATTGACATCATCGGCAAGAATATATTCTCCTCTTGTAAAATAAATCGCATTCGTAGAAGCATAGATTTCAGCGCTACTCTCTAACGTACAGAACGATTGCGTTTTTTCTGGTTCGATGACGGGAATGGTATACACAACTAATAAGTTTGCAGCAAAAACACTTTCTTTGCTTTTTTCTTTAGGAACCATACAATTATTTGCTTGTACAATATTTGTTTTTATTCCATTAACCCAAGTCATTGGCAATATATCTTCTGCGGTAAGATTATCAATTAAAATTTTATTTTCTTCGATAACCGATAATTCTTTACTGTGAACATCCAATGCGGGCATCCATAAAGATTTTGAAGAGACAAGATAAAGCTTTCCATTCATGCTACGACTGGCATTATGATAGCCTTCTATTTCAATGTCCCATTGCTTCTCTGGATTTTCTGGATTACTCACATCATAAGCAATAACCAGAGTATTATCTGAACGGAAATATTGAAATAATTCATCACTGTTTTTTGCGTTGGTTCGGGTTACTGCAATCAATTGATTTGTTTTTCCTGTTTCTGTGAAATTAGAAAGATATAGCCCGACAATAGAAGACACGGTTTGAGGAAGTTCTATTTTTGCGACTTCTTTTGTATCAGGGGATTGATTATCAAGCAACATTACTCGAATGTTTGCAGGTTTTAAAGGGTTTACCGGAGGAATCGGAGTATCGGGACTAAGCGAACTTGTATCTGCAGGCTCAATACCAGCATCTGAATTAAACACAGCTTGTTGGGCCACAAAAAGATATTGACCATCAGATTTAACTAAATCAGCTTCATCTACTCCAGCTTCAATCAAATTGGTATCGCTGACGTTTATTGATGCAACTGCTTCTGCGCCGGCAGGAGCTGCGCTATCTGTCTGCATCTCTAGAATAGACCCATCTTCTTGCGCTCTCGCAGTCCCCTCGGGAGCCTGTCCCTCTTCAAGCATTCTTGTAAAATAAGCTTTAACATCATTTTCAAATTCAGAACGGGATTCTGCCGTTTTTAATTGAATATTTGATCGCTTTTCCGGTATCGTACCCAGATCATCGCCAGTCGCTTCATTTTTGTCATTACACCCACTAATGAACAATACAGATGAAACAATAGCGACGGCAAAATAACTTACGTAATGGTTAATCCGCTTCATAATATTTTCAACCTTTCTGCCGTATAAAAGGGAAATAATCCCACCTATGGTGATTGTATATGGGAAATATTCCCACGTCAACGTTGGTATAATCGGTCGTACTCCAAAAAAATCAATATTTATAGGAAATTTATGATATTTTCATTGAGATTATTTTTATTTTTTCTTTCATTATCCATGACGTCAGGCACTGTTACCGCAGCACCCGCTTTTAAAACAAGCATTGGAGTTGGGTACTTTTATAGCGAAGGAATATATCTGGATAAAGACACCTCAACTCTGACTAGCCTCCCCCTTTTTTTTAAAATCCAGAAAAATCTAACCACTTTTAAAGTATCTAGTAATATTTATCGATTTGACAGAAAAGACTCAAAAACATCAGAAATTCAATCTTCAAGTGGCTGGGGAAGTAGCTATTTCAGCCTCAAACAGCTATTGAAACTAAAAACCTTCCTACACTACATTGATATAGAGGGTAAACTTAATACACCTGCATCAAACAAAGCGGATGACTTAGGAACCTCCAAATATGGGTTTAAGCTGTCATCAACGGCTTATTATTGGGTCTCCAAAAACTGGCTGACTGCCAACATTGCTTACCGGTGGAGAAATAATCAACTTAGCGACACTTTTTCTGCTGGATTGGGGTTTTCACGAAACGTATTAAAAACATTTAGCCTGGGAACAAATTTACGCTTTGAGCAAGCAACACAAAATATTAGCAAGAATCAATTAGAAAACACTTTCCACATGACTTGGAAAGCACATAAAAAAATAAGATATACGCTTTATTATGTGAAAGGCTTCAAAGACCTAAAACTTAATTGGGCAAGTGGCTTACAGGCTACCTATCAATGGTATTGAGGGATGCGTATCCGAGCCATCATGAATACCCATTCCGACGAGCAGAATTCGGTCTAATATCGCTTCTGTCTTCCAGGCAACCGATAGTAAGCGATGGAATTTGATTTTGAAAAAGGTTTGGTCATGGTCAAAGTCGAAGAAGGTGTGACAATGTGTTACGCCGAGTATGGACGCTTTTGTAGCTTGCGCTGCAAGGTTCGACGATGCATGCCAAGGGCGCGGGCAGTGCCGGTGATATTGCCGTTATGATCGCTGAGCACTTTTTGGATATGCTCCCATTCCAGGCGGTTAACAGAGAGCGGCCGGGTAGAAATATCGACATCGGCATCCCCCTTTTCACGATAGAAGGCAGCGATGACTTCGTCGGCATCGGCAGGTTTTGAAAGGTAATGGATGGCACCGAGTTTGATGGCCTCTACGGCGGTCGCGATGCTGGCATAACCGGTGAGCATGACGATCCGGGTGTGCGGATCCATGGCAATGAGGTGTTTGATCAATACCAGACCCGAGGGGCCGGGCATATTGAGATCGACAACGGCAAATTCAGGCGATATTTTTTCGCTCAGTGCGATGCTTTCATCAACGTTGTGGGCAGTCTCTACCTTGAAACCGCGTTTGGCCAGAGCGCGACTCATCACTTGGCAAAACAGTGCGTCATCTTCAACGAGCAACAAAGTCGGGAGATCATCCGATGTGTCGCGGTGTTTCGCAATTTTTTGACCGCTCATGTTGTCACCTCAATGGTGGAAAGCGGCAGTTTAATCAGGGCTTGAGCACCACAGCCTTCTCGGTTGTGTAGATTCAACTCTCCTCCGAAACGGTGCAATATCGCACGAGCCAGATAGAGGCCGAGTCCCTGGCCGTGTGGTTTGGTGGTGAAAAACGGCATCCCGGCGTTGGTTTGCACTGCGGAGCTGAATCCTTCACCCCGGTCGCGAATGGCTAAGGTCAGGCGTTCACTGTTCCATATGGCTTCGACTTCGATGTTATCGATCGAGGCATCAGCGGCGTTGTTTAAAATATTAAGCAGTGCCTGGGTAAGGGTTTTGTCTGCCAGAATTTGCGGTGGTGGTTGTGAGCCATTCAGCTGGCAAGAGATTTTTGCATTGGGTCTTGATGAGCGCAGTAATTGCACGACGGTTTTCAGGTAGTCATCAATGGCAAATCGGCTGCCGCTTTCAGGTCTTGCCTGTCCGGCACTGGCGGTGATGTCGGAGAGGATACTTTTGCAGCGATCTAACTGACCACGCAACATCTCTACTTTCTCTATGACATTGGCATTATCGGCATGGTCGTGTTTCAACTCGCCGGTCAGAACCGCAATAGTTGCCAGCGGTGTACCCAGCTCATGCGCGGCGCCGGTGGCTAGCGTGCCGAGTGCGACGAGGTGTTGGTCACGCAGTGTCTGTTCGCGTGTTTTGGTCAGGATACGGTCCCGTTCGCGCAGGCTGTTGGCCATACGCACAACGAAAAAGACAATCAGCCCCGTACTCAATAAAAAACCGAACCACATACCTAATACATGCACATCAAAATCGGCGTCGTTTTTGATGTGGGTATGTGGTAATGGGTGATAAAAAAACATCAGCAAGGTATAACAGGCGACGGTCAGTGCCGCCATAGCCCAGGCAAAGCGTTGTGGCAGGATAGCAGCGACGATAACCAACGGCAACAGAAACAGAGAAACAAAGGGGTTGGTGGAACCGCCTGTAAAATAGAGCAGCGCGGTGAGGGTGAGCGCATCCAATACCAACTGTATAAAAAACTCTACCGATGAAACCGGGCGTGGCTGTTTCATGCGTAACAAGGTAAAGACATTGATCACGCCGTGTATCGAGATGATCACTGTTAACGAAAATAGCGGTAACGCCATGGCAAAAATCTGAGTAGCCAAGGTAATGGCCGTCAGCGCGCACACAATAGCGATACTTCTCAAAATGAACAACCGTCGCAGGTTCAGCATTGTGGTCGGATCACTATGGAGTTGATGATCGAACATATTCATTGCTGCATTATAAAGTGTTCTCGGGCTTTTGGGGGTGTGACAAATTGTCGCGCGACACTGTTTCACATTTTCATCGGCTCTGTCTCTGGTTAGCCTCTTCCTTATTCATAAACGAAAAGAGATGAATGAAAAAACAGTATACTCAGGTTATGGACTTATGCTTTATATGATTATCTCCGCCCTCGGTTTGACAACAGATCATGTTTTATCAGGTTGTGGCTCGCTGACGAAGGAAAGTATTACCGCGCAGCTGGTTGAGATGAAGTATCTCGATAAAATGAAACAATGAAAAATAATTCTCTTGGTCAGGATAGCTGTTCTCGGGTAACCTCTTGAAAACCGTTTTAGGCGAGGGTTTTGACGGTAAACGATACCGCCAAAACCAACGTTTTATTGGAAATTTCAGCTTTTCAAAAGGCAAAGGGACTCATAACATTAGTTTTTACGATTGGATGTCCAGTTGAGGAATCTCATTTTCTGCTCCTTCTCGCGCTCGCACTCTAGTCACCGGCGTACTATTAACCGGGTTTTTCAGAGTAAATCCAACTTGTGTGCTTTCCTGGTTTAATTCCGAATTTATATAATCAGTAACATCAAATTCGTAATATATAAAATTTTCGGTGTCCACAGTGACGCTACCCAATAACTGCAAGGTGACGGGTTTTATATTCCAGGTTAGAGTATTTTCTGTCCAGTTGGTGGTACTTGCATACAAATTGGTTTCTACTGAGCCGGCGCGCGACAATTCCATGGCGAATCGCACACGAGCACGGGTTACGGTGGTCACACCAGTAAGGTCGAATATGAAATATGCTTCACGATTGAATCCTTCTCCAGCTTTTTTTACCGCCAATGAGCGGACTGTTCCGAAGTTGGATTCAAAATAAGAACCATCTCTGACATAAGTATCAGCGAGTGCGTCGAGAACCAGGGGTGTGCCACTAAAAGCTAATTTGTACTCTACTTTATTTTCGGCAGCGGAATCACTAAAGCGCACTTCTCCATTTTCGTCTGCAGTGACGGTCGTCAATAATACGTTATCTTTTCTAATTTCATAAAGGGTATTCGGTGAAAGCTCACCAATACGGTACTCAACATTTGTAGTGCCCGTGGTGCTGATAACAGACCAAAGCCATTGACCATTGTTCAATTCGGGCTTGCTCAGCGTCACCTCGCCGCCGGTTAACGAGACCCAAAGCGGTAATGCACTAACAGTTGAAGTCGTCCCAATCATACCGGTATTCAATGTCAGCGATGAACCTTCGGCTGTAATATGGATGACGCTTGAGTTTTCTTCTGGATTAAGCACGCGACCTTGAGGGTTGCGCAATTCCAATGTTGAAAATTCATTGATATGAATGCGGGCATCCTCGTCTAATTCCATAACTGCGTTGCCGTTAAAATCAGAGTTTCCATTAAGTCTGATTTTAAATTGAGTTACCGCGTGCGTGTTATTCAGAATGTTAATATTAGTCGAGTCATAAATGGCGACATTGGCGATACCCTGATATTCAAAAATATTATTTTCGAACAGAATATCATCTGAATCCCGAACTTTTATCAAGCTTCCGTTACCTGTAACCGTATTGCGAACAAAATTATTTTGCGAGGGGCGCCCATTCGTAGTTTCTGGAGCATCACTGCCCATATATTGATAGAGACCATTTTTTTCATTGTTCTCAATTAGATTGTTTTCAACAAGATTATTGTGACTACCCAGCGACAGTCGTATTCCGTTCTCGTTTCTACGAACAATGTTATTACGAATGATATTGCGATGGCTTTCAAAGACCGCTATGCCGGTATCACGGTTATCGTAAACGTTATTATTTTCAACCAAGGAATCATTCGTGTCTCTATGCAACATAATGCCATGGCGGTTTCGATAAGATTCGTTATCTGTGACCACGAAGTCACTGCAGCGACGCGAGCAAATAATACCGTGGTTACCATTGTCGTGGACGTCATTATTAGTAATCACGATGGAATCCGAATCATCATGGGGGTCAAGACCATAGGATTCATTATTTGCTATTTCATTATTGTTTATTTCCATCCCGAAAGCGCCAAATGAGTACATCCCCATATAATTGTGATGGATGTAACTGTTTATTATGTCGCCATAAACGTCAACACGATCAAAAATCGTAGGGTCTATATTCCCGCCTCGGACTTTCCAGACCAATCCATAAGATTCTGCTGCTGCATACCCCAGGTAAGCCACCTCACTATTAATGATATCCATACGTGACTCTTGCGCACTACCATCGACTTCTAGCGAATTGACATGAATATAGGCGCGACCATTACCCGAATCAGTATCGGGTTCCTGCGTTAGAGGGTCCCAGCTGGTAATAAAAGTATTATTAATTTCAATGTTTCCGTATTTCACTTGAATTTTTATATGCCGGGCGCTGGGCTCATTTTCACTCAGCAAGCGCAATTCATCAACATCACCGCCAATTCCAGTACCATGTAAAGCGAGTGTTGAACCATCAGCAATGTGAAGCTCAGATTTTAAAAGCCAGCGCCCGGGTGAAACTTCTTCTAATAGCTGACCAGGTGTTACGGAACTGTATTTGCTTAGGGTCAGAGCATTGATTTCCGTTAATGTACAAACAGCGCCTTCTTCAACATAGATTCGATTATTACTTTGGGCGTAACGCACATTATTGTCTGCACAACTCAGTGCGGCTTCGGCGACGAAAGACAGCAAAATAAATAACAAAATAGAAGAATTATTTATTTGAAGCCTTTTCATATTTTTTGGGGGGCAAGCAGTAGAAACGGCACCTGCATAGCCAAGCCCAAATACACTCATTTTCACTTTCATTTTCCCTCTCCGTAGGTTGGTATTCCTGTTAAAGTGTCTCCATTAACTCATGGCTTTATAATTCCCAGATAAATTAATAGTGAAAATACCATGAGTGTAATCCAGAATGTTGTTAAATAACCCGCCATATAATGGCGAAACGCCTCAATGGCACCATTTGCTGTACGTGCAGATTGCTGGTTGCCACGATTCATCCAGCGTTGCTTAGGCAAACGAAAGACCAGGTAAACTTTTACGAGTGAATTGACCAGTTGATTGATAAACAAAAAAAAGGGAAATGACACAAAAATACGACCCGCATAGGGATAGAGAAGTAAGGATAAAAATGTACGTGTTGCCAACACCCAGACCAAGTAGACAACAAGCATCAAGGGGTCAATAAATATCGATAAAATCAAGGCGCTCATCGGGCCGATTAACGTCGTCCACATGGCGATGCGTTGATCGACGATGCACCACCAGATAAAGGGGCCAACATGGCGAGGACCAAGAGCGATGGCTCGAGCACCATTGCGCAGTACATTTCCGGACCAACGTAGTAAGTTTTGTACCATTCGCTCCCGGCCATTGCCTTCAATGCGTTCGACAGTCACAACCAAGGCATCAGGGATGTAGTACATATTAGCGCCCGCTCGCAACAACCAGTACCAGGTACTTTTGTCATCGCCTGATAAAAAACGGAATTCATGCCATAACCAATGATCCAAATGATCCGCTTCGATTGTTCGAATAAAATCGTGTTTGACTACATTGACCGCTCGAAAGACCGACATCCGTCCTGTCAAGGTTAATACTTTGTTTGATAATGCGTGAGATTGCATCGCTAAATGACGCTGCGCAAACCGCATGTTCAACCAGCCTCGAATCCAGCTAGGTCCTTCCGATATTTCCACCTTTTCATCCGTTGTCAAGGCTTGTAAATTGGGATCCATAGTGAAAAAAGGCAGGCATTTTTGTAGGCAATTTCGACCTAAAATGGTATCGCCATCCATAAACACAACAGGATCGTTTCCGCCCACTCCGTGACGTGACATCGCTCTGAGCACCAAACCAATAGCGAAGCGTTTTCCGGGCTTGTTTTGTCTGATTATAACGGTTTCCAAGTCAATGTCGTATGCGTGTTCCTGAAGAAAATCTTCAATAATTTTCTCATCGTAAGGATCACCACTTCCAACAAATAACTTTGTAGGCACACCTACACTTTGTATTTCGCGAAGAATACTCGCCAGTACTCTTTCGGTGACTTCTTTGTCTTCACGATAAGTGGTCATCATAAAATACAGATGATCGGGTCGCCAACCCTCGTTCCACAGCGCGTTAGCTTGTCGGCGTTGGCGTGGAAATACCAAGTTAGAAAAAATTTGGGCACGCACAAAATGAGTGAACCACCAGCCATAACGCCAAAGACCAATAACACTGAGAGCAGCAGCTAACTGCAAACTTTCATTTTGCCAGATACGATTAGGTACAGAGGTAATTAGAAAATATAAGGCTGCCAGCAACAAGAACAAGTTCAGCATGTCCTGCGCACGCCATTCAAAGGTTCGTTGCGAGAAGTCTAACTTTTTTGCCATAATAATCTACGTACGAAAAAAAAAGATAATTTTTCTTCAAGTTTTCGATCCTGAACGAGGATCTGAAGTTTAGGTGCTAATGGGTCTTTTGTTATCGTAGAATAAGACAAGATGGAGCGAGCCGCGCGTTTAATATTGAACCGACTATTGCGCTTGGCATACTCAAAATTGGATCGTCCGCGTTGCTGGTCAATCGGCGCTTGAGAGTGGAGAAACTCACCATCTAATTTATTGTTCAGCAATCGGTTAGCGATGAAGCGAAATGCTGCGCGAATCTCAGAAATACAACATTCTGTAAGCAGGGCAATTTCTAGCCAAGCTTCCAGATTATAGACGTGATAATACAGGGCGTCACGTTCAATATAGTCAATAGAGACGCCGGTTTGCTTATCAATATTGATACCCAGATGTGCACGAACATCGGCAAGATCCATTGCCATAGCTTGTTGATCGTTCAGTATTCGGCCGAGCAGAATCAACATTTTCAAGTGGTGCGTTTTATGATTGTTATTTTTAGTTTTCGGTCCAAATTTCCAGTGTCTTTTCGCTGTGAGCATTGCACGAAAATAATTCCGAATGAACAATGTATCTTCATTGTTCAACTCTGTACTGACCAGATCAAAAGCCCATAAAAGTCCTTCCAGCCGCGTTTCATCTATAGGATGCCCGGTAGGGATGTTGACTTTGGACCAACTTAACAAGACATTTTTGACATAATTCAAATAACGAATCTCGCCAAAGGCGACATAGGCTAAAGCGGCAACAGCGGCGTTATCTGCATCTTGAAAAGCGCGGCGGCTTGCTTTCAGCTCAGGGCTATTTTTATCTACCACACCTGCGCTACGCAGTGATTTAATGGGTGCAGGCATCAAGCGCACTGCTTTATCAGCACGTTTTCGTAAAGCGGTACTTAATGCCTGTTGATTAAGTAGGCTGTGGGCAATATCTTTGTTTGGCCAAAGCGTCATACCTTTTGGCTCCGCATAGCATGTGGCATTGACCATTAAAAAGAAAGCCATAAAGAGCATAGCAGTACGATTGTACTGAGTCATTGGCACGAATCAATATCCCTCTTATTCTTTAACTTGGCAATACTTTAAAATATGACGAGAAAAATTTATCTATTATTCGCAACAAAAAAATATTCAGAGACAGCCCCTCTGGAAAACTCCACTGTCACAGGGAGCCCAGAGGGTAAAGCAGCAATACTTTCTTGCGTGTTATCCTCTGAAAACTCCAATTTCACACGGACAAAACCCAGCATATCATCTTCTCTACTCATGCGTTCAATGCCAGTCACTTTGGCGTCTAAAGCGAGTTTTTTGTTGTTAATTATGATTTTTGCAGACTGATTCAGAACCACGTTTTCCATTTCTTGAACTGATATAAAAGCTTCGACACCTCGATTGCCATCACTTTGTTCAATGAGCAACAAGGCTTCACCCTTTGTTATAAGTTGATGCGTGTTAGGGTAGAGAGATAATATTTTCCCGTCAACTGGTGCATGGATAACCAGGCGTTGTAGTCGACTTTCCAGTATTTTAAGGCGTTCTTCTTCCAGTGTGACCCGTTGGTGCGCTGCGGTGACCGCCGTCTTTAACTCATCAACTTCGCCTACCAAAACCTTATCAGTAAAATAATGGCCATTATGGGTTTCTTTTATGACCCAGCCGGCAATTTTTTGCTCAGCAATGGCAACGTCTAGCTCAGCCCGCAACTGGACAAGCTGCTCAGCAATGGTATCTAAATTTTCCTCGCTCACCGTACCGTCAGCATAGAGTTGACTTATTCGTTTTTGGCGTTTTTCTGTTATACGCAGTGTTTCCTGTAACCCTGTCGTTTTAACCTTAGCGATCTGTAGTTTGTGAGTGCTGAATTTACGATAGCTCTCCAGTTTTTTTTGCTCCGATTTCAATTGTTGCTCTTTTTCATTTAGATCGATTTGTACGTTCTGAATTTCAATTTTGGCCATTTCGAGTTGTTCTAGTGTCTCTTCATTGCGGACATAAAACAGGGGATCATTTGATGAAACATGATCCCCTGTGTTGACATAAATTTTATCAATAATACCGGAGACAGGAGATTTGATGACTCGGTCTGATCCGGTAATGGTTGCCATATCTACGCGTAACTTAAAGATATTCGTATATACGGTATTGATCATGTAGTAACTGAGGAAAAGACCCAATAGCAAATATATTGCACTAATCATCCATGTTTTAACAGATCGACGTCGCGGTGGTATTGAGCCATCAGGGGGTAAATCCGGTTTTTCGGAAACGGGTGTAACGGGTAGATTATTGATGTGCTGGATGATACCGTCACTCGATACCATTTTTCCTTGAATCAGGGCATCAGAAAAGTATTTCAGTAAGGTTTCGTGCTTTTTTTGAAGAGAAAAGAACTCTACAGCGATTTTCCGCATATCCGCATCGTAACGGGATACGCGAATTCGAGTATTAAAATAAATTTTACGTTGACCAAAGGTAACGGCAATTTGTGCGTCAAGCTCGTCAAATCGCTCTGCGACGCCACTGTAATCATGAATGGATAGACCTCCGACACTCCAATTTTGAGTAGTATATTCCTGTCCATCCAGGCTGACTTTTAAAGGTGCCAGGAGTCGGTAATGGCGTCGCTGACTGGCCGCTTCTCTAGCGATATTTTTTTTGTTGTTCATTCGATTAAATTCTTTAAATCCTTTTTTAAAATACTTAATCGTAATTCAATTGCCCTATGTGCAGTGGTAAAAGAACCCTCTATTCAAAATGTAGGAAAAAGCCAGATAAGTTCGAAAATATTGTAATATGGAAAAGTGCTAGGCAATACGTATTCCCTTTATAAATCTTTAATCTCCAAGTAGATATTCTCACTGATTTTAAAAAAAGTGGAAATAAGGAATAGTACGTATAGGCAATCCAGAAGCAAGTCTGAAAGTTTGTTTTTAGGTCGCCTTCTGGAAATTGCTGAGCCATTAGGCAATAGTGAGTTAAAATTGATAAGTGTATCTGAAGTAGAGATCCAGGTCGGTTCTCTTTTCCATTTTTGTCGTAAGCTGATCAATATCTTCACGTTGGCGCAGTCGCCCTTCTATTTTATGTTTTTTTGCCCATTGCCATTTATAGCGCCCTTCAATCAGCGTGTTGTTGCTACGAAAATCAGGTGACAATAACCAACCTGCCTCAGCACGCGCTAAGACAATACCAAAACTGTGAGAGGGGAAAAAATCGATAAAATTAAGTGTGACCTGCGTGGCAAGACCTCCCGTTTTATTGCTACTGCCAATCTTTGCCACCGCTTCGGTTTGGGTATTGAACGCATAGCCTAACTCTCCCCCCAGCATGAACTTCATCCCACTGCTGCCTATTGGCCAACGAGCCGCAGTACGTCCAACTAAGGCAATGTAATCCTCAATATTGCCTGTTTCTGTATCATTAGTACGTAAGGCGCTGGGAATGTAGGTGAGATCGATACCTCGCTGAATAAAAGCTCCCTTTGGTGCTTTGCTCTCCAATGCGGCGAAATAGCTGATGCGACTTTCGTCATCGTCAAAATTAAGCGGTGAACGCCGGACTTCGGTCGACCCGCTCTTGTCATTATATTGAACAATAAAATGCGCTTTCCAGTCGCGGGAAAGCGCATATTTCAGATAAAAGCCATCGGTCCAGGTGATGTCGCTATTGGGGCTGTTATTTCGATCCAAGGATTTTTTCGCCACCCCATCCAGCTCAAACTTGGTTTGCATTCGACCCATGCGTAGCTCTACATTCGAAACAGGTTGGTAATTAAAATAAAGCTCATCAACCGTCGAATCGCCTCGCCGTAAACCGTCGCCCTTTGGGATACTGGAAAACCATTCAAAATTGTTATTATTGCGATCATCTGTAGAATACCGTCCGGCCAGGCGAATGCTGGCGCTGAGTTTGTCGTTGATGTTTGCTTTAATGCCGGGTCGGAGACGCAACCTAAGCTCACTTGTCCGGCTTTGCTTTCCGTCACGATCATCACGATCCAGTGAGTAAAAACCAATACGCGAATCACCGTAAAAAGTCAGCTTATTGCTGATAGCGACATCGGCCATGGCGGTGGAAAAAAATACCGTAGTAATGATTAAACCTGCGGTCATAAAGGGGTGATTCATATCTTCTCCTTATTGAGTTGTGCGCAAGACAATATATGCCCATGGCGTTATGAATTTAGTTTAAATCCTAATTATTATCGTAATCTTTAGCTTGCTATATTTCACCAGGTAAGGACAGGGGGAAATGTTTTAGAGGAGGGTCTAAGTTCAGGCTATGGATCGCAACTTTAGATCCGTACGCACTAATACATGAGTGATGGGGTGCAGCGCAGTTGAACATAGGGTTGTACTTTTTGGGTTAGGAGCGCCCACGTTCCTTAATAACTTGAAGCAGTAAAAGCTGAAAATAGTCATAAGGGGTCGCTTTTCTTGGGCAGCCTCCTAGGCATTTAAATCCGGAATGAGTTTGCTCTCAAGCTTTAAAATCGTATCTTTTAGTCTCAATTTTTTCTTTTTGAGTCGGCCCAGTTGTAGCTGATCAATATAGGGTACTTCTGTAAGATGGCGTATGGCGTCATCTAAATCCCGATGATCGGTGCGTAATTCAAATATTTTTAGTTTTATTGCTTCTTGTTCGTCGATGAATTTCATATCGTGAGAATCTTGCGCAGTGATTAAAGCCTGTAGTATAACAAGCGCTGAAGCGCTTGTTCCGTAATGTGTCACAGCGCGCACGCAAACTCAGGTTGAAAGTGTTATACTTTTGATTTTATTATGTATTATTCTTTAGAGTCGACCTCAACGTGAAACCTGTTTTTTCCTATCGCCCCTATTGGGCCAAGCGTTTTGGTGTGGCACCCGTTTTGCCAACGTCACGCGAAGAAATGGATAACTTGGGATGGGATGCCTGCGATGTTGTTTTGGTAACCGGTGACGCTTATGTTGATCACCCCAGTTTTGGCATGGCCGTGATCGGTCGAGTATTAGAAGCCCAGGGGTTTCGTGTCGGTATCCTTGCTCAGCCAGACTGGCAGTCTGCCGAAAATTTTATGCATTTGGGCAAGCCGAATATTTGCTTTGGTGTTACCGCGGGCAACATGGACTCTATGGTCAATCGTTATACCTCGGATAAAAAGCGACGCAGCAACGATGCCTACACGCCAAAAGGCGAAGGCGGGCGTCGCCCGGATCGTTCTGTTATTGTCTATGCACAGCGTTGTCGCGAGGTGTTCAAGGATGTACCCATTATTCTCGGGGGAATTGAGGCCAGCTTACGGCGATTAGCACATTATGATTATTGGTCAGATAAAGTTCGACGCTCGATTTTAGTAGACGCTAAAGCGGATTTGTTGGTTTATGGTAACGGTGAACGGCAAATCGTTGAAATTGTACATCGCCTAGCAAAAAAAGAACCGATAAAAGAGCTGGTTGATATTCGTGGCACGGTGTTTTTACGAGATCATATCCCCCAGGGTTGGCAAGAACTGAGCGCCGAAAATTTAGGGCATATCGAATCTAGGCCGGTGACTCATCCTCCTGATTATATTCCAGTCAATATACCAACGATGGCATCGGTACAAACTACAAAACAGCAGGTCATCCGCCTTCCTGCTTTTGAAAAGGTGGCAAGTGACCCTATTTTATACGCGCATGCTTCCCGTGCTTACCATGGTGAAATGAACCCGGGTAATGCGCGTACAATCGTACAACGTCATGGGCGAAAAGAAGTTTGGATGAACCCACCTGCGTTGCCATTGACTACGGCGGAATTAGACCAAGTGTTTGAACTGCCTTTTACGCGTGTACCCCATCCTGTTTATGAGCAAGCAAATATTCCTGCTTATGAAATGATCCGTTTCTCAATCAATATTATGCGAGGGTGTTTTGGCGGCTGTACCTTTTGCTCTATTACCGAGCATGAGGGTCGAATTATTCAAAGTCGTTCTGAAAAATCGATATTAAACGAAATTGAGACCATACGCGACACCGTTCCGGGTTTTACGGGTGTAATTTCTGATTTAGGCGGCCCAACAGCAAATATGTATCGCCTAGCTTGCAAAGATAAAAAAATTGAAGCAAGTTGTCGCCGACCCTCTTGTGTTTTCCCTAAAATTTGCTCGAATTTAAATACCGACCATGACCCTCTCATTAAAATTTACCGCAAAGCGAGAAAACTCAGAGGTATTAAAAAAATATTAGTAGCCTCCGGTCTGCGTTATGATTTGGCGATACAATCACCTGAATATATTAAAGAGTTGGCAAGCCATCATGTGGGCGGTTATTTAAAAATAGCACCGGAACACACTGAGCCTGGACCCTTATCTAAAATGATGAAGCCAGAACTTTCTTCTTATTACACCTTTAAAAAATTATTTGATGACGCTTCAAAAAAAGCAGGGAAAGAACAATATCTAATTCCATATTTTATAGCGGCGCACCCGGGTTCTCGCGACGAAGATATGTTGCAACTGGCCTTATGGTTAAAAGAAAATAATTTTCGTCTTGATCAAGTACAGAACTTTTTACCTTCTCCTATGGCCGTGGCATCAGCAATGTATCACTCTAATAAAAACCCGTTGCATAAAGTAACAGAGAAAAGCGAAGTGGTTTGGACTGCCAAAGCAGCGACACGTCGCCGCTTGCATAAAGCTTTTTTGCGCTATCATGATGCCAATAACTGGCCTATTTTACGTACAGCATTGCGTAAATTAGGGCGAGCAGACTTGATCGGTAATGGTAAGCGACACTTGATTCCCTCATGGCAACCGGCCGGCATGGAAAGAAGCGTGCCCCAAAGAAAACTAAAAATGGTAAAGAAACCCGGGTACAGGCGAAATAAAAAAAGAGCCGGGGGAAATTGAAAATAAGAAAAAAATCAAGCCCATATTGCTCACCGGGTTTGCGCAATTCTGAGAACAATACGGACTGGCGTCATGACATTTTATTGTCGCGGTGTTTTACTCTCAACAGGTTGCTGTGCTTTAAAATGAGAACAGCTAAAGTGGTAGGCGACAAGAGCACCCAATAAGCTTCCAATAAAAAATGCGAGTGTTACGGCTTCAATGAGATAGCTCAACATCACGGTATCCTCCGTTGAATGGTTTCAATCATAGAGAAGCATTAACGATGCCAATACTGTTTAATGGTTTGATAACGAGTTAGCTTATTGAATAATAATTATTTTTCTGGTGGGTCTGTGATGTTACATAGAGACATAAAGTCGCCAATGACATCTATTTGACGCCGTAGTGAGTGTTTTTTTAGCTGTTTTTCCAAAATAGACGAACCCACGTCAGCCCGAATAAGAGCAATGTACTAAGGAGTGTAATGCTACCCCCGCCATTATTGTTTTGAATGGTGGCCTCTGTTAACGTTGCTGAACCAGAGCTGATCGAGGATTGAATTTCGAGCACACCATTGCCCTCAGTGCCTGCCAGTAATGTTGGCGGAGTGCTATCGGCGATAAGGGTTAAGCTATTGATGGTGTTATTAGATAGACCGTTATTTAAGCTAGTCCAGCTGCTACCTGCATCAACTGATTTGAATGCACCGTTGTCTTGAGTACCGACGTAAACAGTATTAGGTGAAGCACTCTCGATAACAATAGCATTGATATACACAATGCCATCGCTATCGTTACTGGCAAGGCCAGTATTGATTGCGAACCAGCTCATACCACCATCAATACTCTTAAATAAACCACTGCCTCGTGTTCCTGCAAAAATAATATTAGAGTTGCCAGGGGTGATGGCCAGAGCATAGATAAATTGATTAGTTAAACCCACAGAGGTATTACTCCAGTTTGTACCTGAGTCTGAGCTGATAAAAATACCACTAGATGCTGTGCTGCTTAGAAGAGTGCTCGTGTTATTGGGGTCTATGGCCATGGCTTGGACAATAATGTTATGTTGACCCACAATACCATTATTAATAGGGCTCCAGGTATTATCCAAAACGTTATTATTATTGAAATCTTCACCGTCATCCAGGGTGCCATCATTGTCAAGATCTTCATCGACTAAACGGAGGAGACCTGTTCTTGTGCCCGCGTAAATAATATGGGGCTGGCTTGGGTCGATAACAAGCTTACGTACGTCGGCATTACCTATTCCTGAAAGCAGGGCGTTCCAGTTTGCACCGCCATCGAATGTTTTAAATACGCCTCCGCTCATCGTTCCAATATAAAGTGTCTCCGGGGCGCTGGGTGAGATTGCAATACTTTGAACACGTAAGTCAGAAATACCTGTATTAACAAAGAACCAATTTATTCCACCGTCTGTTGTTTTCGCGATGCCGCTATTACGTGAACCCACATATCGAATATCTGAATTTGTTGGATGAACAGCAACATCGGTAATCGCAAAACTATTAATGCCATTATTGACAGCAACCCAACTCACGCCGCTATCGGTACTTTTAAAAACACCCTCCGTTGTTCCGGAAAAAATTTCGGTGACATTATTGGGGTTAATAGCCACGTTCAATACGTTCATTTCAGTTGATGATTCCGTCCATGTCGCACCACTGTCTCTAGTAAAAAACAAGCCTGTTCTCGTACCTGCATAAACCGTAGCTGTGTCCGTTGGCAACATAGCCAGAGTGCGGATAGTATCGGTTGTTAAGCCATTGCTGGTATTGCTTATAGGCGTCCAACTTGCAGCGCTATCTGATGATCTTAAAATGCCATCACCTTGTGTGCCAACATACAGAGTATTGCCATCATTGCTGATTGTCAGGGATCGACTGTTGAAAAATCGCAAGCGGCGAACATTGGTCGCACTCACCTCTTCCAGACCATTATTAAGTTCTTCCCAGTCGGGTAATCCGCCATTAAGGCTACGCCAAACGCCGCCGCTGGCTGTACCGACATAGACGGTATTACTATTATTAGGGTCAAGCTGGAGATCGTAAATGTCATTGTAATAGAGTCGGTTGGGTATGTTTGCCCTGTTTCCAACGACGTTCCAGGTGGCACCGCCATCGATACTTTTGATGACATTGCCAAAAGTACCTGCATAGATAATATTTGAATTATTAGGGTCAACTTGTATGGCATAGACATTAAGATTAATTAAACCGGTATTGATAGCGACCCAAGTATTTCCTGAATCTGTCGATTTATATATGCCATGTGTTGAGGTGCCGACATAAAGTGTAGTTGATAAGCTGGGATCCAGGGTAATGACTTGAATATCAAGTGTCGTCAGGCCATTATTGATTTCGCTCCAGCTGGTGCCGCTATCTATGGAGCGAAAAATGCCATTATTTGCGCTACCCGCGTAAATAATATTAGGGTTTGTTTGATCTATGCTTATAGCTTGGATCATGCCTCCGTTTGGGCCAGACGCTGTCCAAGTATTGAGACCAGCATACGTCGTTGAGGATAGAAGAAGGTACAACAATGTGGTAAATAATGAGAAGATTTTCATTCTTTAGCGCGCCTGCTCTGTTTTATAGGGGATGACCTTTGTGCGACGGTTCAATTGTTACCCCCGGTTCTGCAAGTGATGGTCTTTTCGCAATGCAAGCTTTTGATTCGTAAAGCCGAATCTTTCTCGTGGCTTCCGAAACATTTCATCTCTTTATCCGAATCAAGAGCGTGTTCTGAGTCCGTGCGAACTCTTTCAGGATTTAGGTATTATTATACAAAACCGCTAGTAATACAAAGTAGAGTGATTTTTTTGACCAAGGAAAGAAAAGCATGGATATCCTTTCTAAAAATATAGTAATAATGACGATGATTGTCCTAGCCGCGGGGGCAACAAGCCTAGCTCAAGAAAATTTGTCAGGTCAAGTGCCCAGAGCTCAATTTACCAGCGCAATCATAGATAGAGAACCGATAGACTCTGTGCTAATGCTGAAAAATGATATCGGCAAAATTTATTATTTTTCTGAGCTCGTTAATTTAAAAGGGAAACAAGTTATCCATCGCTGGGAATATAAGGGCAAGATGATGGCAGAGGTTAAATTCACTGTAACGTCTAATCGCTGGCGAGCTTATTCTAGCAAAATATTATCACCTCAATTAACAGGGGAATGGTCGGTGGTTGTCACAGATGAGACAGGATGGCCACTTAAGACCAGTTTATTTGAATACGGTGAAAAAACGATACTTGAATAAATACGTTGCTTAAGGTGTGCCGGGGCTTGGGTCATTTGCTTCGGGCGTCCACTGAGTCAGGGGAATGACGCTGGCTTCGGGTTGTTGTCGTCTTATGAGCGCCGCTGAAATTGATGACGCTTCAGGGGACATTGTTTGAGCTGGAATCTCAGTTGTCGTCGCTGCATTTGAATTTGTATTTGTTATTTCTATGTCAACTGGCGTTGGTAGTGGTGCGTTTTTCAACTTTAATTTTCTTTTAAATTCGATCTCCGCCTCTTTCTTACTTTGTATGAGCGCGATTTGTTTTCTTTTCAAGTCGATGTCCCGAGCTTTGTTTTGTTGCTTTTCTTTAATGATAGCGGTTGTTTTGGTGCTCTGTGTGCTGAACGTCATGGCCTGATTTATGAGGTCGTGAGTGTCTTGTATTATTGAATTTGTAAATGCACTTAATTTGTCTTTAAAAAACTGTTTTTCATCAGCATAGAAAGCAAACGAATAAAGACCAATAAAAATTACAGCTATACCGGTGACGGCATATTTAAGCCGCTTATTTTGCTTCTTTGTTTTTTTTGGTGCTGTATTTGTCGATAACGTTGGACTTGTATGTACCGCAGTGCGTGCGATGTGGGGTTGTTGGGGGCTAAAGGATTTTTTCTTTTCAGTCAGAGTGATTTCTTCATGAGCCTCCAAAAGTTGATCAATTTTTGGATCGGATCGATAACCGAGCATATTTTCCCAGAGTGTCGTGTCATCAACCCACCCGTGCGCCAGCTTTTCATGAGTCTTTTTTTCTTCCGTTAGATCAGGTTCAGGCAAAGGTGTCGAAGTCCAAAGTTGACTTTCTTCTATAGGGTGATCCACTTTATTCGTATTCTCAATAGCCGTCTCGATATCGGAAAGACTTTCCAATTGAGCCTGGATGTTGGCGATTTCAGCCTCGATGTCGATGTCAACTTCCTCGAACGTATCTTCATTCGTGACTAAGGCGAAATGAGAGGGTGTCTGAGTATTTGATTGTTTATGCCTGGGCGATTTAAGTGTGTTTTGGAGAGCAACGCCTCCTTCAATATACTCTGCAGAAAAACCCTCCTGGGTGAGTATAAAAGCGGCTGTAGAGCTGGTTTGACCATTATCACAATATAAAATATATTTTTGATTGGGATGTAGGTTTTGTATCTTGCTGCGGATTAACATAAGAGGAATGTTGATGCTGTTTTTAAGTCCATTGCTTGAATGTCTTTCATTCGAGCGAACATCAATAAGAACTTTATTTGCAGCAGCGTCAATAAGCGCCTTTTCATATGAAATAGGTTTAATAATAGGCGATACGATCAGTGACATGAAAGATTCGGCAGATAAACGCATGATACTACCTGTTTCAAGCATAGTGACGGTTGCGTTACGTTGTTGATGGCTGATAATCGCATCTTCACCAAAGCCTTCGCCCGCAGAGACAACGGCTAAATTTACATTTTGATTGTTGCTTCTACGTGTGACATTTCCACGTCCTTCTTTAATAATATAATAGTGATTTGCTTTTGCGCATTGTGTCACGATATTTTGACCGCCGCGAACGGGAATTTCTTGTAATTGGGCGACAAATTGTTGCAAATTTGCTGCAGGCAGCCTTAAATAGGTACCAGACTTAAGGAACCGCTTCAACCAGGATGCGTTGTGAATTACAGCACGCTCGTGACTTTTGATGTGATTCGAAATAGTGTTATTAAGTGTCATAATACGGGCCAATCTTTACCTATTATAATGAGATTATTTGTCATCTCGTCCATCAGGGTTAACGGCGCAAGATAAGCTGTCTTGATAACAGTAAGCAAGAAGATGTCTGGAATGTTACGTCATTCACAAAGTGATTGTGATGGGGTTGGCATTTTACTAATAAGAACATAGATTATACGACATGATGTATAATAGAGCTCATGAATATAGATGGCAGAAAACTTAGTAGAGAAGCGCTTTCAGAC
>JAADHS010000130.1 GCA_013151745.1 Gammaproteobacteria bacterium | reverse complement strand
ATAATCAATTTACGCTGTTCTTTGATGACAACATCGGCGGCACGTTCGATTAAATTTTGGCTCAGGCCATTGGCAATGGCCGCTAAGGTACCGCTGCTACACGGACAAATAACCATTGCAGCGGGAACGCTCGAACCACTAGCTAGAGGCGCCATCCAATCTTCTTTAGCATAGATAGTGAGTAAGGGTTGATCTATTTTGTAATATGAAGCCAGAGCTTGTGTCATTTCTTCTGGACGAGACGGTAATTTTAAATTTGTTTCTGTGGCAATAACGAGTTGTGCCGCTTTAGAAACCATCAATTCAACGTGCTGACCCGTGCCAAGCAGTAGTTCGACAAGTCTGAGTCCATATAATGAACCTGATGCGCCCGTGATCGCAACGGCGGTGACATGGGTTCTCATGTTGCAGCCAATGCACTGACTAAACGGCCATGAATGCCAGCAAAGCCGCCATTGCTCATAATTAGCACATGGTCGTCCGCTTGAGCTTCGGCAACGACATCGGCAATAATTTTATCAATAGATTGATAAATGACTATAGGTGCGGGACAACTACGCACAACCTCGTTCAAATCCCATTCAACATGATCACTTTGAAATAGTTTAACTTGAGTGGCGGTGGCCAAAGCGGGGCCTAGCGTGTTTTTGTGAATACCCAGTCGCATGGTATTTGAACGGACATCTAATATGGCGATAATGCGCTTGTTTCCCACATGGTTGCGTAACCCTTGTAGTGTTAATGTTATGGCTGTGGGATGATGTGCAAAGTCATCATATACCGTAACTCCCTTCACTTGGTCTACCACTTCAAGTCGTCGTTTTATACCTTTAAATTCGCTTAAGGCATGGATCGCTTGTTGGGGTAACACACCGGCATGCCGTGCAGCAGCGATGGCGGCCAGGGCATTGTTCGTATTATGTTCTCCCAGTAAGCTCCAATTTACCGTGTCTACGGACTCACCATCTAGACTTACAGCAAACTGTGAGCCATCAGTCTTAGTGGCAGCGGCCTGCCAGCATGGCTTGGGCAAAGGCTTTTTTGCTTCGTTATTGCTGGTAAAATATTCGGTTTCGCTCCAACATCCCATTTTCATAACCTCAGCAAGATGGTGATCATTCGCAGCCAAAATAACCTTGCCTCGGCTCGGTACAATTCGAATAAGATGATGAAATTGTCGTTGGATCGCCTCAATATTCGGAAAAATGTCAGCATGGTCGTACTCAAGGTTATTCAGTACAACGGTGCGTGGGCGGTAATGAACAAATTTTGAACGCTTATCAAAAAAAGCAGTGTCATATTCGTCAGCTTCAACTACGAAAAATGGCGTTTCCCCCAAGCGAGCGGTTATACCAAAGTTATGAGGGACTCCGCCTATCAAAAATCCGGGTTTCATTCCGGCGTATTCCAGTATCCAGGCTAAAATACTGGATGTTGTCGTTTTACCATGCGTCCCCGCAACCGCTAAAACCCATTTGTCATGCAGTACATGCTGGGCTAAATATTGCGGGCCAGAAACATAGGCTAAACCTCGATTCAAGACGTATTCTACAGCCGCATTACCCCGTGACAATGCGTTACCTATGACGACTAAATCAGGGGCAGGATCTAAATGAGCAGGATCATAGCCTTCTTGTACCACAACACCCAGTTGTTCTAATTGCGTACTCATTGGCGGGTAAATATGGGCATCTGAGCCGGACACTACATGTCCCAGCTGTCGAGCAAGCAGCGCGATTCCACCCATAAAAGTGCCGCAGATACCGAGGATGTGAATATGCATATTCAATCAAGCACCGATTTCGGTCGTAAAAAATAAAATATCTATAATGCGAATACTAATATAAGCATACAGGCCAGCAAAAAGCAGTGCAGCGAGGTAAGGAACATTCAAAGTATGGCGAAAAATATGCGTGAAAATAGCCAGGTTCCAAACGAGTAAACTATAAATAAGCAAGGTGGCGATATCAAAAAACGCGTTTTCTGAGCCCACCATATAACGCGCTATGTACAAAGGTAAAGCAAACAAAGCAATAACTAAGCTCGCTCCCGTCATTGCCGTAAGCATTTGATACCACCTTTGGGACAACTCTTTCATCCAAAGAATCACATAGGAGAGGAGTACCATAAGACTTGTATCAACAAGTGCAGCAAAAAATGCCTGGCCTGCCGACAAAAGAAACAAGGCTAATAAGAAGCTCACTAGTGCATAACTGGTTACCGTATAAATAAGAAAAGTCTGAGACGTTGGCAGGTCTTGTGGGCCTGCCTTCATACGACAAATATCCCATATTATTGTTAGTAAATTTTGCACCCGGTCTTCCCTGATTTTTTAAAAAATAGTTGCGATCATCCTGGGAGGCTCAAGCTGTTCCCGGAGGGTCTCTATCCGCCAAGCATGCCACAAAATGAGCATCCAGAGATAGTTTTGATTTTTTATCAAAAATATTAATGTTTTATAAAGTGAGAACTGCGTCTCTTAAAATTCCAGCATGAAAATTCAATGTGACCCTGTTCCCAGCCGATACAGAGTGCAGAGATTATAATAGGTTAGATTTTGAGAAGAAAAATGGATCACGAATACTCTGAATACCTGGAACAACTTAATGAAATTGGTATTGCTTTATCAGCGGAGCAAAATCAAAATCATTTGCTTGAAAAGATCTTAGTCAGTGCGCAAAGTACCACTAATGCAGACGGGGGCACTTTATATCTTGCTGAAAATAAACAATTGAATTTTGCGATAGTAAGAACAGAGTCTCTTGGTATTGCGTTGGGTGGGACAACAGGGCGGCCCGTTATTTACGCACCTATTCCTTTGTATCGCGATAATGGGTTGCCAGACACCCGCACTGTTGCAGCATGTGCCGCGGTGAGTGGTCAAACGATTAACGTCCCCGATGCTTATACCGCACCTGGTTTTGATTTTTCTGGAACCATTGCCTTTGACAAAAAAATTGGTTATACCTCACGGTCGCTATTAACTGTTCCTATGTGTAATCACGAAAAAGAGATCATTGGTGTCTTGCAGCTCATTAATGCACGGGATAAAAACGGCCATATTATTCCTTTTTCCAGGATGTTGCAGCAGTTAACCGAATCATTAGCTTCCCAGGCCGCTGTGGCATTAACGAACCGTAGTCTCATCAGTAATCTGCACGAGCTATTAGAGACGTTTATTGAAATTATTGCGACGACAATAGACCAGAAATCCCCTTTTACGGGAGATCATTGTCGACGCGTTCCTCATGTTGCAAAATTATTAGCAGAAGCAGTTCATCATCATGATACGGGACCTTTATCGGATTTTAAATTTACCAAAGAAGAACTCTATGAACTGCGTATTGCCGCGCTGCTTCATGATTGTGGAAAAATTGCAACGCCGGTTCATCTGGTCAATAAGGCGACCAAACTTGAAACCGTTTATGATCGTATTAGTACCGTTGAAAATCGTTTTGAATTACTGAAAAAAGAGGCTGAAATTCGCTTGTTAAAACGTGCGCTGGGCGACAAACAAATAACAACGGAAGAGCAAAACGAATACCAAAATTATGTGATTCAACTTGATGAAGATTTGGATTTTCTGAAGCATTGCAATATTGGTAGCGAATTTATGGCAGATGAAAAGCAACAACGCGTAAAACAAATTGCCTTGCATGAATGGAAAAAGTCTGATGGCTCTAGTGAAAAGTTACTTTCAAATGAAGAAATAGATACATTGAATATTCCAAAGGGTACATTAAGCAAAGCAGAACGCAACACCATTAACGGGCACATCACGGTGACGATCAAAATGTTGGAATCCTTACCTTTCCCAAAAAATTTGCGGCATGTTACCGAAATTGCGGGTGGCCACCATGAACGCATGGATGGCAAGGGTTATCCCAAGGGTTTAAAACGAGAAGAAATGTCCGTTCGCGCCCGCATTATGGGCATAGCCGATATATTTGAGGCCTTAACGTCTAAGGATAGACCTTACAAAAAGGCGCTGACTTTATCTCAAGCATTAAAAATTTTGGGTAACATGAAACAGGAAGGTCATATCGACCCGGATATCTTTGATGTCTTTATCAAGGAGCGTGTTTATATGCGCTATGCTAAGAGTTTTCTTCAGGCCAATCAAATTGATGAGGTTGATCTCACTTCCTTGCCGGGGTTTGAATGCGAAACATTGGAAGAAGAACAGGGCGAAGCGGTTGTCAGTTAAAAGGAAAGGTTGTTGGAATGGCTAAAAGAAAATTTACCAGGCGACTTCAAGCCCAAAAAAACCATAACGACTGGCCTGTTCAAGGTTATTTTCGTTAAATGCCTTATACAGCGGTGCTTTTAGTTTGGCCTCTCCCATATTTAAATCGAACCCTGTACCTTGGTAAGTCAAACCGAATTGAAGCGTGATGGCATAAGTATAGCGTGGTTTTCCGAGAACAAGTTCGACTCTCTGGAACAAATGTTCAAGTTCAGGTTGACCTACACTTAAAGATAAAGAAGAGTCCTGCTGATTATTCAGGGTGCCAACATACGCTGAGTGTATTTCTTGAGAATGGGTGCTCTTGCCAAAATTTGATGCACCGTAGGCAATATTGGTCGCGATCGTCCCAATTACGGTAATGACGATGATGACCAACATTAAATCCGGGCTGCGTCGTATCATAGGCCTCACTCTAAGCAAAAATTACGTTGGTTTTCTTTTTCTCTGCTTAGGGTAACGACCCCTATATTCATTACTTTAGTGGCGAAAGTACGAACAAGGTCTCAGGCGAGACTTAAATCACTCTATACCCATTTACCTCATTTTCTGGTTTTTTTCATTATAAAAAATTCAGCTTAGGATTGATCGATATACCCGTAGCGTTTGAGATTTAGGTTCTGAGTGTGTGATCTATTCATTTCCTGACAAGGCGAAATGACGAGGTGTAGCGGGCTATTGCGAGAAATTTCAGCGTAGCCAGGGAATGAATAGGGCGTGCAATCACACCTAAATTTTAATCGCTACGGGTATAGATTACTGTCCTATTTAGGTTGGCCAGTACAGCCGTGAAAGCAATGATAAAACGGGCAGAAGTTGATATGAACACAAGGGGATCAATTCACTCTAAAAATTGATTGACCTGTTTCAGGCGTTCAGGTGTGCCAATATCAAACCAGTGGCCTTGATAATATTCAGCAGTCACTAATTGTTTTTTTGCTGTCGCATGCAGCAGGGGGGCAAGTGGAAAAGTACCCGCTGTACAGCCGCTGAAAAAATCAGGGTGGTAAAGACCGATACCACTATAGGTCAGGGTGCGAGGCAGGGAGGAAAGCAATCCTTCCGTGATTGAAAAATCCCCTTCAGGATTGTGTTCGGGGTTCTCGACCAATATTAAATGGGCTAAAATTTGATCCGCTAGGCACATATTTTCAAAAGGGTAGTCGCACCAAATATCACCGTTTACTACAATAAAAGCTTGTTCTCTGAGTAAAGGAAGCGCATTAAAGATACCGCCGCCGGTTTCCAATCCTTTGGTTTCAGGTGAATAAGTGATGTTGACATTAAACTTGGCACCATCGCCTAAAGTTTGTTCAATTAAATTGCCCAAATAAGCGTGATTGATAACAATGTCGCGTATGCCAGCGTTGGCGAGGCGTACGATGTGGTGTTCGATGATAGGTCGTCCAGCTATCCGTAGTAAGGGTTTGGGGAGTGTGTCGGTGAGAGGGCGCATGCGCTCTCCTCTCCCTGCGGCCAGAATCATCGCTTTCATGAGCTTTAAGGGTAAGGAATGAGCATTAAATAACTTGTGCATCTGGCATCACAACTTCGGCTCCTCTTTGAGCATTTTTCAATCAAAAAATGCTCACTTTATCTACGTTTTTTCAATCGGAACGTTCAAATAAAAACCCAATTTGTGTGCTACTGACATAAGTTATTTAATTCTCCTTTCTAAGGCTTATGTTTCATCATGGCGAGCATAATAGCGGTGGTTATCGTAATGATCTTTTTGGCGTGCTCTCCCAAGATAAAGAGGAACGATGGCTTCCAAAGAAGTCAGTGTTTGTTGTTCGGCTTTGGAAAGTGGACAAACACTGTCTTTTTTCATGGAGAGATAATTGTCTGGTGTGAACGGTTTGCCTGGCGCGTATTGCAATACTGAGGCCATCAATTTGGAAGCGCTATCGTTTAAGCCGATGAGTGCCTTGTTTGCCCCGGTCAGTTTGTTCGCGTAATCCACTAATTGTTTCAAAGTATAAGTATGGGGGCCACACAGGTCATAACGCTTGCTCGCAGAGTTATCGTCAGCCAGTGCTGTAACCATGCGTTGCGTCACATCTTGTACGTAAATAGGTGCAAATTTGGCGTCAGGGCAGGCTAAAGGTAAAGCTAATATTGAGCGTTTGAGTAAAGCGGCAAACATGTTGAAAAAATGGTCGCCAGGGCCGAAAATCACCGAGGGTCGAAAGCTGGTTACCGCGACGCCACTATTTTCTGTAGCAGCATGTGCGATATCTTCACCTTCACCTTTGCTTTTTAAGTAGCGACTGGGGCCTGCGCTTGCATCGGCATTCAGTGCGCTCATATGGAGTAAACGCTTGACACCGTATTTTCCCATGACCTCATTAACACGTTTAGGAAAATCAACGTGAATTTTTTGGAAGTCGGTGCGTTTTGCTTCGTTTAAAATGGCAATGAGGTTAATGACAACGTCACAGTTTTCTATTATTTGATCCAAAAAAGCAGGGTCAGAAACTTTTCCTTCGATGAGATCAACTCCTGGCATGACCAAAAGTTCTCTATTACGTTCTCGTCGTCGTGAAGGAATGCGCACCTGATATCCTGCATTGACGAGTGCATGCGTAAGATAGTGGCCGACAAATCCGGTGCCACCGAGTATACAAATAGTCTGTTTGCTCATGATGCCGTTCTCATTTTTTATTTATAAAGTTGTAATGCCCGACTCACCATTTTTCCTAGATGTGATAAAAATATCGTACCCATATTGGCCTGGAAGTGTTTCGCATTTTTACTGCCAATGGCGATAGCGCCAAAAACGTGTCCATCTTGCTGTAAAGGAATAATTGCAGCGGATTTTATGGTGTTGGATAAAGAACCAAAAACAATATCTAGCTGTTCCTGGCTCAGCTTACCGCATAAGGGGGTTGTTTTTTTTAGCAGCTTTTTTAGTGTTGTTATACTTGGGTCATTGTCAGGTATCAGGCGAACTGCATCCAGTTGTGAAGTTTCATTTACACTCAACGACGAGGGGACGGTGTGTAATGGAAAGGTCAATGCTTCGGCCGAAAATTGATTTTTCAGATGCTCCCGTACTGTATTTAAAATATCTTTGGCGTTGCGGCATTCAAGCAATGCGATGGTCAGGTTTTGCATGTTGTTGTTGAGCCGGTCATTTTCACGAGCGTGATGAATAAGTTCACGTAGTTGGTTCGTCAGGAGCGTATTTTTCTCTTGCAAAACGGAGACCTGCCGTTCAATAAGAGACACTGCGGTGCCAGTGTGATGAGGTAGTTGTAGTTGTTCGAGTAAGGCGGAGTTTTTGTTAAAAAAATCAGGGTTGTTCTGTAAGAATTGAGCAACCGCCTGCTCATCATAAACATTTGATTGACTCGTTGATTTTTGCTGTTGTGTCATAATGTAATGCTTCCTTCGTATACATAGGACGCGGGGCCGGTCATCCAGACAGGGCGACCATTTCCCGGCCAGTAGATAAACAAGTTTCCACCTGGCAATTGTACGGTTACTTTATCATTAATCAGACCTTGCTGGCGACCGACAACGACTGCGGCACAGGCGCCGGTTCCGCAGGCCAGGGTTTCACCTACGCCTCTTTCATAAACACGAAGGCGAATGTGGTCACTATTGATCACTTGCATAAATCCCACATTAACTTTGTTTGGAAAGTGTTTGTCTTGCTCGATAAGCGCACCCAATTTCGCGACAGGGGCACTATCCAGGTCATCCACCAGTAATATCGCGTGTGGGTTGCCGACAGAGACAGCGCCAATATTGATGTGTTGATTGCCAATGTGTAACAAATAATCAACAGATTTGTTTTCCGCCAGGAACGGAATACGTCGTGGTTCAAATTCTGGAATGCCCATATTTACAGTGACTTCACCATTTCCTTCTAACCGCGGGTAGACAATGCCAGATCGAGTGGTAACGGCAATGGTTGTTTTACGAGTCAGTTTTTTATCTATGACATATCGTGCAAAACAGCGTATGCCATTGCCGCATTGTTCAACTTCCCCACCATCCGCATTAAAGATACGATAACGAAAGTCAGCTTGTGGGTTATTACTTTTCTCTATCAGCAAGATTTGATCACAGCCTATTCCAAAGTGACGGTTGGCAATGAATTGGTACTGCTCAGGGGAAAGTCGAATGGGTTGTTGAGTTCCATCAAAAACCACAAAGTCATTGCCTAAACCATGCATTTTAGTAAATTTAAGTATCATTTTTTATTTGAGAGCTTATGCCGTACCAGAAAAATATTTTTATTCTTAATACCTCACTATATCATTCTTATTTACTATTGGGCATAAACAACGAAAGCAAATCATTGAGATACGTTTTACCTGATTCAGTTGGCCGAATAAACTGGATATCCCACTCAATCAGCCCTTGCTCTTCGGCTTTTTTTAATGGTTCTTCAATGGTGTTGAGGGCTAGTCCGGTACGTTCGGCAAATAACTGAGGCGCGAAGCCTTGATTGAGTCGAAAGGCATTCATTGCAAATTCCAGAGGGAGGTCTTTCGCCGCGACTTTATTGTAACTATCTAAGTAAGAGGGCGCAGCAATATAGTTTTTAGGCAATCTGGGTTTAGTCGTTCGATAGACAGATTGTTCAGCACCCTGGGTGAGTTTGCCGTGTGCGCCAGCACCAATGCCAAGGTAATCGCCAAACTGCCAATAATTAATATTGTGTTGGCATTGCTGTTGTGGCTTGGCGAAAGCGGAGACTTCATATTGCGCATAGCCGTTTTGCTGCAACAAGGTTAAGCCTTGCTGTTGAATGAGAGCCATTTTATTTTCGTCGGGTAAACGTGGTGGATTGTGGTAAAAGGCCGTGTTAGGTTCCAGCGTCAATTCGTAATAAGAGAGATGCGTAGGTTCAAGAGACAGTGCCGTGGCGATATCGTGACGGGCTTGTTTTTCGGTTTGCCCAGGCAAGCCAAACATTAAATCCGTGTTGATGGCGGCAAATCCGGCATCGTGAGCCGCCTCAATAGTTTTAATCGCCTCGGTAGCGCTATGAATGCGTCCTAACTTGGTCAGCAGGTCGTCAGCAAAACTTTGCACGCCAATAGACAGTCGATTAATACCTATGTCGCGAAAATCCAGCAGTTTGCTGGCGTCAGTTGCCCCGGGGTTGGCTTCCAGAGTGATTTCAGCGTTGGGGATCACGGCCAGGCGGGCGCGGATGTTGGAGAAAAGCTGGTCGTAAAATTCAGGGCTTAATAAGCTGGGGGTGCCGCCACCGATAAAAATGGAGCGCACGGTACGTCCCCAGACCAGGGGTAAATTTTGCTCTAAGTCGGCGGTCAATGCCTGTAAGTACTGGCCTTCATCAATGGCTTGTTTTTTTTCGTGCGAATTAAAATCGCAGTAGGGACATTTTCGAATGCACCATGGAATATGAATGTAAAGCGACAAGGGTGGGGTGGCTTGGAATTGCTGAATAACGGCCATCGTTATAAGCTGAGTTTTTTTGCAGCGGGCACGTTTTCATCACTATTTTTATTCATCGGCAGATTTCTTGCTAGCAAATGTGTTGTTGCTGCACCTTCAGGTACAGGAATCCAGACAATGTAACCCGAGCCGGGTGCGACTTCCCGTTCAACGCCGTGTTCATCGGTAATCTGAGTGACCGTGAAAGTTTGATTGCCCTGGGGAGAGATGAGTTCAAGTGCACTGCCCACCATGAAGCGATTCTTCACATTAATTTTTGCTTTGCCTGTTGTCGGGTTAATGTCTTCAATTTCACCGACGAACTGTTGTTGCAAACTGGTCGAGTTCGCTTTGATATAGTTCTGATATTCATGGCTATGGTGACGTTTGAAAAAACCATCGGTATACCCGCGGTTAGCCAAGTTTTCCAATACGCCTAATAACCGAGGCTCAAATGGTCGTCCATTGACCGCGTCATCAATCGCTTGACGATAAGCCTGTGCTGTTCTCGCCGTATAATAATGAGACTTGGTGCGACCCTCTATTTTCAAACAGTCCACACCGATATGAACCAGTCTTTCGATATGTTCTACCGCACGCAGGTCTTTCGAATTCAGAATATAGGTGCCATGCTCGTCTTCTTCTATCGGCATCAGCTCGCCGGGTCGGTTGGCCTCTTCTAATAGGTAAACCGCTTCTTCTTTCTCTGGCGAAGGCTGGGGTGATGCAAGCTTGATGTCGCCGCTCTCATCGCTTATCGCGGGTTTCAATTTATAATCCCAGCGGCAAGAGTTGGTACAGCTGCCTTGATTCGGATCACGATGATTAAAATAACCCGATAATAAACAGCGTCCAGAGTAGGCAATGCATAAAGAACCATGTACAAAAACTTCTAATTCGATATCTGGGCAGGCTTGGCGAATTTCTTCTACTTCGTCCAGAGAAAGTTCTCGAGAGAGAATGATACGTTCGATGCCCATGCTTTGCCAGAAACGTACCGTTGCGTAGTTCACTGTATTTGCCTGAACGGATAAGTGAATCGGCATATCGGGCCAGTTTTCTTTCACCAACATAATTAAACCGGGATCTGCCATAATCAAGGCATCCGGTTTTAAGGCGATCACCGGTGTCATATCTTTAATGTAGGTTTTGACCTTGCTATTGTGGGGTAGGATATTACTGGCGAGAAAAAATTTACGATTTTGTGCATGGGCTTCGGCAATACCGATCCGTAAATTCTCCAGAGTAAAACTATTATTACGCACTCGCAAACTATAACGCGGTTGACCGGCATAAACAGCATCAGCCCCATAGGCGAAGGCATAACGCATGTTTTTCAACGTGCCGGCAGGGGAAAGCAGTTCCGGTGTTTTCATGGTGATTTTATACCTAAATGTAGTGCGAATTGATGCTTGAGGCATTGCAAAGCCTGGGCACGATGGCTGAGTGTGTTTTTGATTTCAGGACTTAATTCTGCTGAGGCGCATTGATGTGTGGGGACGTAAAAAACAGGATCGTAACCGAAGCCATTGCTGCCTCGTGACGATTCTAAAATACGACCTTCCCAGGTTCCGGAGCAAATTAGGGGCGTCGGATCGTGTTGATGACGCAGATAAACAATGACACATTGAAACCGTGCTGTTCGCGCTGTTTCATCAATATCGCGTAAATCAGCAAGTAGCTTTTCCAGGTTTTGCTGATCGGTCGCGTTAGCCCCTGCGTATCGTGAAGAATAGAGGCCAGGCGCACCTTGAAGCGCATCGACTTCCAACCCGGAATCGTCCGCAAGGGCAGCCAGGCCGGTATGCTGGCTCGCGTGTCTTGCCTTGATTAACGCATTTTCAACAAAGCTAAGCCCCGTTTCGGCGACTTCAGGGGTGTCGTAGTCAGACTGAGGCACAACAGCCAGTCCGCTATTGGCGAGCACCGTATTAATTTCCCTGATTTTTCCTGGGTTGCCACTGGCGAAAACGATTTTAGGGTTGGCAGTCATATTGGTATTTAATCCAATGCTGCTTGTTGTTTCGCCACGAGATTTTTAATGCCTGCGCTGGCCAGATCCAGCATGGCGGTGAGTTCATTAGCATGAAAGGCGTGACCTTCAGCGGTACCCTGAATCTCAATAAAAGCCCCCGCATCATTCATCACCACATTCATGTCTGTTTCCGCGTTAGAATCTTCAATGTAATCCAGGTCCAGGACTGCATGGCCTTGATAGATGCCGACGGAGACGGAAGCAACATGTCCGTAAATGGGGTTTTTGCTGAGTGTTTTAGATTTGATTAAGTTGTTAATGGCGTCCGCCATCGCCACGTAAGCGCCAGTAATAGAGGCGGTGCGCGTGCCGCCGTCAGCCTGGATGACATCACAATCTACCGTGATCGTGCGTTCACCCAGTGCAACCTGATCCACAACAGCGCGTAAGGAGCGACCAATCAGGCGTTGAATTTCCATGGTTCTGCCGCTTTGCTTGCCTTGGTTCGCTTCGCGACGCATTCGCGAACCGGTGGAGCGTGGTAACATTCCGTATTCTGCGGTAACCCAGCCTTTGCCTGAGCCTTTTAAAAAACGAGGCACTCCGTTTTCGATGCTGGCATTGCAAATGACTTGGGTATCTCCAAATTCAATCAGTACGGAACCTTCCGCGTGTTTGGTATAATTGCGTGTGATGGTGACGGGGCGCAGTTCGTCTGTGGATCTACCGCTAGGACGCATATTGTTTAGCCTCTATATTTTAAAGAAAAGCGGCCATTATACCGTGCTGAGGGACTGTAAATAAATAACTTAACATTCTACTTGTCCATCATTCCGTCTCCGGTGCTGCTCAAAGGCTTACATACAACGAGTATGAGCACCTTTGAGCACCTAGGAGAGGTCCCAGGGATGGACTAAGTTCGCGTTAGGCAAGGATGCCGATAGCGATGACGAAACTCTAGCCAGCGCAGAATACTAAGTTATTTATTTACAGGCTCTTAGGCTGAAGAACTATAATCCTTTGAATTTTAGTGAATCTTGTGGGGTAATGGATATGATTTGTAGTTTAACATCATCGGCTCGTAGTGTAGACGATGGCGAGCTGGGTAGCATGAGTTGGGATATCAGGACGGTAAATCATCGTTTTCTTGATGTCAGTGTACGGCTACCCGATGAATATAGAAGTCTGGAAAGCAAAGTACGCGCCCGTATTATGGCGCGTTTATCGCGTGGTAAGGTGGATTGTACGTTGCGTTTTCAGTCTGCTCATACCGCTGCGGGTCAGCTTCATTTAAACCATGATCTGGTTTCTCGGTTAAGTACTTTGCTTAAAGAAATTAATGGGATATTAGGCAGTGCCCAACATGTTAATGCTTTGGAACTGTTGCAATGGCCGGGGGTGATTAAGCCAGCAGAACAAGATTGTGATGAACTGGCGTATCTTGTTTTAAATTTACTTGAACGTGCACTTGATGAGGTTGTTGTTGTCAGGCAAAGAGAAGGTGAAAAACTAAAAGAGGCGGTATTGCAGCGTTGTGATGGCATCGATGCGCTGATGCTTGAAGCTAAGAATATCCTACCGGAGATTCTGGTGGCACATCGAGATCGTGTAAAAGCAAAAATCAAGGAGCTTGATTTGTCGCTCGATACGCAACGTTTAGAGCAAGAAGTGGCGTTGTTGGCGCAAAAAATGGATGTAGACGAAGAGTTGGATCGATTGGCAATCCATATTACAGAAATACGTCGAGTTCTAAAGCAAGGCGGTGCCGTGGGTCGGCGGCTCGATTTTTTACTGCAAGAGTGTAATAGAGAGGCTAATACCCTGGGCGCTAAATCGGTTAGCACCAAAACAACCTCTATATCAGTCGATAGCAAAGTGCTGATAGAACAAATACGTGAGCAAATTCAAAATGTTGAATAAAAAAACTCACCTGAATTGAGGTGCTGTACAATTTAACATCTAGTACACCGTCAAAATGGCCTTGGCGATGTACTAGCCCGCATTTTTCTCAGGATCCACACGATCTCGCTAGTTTATTGTTTCCACTATGAGCGCTGATTTCATTGATTTTGATTTTTAAAGTGCACCAAAATCGATGGGGTAATTAACGACTACAGTTGGGACATCCTTGCTCTCAAATTTGATCCCTTTAATTAACGTTCTTAGTTTACTCAGGAAAGAGGCGACATTAATGTCGCTTGATACGATGTCAACTGATTCGACTACTCCTGATGGCAAAATGGTAAGTTTGACGACGACTTTGCCTCCTAAAGTGGGGTCTTTGCGTAACGCTCGCTGATAAATTTTGTAAATTCGACCTTTCTTGCGCTCAAGCGCCATATTTAATTCACGCTTGGAGCGTGTCGGTTGGCCGTCTGCTGTCACAGTGGCATCGACATCAATATCACTACCATCCAGTACACCAAGATCGACTTCTTCCAGAATTGTTGTGGATCGACCCGCCAGTGTCGCATCAATGCCTGCACCGACATTAAGTTGCGCCATTTGACCTGAATCTATGCCACCTGAACCCCGGAGCGCGCCCGCTGTTTTACTTGTTAGTACGTTGGGATTAGACCGCGTTGTTGAGGAGGCATCACGCTCTTTTTTAGCAATTAAAGCATTATTTCCTGATGTGCTTGTTGCTGGCTCATTGGGTAATTCGGCAAGGTCGCCAAAAAGGCTGGCAGCGAGTGCTTCCCCTTTTTCTTTTTCTGCAGCAACGCGTCGTTTTTCTGCTGCTATTCGCTGTCTTTCTGCTTCAGCACGACGACGAACGGCTTCCTGGCGTTGACGTTCAGCCTCGGCTTTTTGACGCGCGGCTTCTTGGCGTTGACGTTCAGCCTCGGCTTTTTGACGTGCGACTTCTTGGCGTTGACGTTCAGTCTCGGCTTTTTGACGTGCGACTGCTTGGCGTTGGCGTTCAGCTTCTGCCTTTTTTCTATCTTCTTCGCGTTTTTTCTGTTGTTCAGCGTCCTGCTTTTTACGTTCAGCTTCAGTTTTCTTACGGTCTTCTTCACGTTTTTTCTTGAGTTCAGCTTCACGCTTTTTACGCTCAGCTTCAGCTTTTTTACGCTCTTCCTCACGTTGTTTCTTTAACTCTTTTTCTCGTTTTTTACGCTCAGCTTCCCGTTTTTTTCGTTCTTCTTCTAGCCGTTTACGACGTTGTTCTTCGGCTTTTTGGAGCGCTGCTTTTTCTGCTTCGCTGAGTTCTTTTTTCTTGGGTTTTTCTATTTTCTTTTTCTTTTCAAGAATCAGTTTAGCGAAACGTTGTGGTACCGGTTTTACTTCGGATTTTTCTATAGGCGGTATATTAATAAGCGGGATAGCGATGCTGAGTACGACGAATATAAAAATAGTGATAACGCTGATACGGATAAAAGATTTATCTTCCGTAATGCGACTGGTCCATTCCATTCGGGATTGTTGTTTAGCCGTCACTTGATTAGCCTTCCAAATTTGTTTTTTTAACTACGGCTAAAGAGATGTGGTTGTAGTTCGCAGCGGTACATGAGGCCATAATTTTTTTAAGTAGTTTGTAGGGGATGTCTCTATCACCCATAATGGTGGCTTCCCGTTCACTCGCTTGACCCTCTGTGCTGTTGCTTGCCGTGCGAATAGTGCTGCTGTTAACACGTTCTAGTGCGTCTGTAATCGCAGGTATGACATCCTCTTCAGAGGCCAGAATGTCAAATACAGAGGCGACCACCTCACCTGAGATAATAACGTCTTCACGGGTAACCAAGATAACCAGTGACTCGCGAGGTTTTTCCATAGCAATAGATTCTGGAAGTTTAATGGCATTGTTGTTGGGCAATTTTTGAGCTTCGCCAGAGCTGACCAAGAGAAAAAAAACAAGAATTGTAAAAATATCCATTAGCGACACCAGGTTTAATCCTGGAATACGTTTGGAGCGTTTATGGTGTCGCTCCATGCGTTTTGCTCTACGAGACAACTTCATAGTTTATCCTGCGATGTCCTTGTGGATTATTTGTTTGTTTCAATTTGGGGGGCATCGCCGATAGAGACTTCGGGAAATAACGCCGCTTGAACTCTTAAGCCATCTTGTTTTACTTCAACGATACGGACGACATCCATGGCCTGAATTAATATTTCATACGGGATATCTGCTTCAAGCAAAATATTTGCGCTGTTATGCTCCGGTACTTTGTCTTTCATATTTTGTAGCAGTTCAGAAATGGCTGGGTAATCATACGAGCCATCCACTTTTTGAAAGCGCTGGATCAGACCTTGTTTATTACTTGTAATGGCAATATTATTTTTACGGATAACAACATTGATTTGTAGAGGCGGTTCTTCGTTTTTTTCTTGTGCTGGTTGATCCGAGGTCTCAATTGCCGGCGGAATATGCATATCCAGGATGGTGACTCTGGAAAAAACGGCGCTAATAAGCAAAAACGGAATCAAAATGACCATCAAATTTAAAAAGGCGGTAATGTTGAGTTCAGGTTCTGTCAGTAGCGACCGGCGCAGTCGGCGGTTTCTCATTTTTTAGCGCCCGTTTTGATACGATGCTGACGTATCAGGTTATTAAAACGAACCGAAGCCATTTCGAGATTATCAACCAGTTCAGTTGTCTTGGTTTGCAATACGGTATAAATAAGTAATAATGGAATAGCGACAATGAGACCAAATGCTGTGGTATTCATTGCAACCGATATACTGGCGGATAACAAATCTGCTTTTTCTGTAGGGTCAGCTGCCGCGACGGCAGTAAATGCCGATATCAGTCCCATAATCGTGCCCAACAGCCCGAGCAGCGTTGCGATATTAGCAAATGTTGCCAGATAGTGTGTTCGTTTTTCCAGTTTTGGCGTGATTTCCATCAATCCTTCTTCCATTGCGGCCTCAACATCCTCTAAACGATTACTTGTGCCCAGCCGGGACAGTCCATATGTTAATATTTTTGCAACATCGGCCTTGGATTTGGAGGTGATATTGTAGGCCTGCTGATAGTTTCCTTCAGTTAATATAGGTAACAAACTATTCCAAGTACGACGGTTTGTTGACCGTGCCAGAGTGAGAACGATATAACGTTCTAGTGCGATTGCTGTCCCTAATGCTAATACTACTACGATGGGGTACATAAACAATCCGCCGCTCTGAAAAAAACGGATTACAGATTCAAACTCCATACCAATCTCCTTGCCTCATGTGACGAATGTTTTGTTTCTTTGTTAAAATTAAAGTCTGTTTTTTGTTTCAGGGTGTATCCTGTAAGAGTTGAAATAGTTCCACCTCACGTTTGAACACTTCCCTGTCGACCGGTTTTAAAGCTTCTTCAAATAAATTGCCAATCGGTTGGATTTCAATTTTATCGAGTTTTTCATCCTTCCACGGGACGATATAAGTAATATTGGGCAGCTCTTTATTACTAAAAATTCTCGCACCTTCCAGATCAAACTCTTGTTGAGCGAAGACCGGCACGCTCCATGATACGATAATGCTGCATAGAACTATTAACGGTTTCATGATGCGCCCTCTTTACTCTTTTTTTCAGCCAACTCGGTTTGATGCTTGAGGTCTTTTATCCAGAGGCTGACTTTTTTGTCTTCCGACTCTAAGAGAGTCTGGTATTGTTGGTAATGAACCAGTGCATTAGCGGGTTCTTTCATATACAGGTCATAGAGTATACCTAAATTCAAGTGGGCATAACTATAATCGGGGTCAGTTACTATTGCACTTTTATAAGCTTGCTGTGCTTCTTCGAAGCGGCCTAGCTGTCTTAGCGTCATACCTAGGTAATTATAGGCGATAGTGTTATTTGGTGCGAGTTTAAGTACCGTACGAAAACGAGCCTCGGCTTTTTTGTATTCCCCTTTTTTATAGTGAACAATGCCCAGGTTAGCATGGGGTCCGGTAAGTTGTGCTTGAGACCGTGTAAGGTCAAGTAACAGTGTTTCGGCGCTATCGAATTGACTGTTTTTTATCATCGACAGCGCTTTGGTGAATGGGGCATCTATGCTGGAGTCACCTGTTAAGGTGATGGTATTGTTTTTAGTATTGTCCGTTTTTGTTGTTGTGCTGCATCCGGCCAAGATAGAACTCAGGATGATGGCAGCACATAATACGCTAAAGTGTTGGTAGCGAAACAGAAGTGATATGTTTTTTATTAATGTGTTATGTATATTCATATTGGCAGATCGTGTTGAGCATTATTGAATGCTTAATATGGTTTCTTCGGCAGTTTCTATTTTGCCAAACCGGGCAGGCAGCAGTTTCGCAAGGGCAGAAAAACTGTTTTTTATCCATTGGTCATACAAGTTTGCAGTGATGCGGTCGGTATTGGACAAATGAATTTCAATAGCCTTTTCTTCAAATGGATATGCTTGGTCCTCTAATATCAGCTCGTATTGTTCTAATGCTTCCTCTGAAAGTCCTGTTGGTCGTTCTGAATCGAGCAACTCCTGACTAAATTGATAATAGATGTCTCCGGTATGGAACGTAGATGCAGTTGTGATTTCGGCAATATTATATTCGGCAGCGGTGTTGAATGCCTTTAACACAGCTTTCATGGCTTTTTTCTTTTCATTTATGGTTTGCTTTAGCGGTGCTCGAATATGTGTTTGTGTGAAAGTATCGTGAACAGGAGTTGCAAGTGCGAGTGCTGCGGTGGCGGCAATTGAACGGATTTCATCGTTGTAATTTGTTTCGTCTGGGTTAACAAGGGTCACAATTTGCCTATTGATTTTTTGCGTTTCATTAGGGCGCCCCAATTTATTGTATAAATCTATCATTTGAATTTTTGTTTCAATTTTTGCAGGTAGTGTATCAGCATATAATGTGTCGTATTGACGATATTGCTGGAGCGCGCGCTCATAGACTTTGCCCTTGGTGTATAGCTCCGCAGTCTGCCATAGCGCATCTCGTTTAGTGTTTTCGTCAGACTCTTGGGTGCTCATGATTTCAATATGTTCAGCTGCCTGCACCCATGATTTTGATTCAAGATATGCTAAAGCAAGATTATTGATGACTTCGTTATATAATTTATGCTGGGGATAGCTATTTTTAAAGTTTTCCAGGAGCGGAATGGCGGCTGTCCAGTTTTTTTGGTTAAGGTAGTTGCTTGCGGCGTCATATTCTGCGGCTATCGCAATACGGGTATTGGGCGCAAGGGTGGTAATGCGCAAAAAATCTTGTGTTGATGCGTCTATACTGCCTTGTTCCCGTAAGTGTTCTGCTTGTTTGTAGATTGAAGCGGCAAGACGATCGTACAGTGCGGCTTGGCTCTCGTCATTTTCCTCGGTTAGTTTGATTGCTTTGCTGTACATTTCTTCCGCTTCGGCAAAACGTGCTTCTTCAAAGGCGGAGTGTGCAAGCACTAACAGAGCCTGGCGATGAGATTTGGTATCTGAAGCCGGTGCTACGGTGAGTATGCGTTGGGCAAATATCGTTGCTTGTTTATATTGTTTTTTCTCAAATAATGTATTCACAACACTAATCAAAACCGATGCGGTTCTGGGGTCGTTGGGGTAGAGTTTTGTGAATCGTTGGGCGCTTTGAATGGATAATTTTTCCCAAAAATCGCTGTCGCTTTCATCATCATTACCTAAAAGTTTTAATTGTGCTTCGTAGGCTAACAAAGCGGCATAACCTGCTTCAGCACCTAGCTTGTGACGAGTGTAGTTGTAAGCGGTTTTTTCATATTCACGAATGGCTTCGCTGTATTGCTGGTCTTCGAATAATGCTTCGCCCAGTAGAAAGTTAATTTCAGGTGTTTTTTTATGTTGTAAAAAAGAGCGAGAAAAAGTCTGATACCAATGAATGGCTTCTGCATAATCGGCCGGGTTTTTGTTTCTTTGTGCGAGGGCATGGTGATAGCGACCTAATTCTTCTATCGTATCAGCAACATATTTTATGATACGTTTATTTAATTCGCTATCGCTGCGGATTAAATAATCATTATAGCCGTGATGGGTGTTATTTTGCCAGAAAATAGCATATTTACTGTGACGACTGACCAGTTCTTTTTTTGTTTTTAGCACCTGTTCAGTGAATCCTTTAGTTTGATAAAGTTCTATGGCCTCGATGGTGAGTACAAGGCTTTGGGGGTGTGACGGTCTTATTGCGCCAAAAGCGAGGTAGGCTTCTGCCGCATCCAGGTATCTTTCCTGGCTGAGAAACAAGTCACCCAGAGAGCGATACATTAAAAATTCGTAGTTGGGTGCTTGCCGATTAGCAAAATATTTTATCAGTGTTGCGGTGCCATCAAGTTCAGAGAAAGAAATACTGATCACTCGAAAAGCATCAAGAAGTAATTCTCTATCTCCTTGGCTCAAAAACTCGTAATCATTGAGATCATCACTCAAACGGTGATCTGCAAGCTGGTAGTCTACCAGTGCAATAAAAGGAGGCAGTGCTTCGTCGTGTCGATTTTGCTTGTAAAGAGACCAAGCTAATTTATAGGTTGCTCGTTCGAAAAACGGTGAGTTTTGTTGTTCTCGCAGCGCTTTTTTATAGGCATCTTCGGCGTTCTCGAATTCTTGAAAAGTAAAAAATAATTCACCACGACGAAATTGTGCTTCATCATAGAATTCAGTATCGGGATATGTTGTAATCAGCTTAGTGAGTGTGTCCAGCGATTTTTCGATTTCTCCGAGCTGTTCATAGGCGCGAGACATCTGGTAAAGGATGCGATCATTGTCTCCTTTATCGGGAAAAGAGCGGAGGATATTTTGGTACAGTGTAATGGCTTTATGGTATTTTGCATCGTCGTCGCTTGCTGTTGTTTCCGGTGTTGTTTCGTCCTGGGGTGCATCATTTTCCAATAATTCAAGGTCAGCAATTCGTTGCATTGCGCGTCGTTTAAGTGCCTCATCGCTGGTGTTTTCAAGTAACGTTTGATAGCTTTCTTTTGCTTTAGCCGGGTTAGCCTGGATCGTGGTTGGTGTTTCTGTTGGATTGATTTTTTCAACTTGTTCCAGGGTGATCGTCCGTTTTTCAATGCTCTTGATTGTGGGAGCAGAATCTTTTGGTGTGAGTGAGCAGGCGCTGGTTGCGAGTGCGAGCAAGAAGCAAAAGCTTTTCTGTCCGATGTTCAACGAGCTGTTCCTTGAGTTATAATTTTGTCGTAGGCCTGAGCGAGAGCAAATTGACTCTGATTCAAATAACGCTTTAATCGACGCGATTCTTGATTTAATTTATTGTCAAGTAGGGAGGCTAGATAGGCTTTGTTTTCTTCTATGGCCTGATTGATATCAGTTGATAAGACTTTGGAGCGGTCTGCGATATCCTGCATATTAACGAACTCAGTGGTATTGTTTTCCCCGGGAATGATAGCTCGAAGCAAACTGCTATTGGGGTCATAGAGTGCGATGCTGGAGTTAAAGTTCTGAGAACGTTCAATCCAATTGTCAAATCGGGGTTGTATTGACATCATATTTTTTATATTAGCCAGGGTTGCCTGGAATCGATGTTGAGAAATAACGTCAAGTATTCGGCTCTGTAGCGCGGGATCTGAATTCTGATCAGTTTGTTTGATTAAGTGGAGGTAACCGCTTTCTTCGCTGGCAATCAGTTTTTCTATGAATTGTTGATTTGTAAGTGAACGTTGGGTTTGTTCTATTTTGGTAATTAACTTTGTATAGAATTTTATAGCGAGCTCATAAAAGCGTAGCGCTTGTTTATCTGCCGTCATTCGTGTCAAGGTGTGTGGCACTGCTAAAAAGGCTTCAAGTACGGCGGGGGATGCAGCCGAACGTTCATGTAATTCGAACAGGGATGCTAATGCCTGGTTGTAGTTATTGGACAGAGTGTTGGCCCAGGCGATACCGAGTAATGCTTGATTGGCATAGAGGCTTTCTAATCTGACTCTCTGGAGGTAGAGCTTGGCTGTTTCCGGCTCTTGCTGGCGGATGAAGAGATAGCCTAATGCAACATTGGCGCGATCTTTCAAAGCTTTCATTTCTTCAGAGATAAAATTATGGCGGCCGACTTTGTTAAGTTCAATGACCCCTTTTTCTATTTTTCCTTGATGGATCAAGCTTATACCAAGATTATATCGTCCGTAGGTTCCCCAGTCTGAGCGATCTTTTAGTTTCTCAAACAGTTGTGCGGCGGTATCGAGTTTGTTCATATTCACATAAGCAAGACCGAGCGTGGCTTTGCGCTCTTTTTCTTCTTCATTATTTAGGGAGTTACCCACCGCCTCGAAAGCTTTTATTGCTTGTGAATATTGCGTTTTACGAAAATAGCGTTTGGCGGTTTCGAAAAACAATTGGTCAAGCGTGTGAGCTATTTTTTTCTTTCTAGGTATCAGTTGGAGGTTGCGGAATGCCTCATCGAGCATGCCATTGTTAAGGTAGAGCTCGCTTAAAAGCAGCAAATACAAGATTCCGGTTTCTTTTTTGTTTAAACGATTGCTTAAAATGGCAGCTTTAGTTTCAGCCAGAGCTGCAAAATGATCGTAGTTGCTCTGGTTTAAGGGGTCGCTGATTTCCTCACCGAAAAAGAGTTGTTCAATTAAATTGAGTCCCGCATTGAGGTTGATTGAGGCCTGTACAAGTTTAGCGGCTTTAGCGTCAAGTTCTGTAAAGTAGGGGGTAAACAAGGGTTTACCTTGTTCGTTGGCCAATGTGGACGATGCCAGGCTCATTATCCATAAAGTAATGGAGAGTATGAGCAGGTTGCGTCGGAGGTGAGTTGTAAAGTTTAGATAATCCATTATTATGTTAGTACATCACGGTGTGCTTCGATATAGGGTTAAGAGTGTTCACGGTACTATCGGTTCATAGCACTATATACTGTAGTCATCAAAAAAAGGCTGTTCGAACGATGTTCTATTCTCGAGTCGCCTATTGAGAAAACAGTTTAACCCGTGATTTGGGCGTAATTTTCATTGCAAATAATAGCCTTAAAAGGTCTGTCGTTACAATGTTGAAAATTAGAGACACTTTAGAAGTCGGCGGTTTAGAAGCGCTTGTTCTGCTGTTGAACCTACATTAATTCAGGTCTAAATAGGAAGCTGTCCGAGAATAGGCCGATCCTGGCAGTGGTGTCTTGCCTTGGCCTAATATCTTAATACCCATCCATGCGCTCATACTCTGAACTAATCCCCATTTCTCACCAGATTCACACAAGCTCGCTAGTTTATTGTTTCCGCGGTGAATCTTGTTTGCCAGTAAATAGACACAGTTATTTTGCTCGCTCACAATACCCAGTGTGAAAACAATCTCTTGCGCGATTTTCGCGCGTCCTCGTGAGAAATGGGGGTTAAGCCTGATGAGTGAGATTTCTCGATTATTTTCGTTAAGTAGACTCACTATTCGCTTTAAATAATCGAAAACCTTGACTCAATCAGGTTTTTTTCGCTATGGTCGTTATTTTTGGACAGCTTTTCCTAATTATGAGCGCTTTTTCTCCATAAGGTCGTGAATGATGGGTTCAAGGATGATTTCCATAGCCATGCCCATTTTACTGCCTGGAATAACCAGCGTGTTGGGACGAGACATCCAGGAGCCGAGTAGCATTTGCAAATAATAAGAAAAGTCATGTTGCTGAGGGTACCGGAAGCGAATGATAATAAAGCTTTCGTCGGGTGTGGGTATGTCGCGGGCAATAAAGGGGTTCGAGGTATCCACTATAGGGACGCGCTGGAAGTTAATATGAGTACGTGAAAACTGGGGCGTGATGTATTGAACATAATCAGGCATGCGTCGCAATATCGTATCCGTTACGGCATCCGCTGAGTAGCCGCGTTCCGCTGTGTCACGATGAATTTTCTGGATCCATTCCAAATTAACAATGGGAACGACGCCAACCAGCAGATCGACATGTTTTGCGGCATTGGCATCAGCAGTGATGACGCCGCCATGTAGCCCTTCATAGAAGAGGAGGTCAGAGTCTGAGCTAATGTCTTCCCAAGGCGTGAATGTACCCGGCTCTTGGCTATATGGTTTTGCTTCATCGTGATTATGTAGATATTTACGGACTTTGCCGCTGCCCGTTTCACCATACGTCTGAAAAAGTTCGGCAATTTTATTAAAATGGTTACCTTCAGCACCAAAATGGCTCAATGTACGGCCTTCTTGACGTGCTTTTTCAACGGCGGTCTTCATGCTTTTACGGTCGAAGCGATGGAAGCTGTCTCCTTCAACAACCGCAGGTTTTATGCTTTCTCGGCGGAAAAGATGTTCAAAGGCATTTTTTACCGTTGTTGTACCCGCACCGGACGAGCCAGTGACTGCAATAACAGGATGTTTAGCAGACATGTTAATATTTCTCCTTAAGGTTTAAATCCAATTATTTTAATGAGTTAAGTTATTTTCTTTGATAAAAAGGTGAATGTGGGTTGGCCGTAGGCTGATAGGCCGTGCTGAACTCGTCAAATGCAGTGAGTGCTGCATTGAGGTCTTGGCTGGAGTCCAGTTCAAAAGCATTAAACCCTACTCTTTGCATATATAAGAGCTGGTCGCGAAGTACTTCTCCTGTCGCTCGTATTTCACCTTTATAGTTGTATCGTTCTCTTAACAGCCGGGCGGTGCTGAAATGGCGGCCATCTTTGTAAGGTGTGAAATCTAATGAAATAAGCTCAAAACAGTCCAAATCGTCTACAATTTCAGGTAGTAACTCATCGCTGTTGAGTTTAATGCCCAGCTTGGATTGGCGTGTAATCAAGCGCTCTTTAGCGGTTTTCCAAGTTTTGAGTGTGACAATAATATTGCCATCAGGAAACATTGATGTGTCAGACTTTTCGGCAAGGTATTGCCATTGATCATTGACCACTTTATGGTCTTTAATTATTTGCATAGACCTTCTCCTTAAAGGGGGTTATGCCAATACGGCGATAAGTCTCAAGGAAGTTTTCCTCTGCCGTTCGTTCTGCGACATAAACCTGTATTATTTGTTCTATGCTGTTGATTAGTTGATTTTTTGCGATAGCGCGGCCAAGACGATCGCCGAGATAAGCCTCATTGCAGGATGAGCCGCCTAAGGTAATCTGGTACCACTCTACGCCTTTTTTATCAACGCCCAGGATACCTATATGACCCACATCCTGGTGTCCGCAGGCATTCATGCAGCCCGAAATGTTGAGATTGATCGAGCCAAGGTCATAGAGGTAATCAAGGTCATTGAAACGTTCGTTAAGCTCTTCCGCTAAGGGAATGGTAGAGGCGTTGGCTAAACTGCAAAATTCCAGGCCAGGGCAGCATATCGTATCGGTCAACATACCAATGTTGGCTGTAGCCAGGTTTTGTTCTTTCAACTTTGACCATAACGCATGTAGCTGATCTTTGGACACATCACCCAAAATAAGGTTTTGTCTGTGCGTGGAGCGTAATAAACCAAAGCTGAATTCATCGGCAAGATCCGCAACAAAATCCATTTGTGCCGTGGTGATGTCTCCGGGAGCTACATTAGGTGCTTTGAGCGATATAGTAACGGCCTGGTAATGCTCATTTTTATGTTCGGTAGTATTGTATTTAACCCAGTTGGCGAAATCAGAGTTATTTGCCATAGCATGAGCCAAGTTTGCAGCGTTATGTTTTGTATTGTATGCCGGTGGAGTGAAGTGGCTTTTAGCCAGTGCAATCTGTTGCTTATCAAGCTTAAGATCAGAGTTTTTCAGATGTTCCCATTCAGCCTCAACTTGCTGGCTAAATGCTTCTACCCCCATACTTTTAACTAAGATTTTAATGCGCGATTTGTACATGTTGTCGCGCCTACCATATTGGTTGTAGACGCGTAAAATCGCTTCAAGATAAGAGAGCAGATCGTATTGATCAAGAAAAGATTTTATTGTTTTACCTATAATAGGGGTACGGCCCAAACCTCCGCCGACCAAGACTTCAAAACCAATATCACCTTGCTCATTTTTCTTGATATAGAGACCGATATCATGGAGTTGAGTGGCGGCTCGATCACTTGTTGCGCCACTGACAGCAATTTTGAATTTTCGAGGTAAGTAAGCAAATTCAGGGTGTAAAGTAGACCAGCGACGAATTATTTCGCAATAGGGGCGAGGATCTTCGATTTCATCTGGGGCAATGCCTGCGTAATGATCGCTGGTGGTGTTGCGAATACAGTTGCCACTGGTTTGAATGGCGTGCATTTGTACCGTTGCAAGACCTTCTGCAATATCGGGAATATTTTCAAGTGCGGGCCAATTAAATTGAATATTTTGCCGAGTAGTAAAATGTACGTAGCCTTTATCGTATCGTTGTGCCAGTTCGGCAATTTTACGTAGTTGATCGCTGGATAACAGACCGTAAGGCACGGCGACACGCAGCATAGGAGCCAGTTTTTGAATATAAACGCCATTCATTAAGCGTAATGTACGATAGGCGTCATCGGCCAACGTACCGTTTAAGAAGCGACTTGTTTGCTCGCGAAATTGCGCGACACGCTCATTTAAGAGCTGTTGATCCTGTTCGTCGTATTGGTACATCATTAATCTTCCTGCTAAATACCTTATATTAAAAGGCTTAGAACCCAGTATCTTAACGGATTTCTAATCTTTTTTCTCCTTTTACTTGCTCTGTCTCTTCGCTATTGATTAGGTAGTATGTTATTTTAGGTCAAAAAAAGCAGGTCTGGTGTTGGAAGAACAGGGTACCGCAGGAGGCAAGTGATGCGAGGGTTGGTGCGGGGTGTAGTTGCAGGTCGTTTTTGTCAAAAAATAAAGCATATTACGGCTCTTTTTGCTTTTTACCAGCGAACAAAAATTCGGCGTAATCTGGTCTGTTTTTTCCCGATTGTTATCTTAGCGCTCAGCGGCTGTTCCACAAGTAAAATCTTCGATCGTCATCCTTTGTTGGCTGAGTCCGGAAGCGATGCTGCCAAAGTCTATTTTATTCGCTCGCAAACTGAGCGGCGCATGGGGATATCTGATAATGCACTCATTGTGGACTTTAATGGTGAGCAAGCGGTCTCTTTAGAGAAAGGAGAGTATGTTGTTCTGAATCTAGTGCCTCGTGACGACTATACCATTACACTAAAAAACCGAACTGAAGTGGGTCCTCGGTGGGATGTAAAATGGATGTCTAAAAAATATCAATTCGATTTTGATGCGGATAAAACTTATTATATTGAAATCAAATCCATTGATGGGGAATTCCGAGGCATCTTTTTTGTCGCAAAAAATCTGGCACGCTACCAGGCGAAACAATTGGCACAACTACAAAATTTAAGGGCGGCAGGGGCGCACGCAAAAAAGTCGCCGTTGTAAATAATAATGCATAATTATTTTAATAACTCCCTTGTCTTTTTTAAGTGGCTCCGCGTTGCAGCTCCAGTCACATAGCACATTATGCTTGTTTCGCTGCGCTTTGATTTACGCGAAAAATCCTGTATAAATTGAGTTAAAATAATTATGGTGAGGCATTTAGGTGTCAACTTTTAAATAGTAAATAGCCTATGGTTTAACCTAAAAAAAACAGTTGGATCACGAAAGTTCGCACAATCTCTTGATGTATCTAGCAAATTCAAAAGCGTGCTCATCACCAATAAGGTGACCTCGCGGTTTTTGAATTCACTATGCACATCAATATATGGCACTCCTTTTTCGCGCCCAGCTGAGTTTTCTAGGTTTAAAGTATTTTTAAGAGGGTTTAGTTATGCCTGAGTATCGTTCACGTACTTCTACCCGTGGTCGCAATATGGCTGGCGCACGCGCGCTGTGGCGTGCGACAGGAATGAAAGACGAAGATTTTACCAAGCCGATTATTGCGGTGGCGAATTCATTTACTCAGTTTGTGCCAGGGCATGTACATCTGAAAGATATGGGGCAGTTGGTTGCGCGTGAAATTGAGGCTGCCGGGGGGGTGGCGAAAGAATTTAATACTATTGCCGTAGATGATGGTATTGCGATGGGACATGATGGCATGTTGTATTCTTTGCCCTCACGAGAATTGATTGCAGACTCGGTGGAGTACATGGTTAATGCCCACTGTGCCGATGCTATAGTTTGTATTTCCAATTGCGATAAAATTACGCCAGGCATGTTGAATGCGGCCTTGCGTTTGAATATTCCGGTGGTTTTTGTTTCGGGTGGCCCTATGGAATCCGGTAAGGCTATTATTAATGGGAAAGAGGTCCATTTAGATTTAGTCGACGCCATGATTGCTGGGGCGGATTCAAGTAAGAGCGATGAAGATGTCGCGATAATGGAGCGCTCAGCCTGCCCAACATGTGGCTCGTGTTCGGGTATGTTTACTGCTAATTCAATGAATTGTTTGACGGAAGTGCTGGGTTTATCTTTGCCCGGTAATGGCTCAATGTTAGCTACGCATGCAGATCGGAAGGCGCTGTTTTTGAGTGCCGGACGTTTGATCGTTAGTTTAGCTAAGCGCTATTATGAACAAGGTGATGAGTCTGTATTGCCGCGCAATATTGCGACTTTACCTGCCTTTGAAAATGCGATGTGTCTGGATATTGCGATGGGGGGGTCGACCAATACGATTTTGCATTTATTGGCTGCAGCAGAAGAGGCCGGAGTGGACTTTACCGTCGCCAATATTGATAAACTGTCTCGTAAGGTGCCCCAGTTGTGTAAGGTTGCACCCTCAACTCCGCTCTACCATATGGAAGATGTGCATCGTGCCGGTGGGGTGATGGGTATTTTGGGCGAGTTGGATCGCGGTGGCTTGCTAAATCGTGACGTTAATATGGTGCATGCGCCAAGCCTAAGTGATGCTTTGACGAAATGGGATGCGCGTTATTCAGAAATGACGCAGATTGAACAATTTTTTAAAGCCGCGCCTGGTAATGTGCCAACGCAAGAAGCATTCAGTCAAAGCAAGCGCTGGGACAGCCTTGATTTAGATCGTGAGAAGGGCTGTATTCGGGATATGGCTCATGCTTATAGTAAAGAAGGCGGTTTAGCCGTGCTGTTTGGCAACATCGCAGTAGAAGGCTGCGTGGTTAAAACGGCCGGTGTGGATGATGAAAATCTTGTTTTTTCTGGGCAAGCTAGACTATTTGAAAGTCAGGATACTGCCGTGGATGCGATTTTACACGACAAGGTGCAAGCTGGAGATGTGGTAATTATCCGCTATGAAGGTCCGCGTGGCGGGCCGGGAATGCAGGAAATGCTCTACCCAACGACTTATTTGAAATCCAAGGGATTGGGCAAGGTCTGTGCTTTGATTACCGATGGGCGTTTTTCTGGGGGGACTTCCGGTTTATCTATTGGGCATGTTTCGCCTGAGGCTGCTGAAGGGGGAGCCATTGCCTTAGTGGAAGAGGGCGATGTGATTGAAATTAATATTCCCGATAGAGCCATTCGAGTCCGGTTGTCAGATGCCGACTTGGCGATTCGCCGGCAAGCAATGGAAGCTAAAGGCGCGATGGCCTGGCAACCACAAAATCGTCAGCGGCAGGTCAGTGCCGCATTGCGTGCCTATGCCGCCATGACGACAAGCGCCTCTCGTGGTGCGGTACGAGATGTGAGTCAGTTAGAGGGTAAAGGGTGAGGCAAAAATTGTATAGGGTATTTTTAATAAATAGCTTTCGCCTATGAGTCAAAGGCTGGAGCCTGACGAGGTCCATCTCGATCTTCTGCGAAATCTCAGCTTTGGTAAAATTAAGCCGAGAGCGACACCGGCGATTAATACTCCGGCGCCGACAATAAACCAGTCTCGATTGCTGCGATCTTTAAGTGAGCTGACTTGTTGCGTCAGTGTTTGATAGTCTCGATCTAACGCAAAAATACGTTTTTTCAAGTCTTGGTTTTCTCGGTCAAGGTTAAGTGCATTAGCTGCTGTTTCTTTTATTTTTCTGAGTTCTTTTGATAAAGTTTTGTTTTCTTTGCTTAATCTGTGGTTGCTCTGCTCTAGAGTTTGCTGTGAAGTGGTTAAACCTACAAGTTGTTGTTGTGATGATGAGCCTTGATTTTGCAGTTTATCGATAAGTGTTTTGGTTTGGGCAAGCTGATCACGAATTGGTATTTGTTGAGTAATGTGTTTTGTTTGAACCCAGCCTTTTTTCCCGTTGTGCAGTTGTATTTGGGTTGTTTTGTTTGCTTTGTCTGTTTTTATAATCGTTACGCTGTCACCACTGCGTGCATAGTTAATAATGCGGTATTCACGAGTTGGGCCGCTACGCACTTCAGTGCGTAAATTGTCCGTAATGTAGGCATCATCTTGTGCTAGAGTGATGTTGGGCTGTAGCGCGTAAGAAAAAACGATGAGAGCCAGTATTGTGGATTTCCGTTTCACTATAGCATCCCTATTTGGCCGTATAAAAAACCTATTGTAGAGGTGAATGTGGTGGGTGTCATCCCTAATTAGGTTGCGTTTTTACTGTGAATGAGTAGGGCTATTCCATCGGATTGGCCATTAGTTTTTTCTCCCATGTTAAGGCATGTCGAACAATAGTCTCCAGATTGTCGTATTCGGGCTGCCAGTTCAGAGTCTGGTGTATCCGTTCGGTATTGGCTACTAGCAAGGGTGGGTCGCCAGCACGTCGTGGTTCTTCGATAACTTTGATGGGTTGACCGTGAATTTTTTCAACGGCATTGATGACTTCTCTGACGCTATAGCCATGACCGTAACCACAATTAAGAATAGTAGAGGTGCCTTCGTTTTTTAGGTAGTTTAATGCGGCAATATGGGCGCTGGCTAAATCTTCTACATGGATATAGTCACGTACGCCAGTGCCGTCCGGTGTAGGGTAGTCCGTTCCAAAAATGGACAGGTGGTCGCGTATGCCGAGTGCAACTTCGCAGGCGACTTTTATTAATAATGTGGCTTTTTTTGTTGACTGGCCGATTCGGGCTTGTGGATCGCTGCCTGCAACGTTGAAATAACGCAGTACAACATAGCCCAGGTCGGATGCTGCAGCTAAGTCGCGTAGCATCCATTCGGTCATGAGCTTTGAGGTGCCATAGGCGTTGATGGGTGATTTAGTTGCGGATTCACTCACGATCGCGTCTTCAGGCGTGCCATAAACGGCAGCGGTGGAAGAGAAAATAAAATCTTTTACGCCGTTTTCAGCGCAGCATTGTAAAAGGTTTCTGCTTTGGCAGGTATTATTTCTATAGTATTTAAGTGGGTTTGAGACCGATTCAGGAACGATGGTATGTGCAGCGAAATGCAAAACCGACTTGATATTGAATTCGTTTATTATGCTGGCGACTAATTTGTGATCTCCGGTGTCACCAATAATGAGTTCGCCGTGAGTGACTGCATTTTTGAAGCCGGTATATAAATTGTCTAAGGTGACTACCTTTATATTGGCTTCACCGAGTTGTCGCACCACATGGCTGCCAATATAACCCGCGCCACCTGTGACCAATACGCCTTCTTCGTTTTTCATGAATTTGTCCTAAATATTTTGAAGTCTGCAAAAAATGCCGGGGTTCGCCTGTAAGCGAAACGAATTTTAACAGAATCAGTCATTATAACCATGAGGTGCCGTCTGTTTTGTATATTTATGCGTTTATAATTTCCGGTCTGATTTTTGATTGTTTTCTTTAAAATAAGCCTGTTATTGGTGTTGAATAGTCGAAAAACCAGGTCAATCAAGATTAGATTCGCTCCGGTTACTGTTCTCTCTCAGTCTTCCAGGTTTCGGGTCTGCTTCTGGGTGCTTTTGATAAATGTAGAGACTTTATTATAATTGTTGTTGACAGTACCGGCTTGCTGAGCCAGAATAGCCGACTTATTTTTGGAGGGGTTCCCGAGTGGTCAAAGGGATCAGACTGTAAATCTGACGGCTCAGCCTTCGGAGGTTCAAATCCTCCCCCCTCCACCAGAATTAATACTTTATGGTGGGGTTTGAGTGCCTGCAACTACACTGTTTTCGTGGTTTGTTCTGGTACGAAAAATTAGTATTTTAAGTTAATATTGAGCTAAAGTATAGGCTGTTAGCGGGTGTAGTTCAACGGTAGAACCTCAGCCTTCCAAGCTGATGGTGTGGGTTCGATTCCCATCACCCGCTCCACTACGCAGTTTTGGTGGGTTGGTTATGCCCATATAGCTCAGGGGTAGAGCACTTCCTTGGTAAGGAAGAGGCCCCCGGTTCAAATCCGGGTATGGGCTCCATGATCACTATGATAAGGGCAGAGGCAATCAACCTAATGGCATTTGGATGAACGTTGCCTTTGGTTTTTGTGTCGTGTTTCTTATGTAATAAAATATTGTTTAGTTGTGTTGTGGTTCGCAAGCCGCTTGCCATGCAGTAAAAAGTTGAAGGAGATCGTCCTAATGTCCAAGGAAAAATTTGAACGTACGAAGCCGCATATAAATGTAGGCACAATCGGTCACGTTGATCACGGTAAAACGACGCTGACAGCGGC
>JAADHS010000070.1 GCA_013151745.1 Gammaproteobacteria bacterium | reverse complement strand
GACTATCTTAGATCTTAAATTAAGTAATTATTCTAACGTTCTTAGTTTAGGTGAAGTGTGGCGAGTGATAAAACCGCATGGCTCAAGTCTTAGCTCTGTATTTGATAGAGAGTGTACGTGTGGGGAAAAAGCAAAGCAGTGTCCATTCTGGTCTCCTGTTCTAGAGCGTATAATTCAACAGGGAGATCAAGCTGATCTCACTCAACGATATGCCTCTCTAATCGATGTGGCGTCAGAGCTTTATGGTGAAGATGTTGTAATTGTGGACTCAAGCAAAAGTATTCAGGCATTGCAGTCGTTAAAGTTATTAAGGTTGTCACGGAAGGTTAATGTTCAGATATTGCACACGATTCGAGATGTACGAGGATGGATGGATTCAATACGGCGAGCTGAAAAGCGAAAAAAAGAAATGTCGTGGGGGAAAATATTCGAGCCTGATTTTAAAGACTTTCGGCTTTCTTATTTACGGCATAATATCTTGAGGAATGTACCTTTTTGGTTGCCACATGAATGGTTATTAAGAAATAAACGATTATTGAATCATATTGAGCGGTCTGAGTTCCCCCGCCTGGATCTAAGTTATGAGGCTTTGGTCTTTGATACAGAGAGGGTGATGTCAGAAATTGAAGCTTTTGCTGACTTGAAGAACCATGAAAGTTGTTCTGAATTACCAGAGCGCGAAATACATATTATACGTGGTAACCGCACGGCATTTACAAGTTCGCCAGATGCGCCTCTCTACTACGGTGCTAACTGGATGAGCAAATGGAAATGGTCGGCCATGTTGGGAATTTTGCCATGGATATCTAAATATAATAAACGCAATGTTTATTATTATCTTTAAAAGTGATTCGTTACTTATCATGATGTGTTATACGCTGGAGATAAAATAATGGGAAGGCCCTTGTTCTTAGTGAGTGGTTTTTCCAGGGGTGGGACAAATATTCTGTGGAATTTAATTTGTTCTCATCCAGGCGTGCTTACAACTGGCATTGAGCTTAATGAGATCTTTGGGCCAAGCAGGACAAACATTTCTATGTTCTGGAAATCGATGATTGAAGGCTGTGCTATTTCTGGTCTTCCGGTGCCAGAGTTTGTTGCTGATTACAGCGAACATAGGATAACCTCGTTTGCCGAGGAGCATGCTAAAAATTCCTGGGGACGATGGAAGTCGCCTGAGGAAGCCTACGTTGATGATGAAATCTCACGTTTGCCCATATGTACAAAGTCAGTAAATAGCTGGGCCCGTGATCCATTGTTTGCGCTGATGAAGCGAAACATTGCTTTGAAATATAATAATTTATTGTTACGTTCGTTTGGTAGGGTGCGAACAATTTATCTCATTCGTGATAGTGAATCTCAGTGTAACGGCTGGATGCGGCGTGGTTGTGACCCTTATGAAGCAGGTAAATGGTATCACCAGATTGTTGATACTATGCTGAAGGATCATGCAAGCAGGCCCGATGATGTTTTGTTCGTAAAATTTCATGACTTATTATTTAATACGTTGCCAACGCTTAATAATGTATATGAATTTTTAGGGCTTGATAAACAAGAATTAGTGCATTACCACCTTAAGTTGAAAAAAGTTCTGAAAAAAGATGGGTCGCATGAAGTTCTTAGTGGTACTGAGGGTGATATGGTATGGATTTCGGAAAAAGATTTGGGGACATTTCTTGACTCTGGTGTTGATGCGAGACAGCGGGGAGATTTGAGTGCTACCGCAAAGGGTGAATTTAAGCGAGGCCTTGGGAATATTGCGGATCGGCTTGATGAAGTATTGGCTTGCTGACAACCTGAAATACCCAGGGCTTTACTATGGAAGTTGAAAAGCGAGACGTTGGCACCTTAGTTAATCGTTCATTACCTAATGTTTCTGTAGTGATGGCGGTTCATGTAGGTGTTCAATATGGTCACTTCGTCCAGGCAATTGACAGTATAATTGAGCAAACTTTACCTGATTTTGAATTTGTTATTGTCTGTGATGGCGAGCTGACAATTGAGCAAGAGGCTTATCTTGTTTCATTGGAGAAAAATTATTCTTTTGTGGTTGTTATCCGGTTGGGAGAAAATGTGGGACCCGGTGCGGCGCGAAATACTGGGATAAAAAACTCGAAGGGAAAATACGTTGCAATAATGGACTCAGATGATATTGCTTTATCATATCGACTTAAGCGGCAATTTGATTATTTAGAGGAGCATAATGACATTGCCGTAGTGGGTGGCTTTTGTGATGTTATAGACGATGATGGTGTGATTGCAGGAACCAGAAAGTTGCCACTGTCACCTGAATCCCTCCGTTTGTATTCATTGTTTTTTTGCCCGCTTAATAACCCTACCGTCATGGGGCGAAGAAAAGTTTTTGAAAGTTACATGTATGATGAAAAATTAAGGCAGGGAGAAGATTATCGCCTATGGGTAAAGCTTTTAAAGGCTAATTATAAGATTGCTAACATTAGTGATGAACTTATCAAGTTTCGAGTCAGTTCTGATTTGTATAAAAGGCGATCAGGTTTTCATAAAGGTATGTCAGATATAGTTAATCGATTGTATGCTGTTCAGTTGTCTCCCGTGTATTTAATGCCGTTTGTTTTATTGTTCGCTATTGGATCATTTAGTGTGCGCTTTTTACCTGTCGGTGTTATACAGTTTTTAACGACAAGTCTGGAGAGAGTGCGCGCAAAATTAATCGATTGATTTTTATATCCCCATTGCTCTGGTGAGTAGCATTTTTTGAAACAGGTAGTGTGAGTACGATAAATATATGCGATTGTTATTAACAGGTGCTACTGGTTTTTTAGGTGCAGCCATAGCAAAACGCTTGATGAGTGATGCGAACCATGAGCTTGTACTTGCTGTACGCAGAGTGTTACCTGGCCACGTGCTTAATGTGAAGTCGGTGCTTGTCGGTGATCTGTCTGCGGCCACTGACTGGGCATCAGCACTTTCTGGTATCGACGTGGTTGTTCATACTGCGGCACGTGTTCATGTAATGAATGATAATGCCACTGACCCACTGGATGCCTTTCGTAAAGTTAATTTTGAAGGCACCATGGCTCTAGCGCAGCAAGCGGTACGTGCAGGTGTCAGGCGTTTTGTCTTTATCAGTTCCATCAAGGTTAATGGTGAAGAAACCATGCCTGGTAAGCCGTTTACGGCAGATGATTTGCCAGGGCCTGTGGATCCTTACGGGGTTTCCAAGGCCGAGACTGAGCAGGCACTGCGGGCGTTGTCGGTCGAGACGGGGATTGAAGTGGTGATTATTCGTCCTGTTCTTGTTTATGGGCCGGGGGTAAAGGCGAATTTCAATAGTATGATGAAGTGGTTAAGTAAGGGGGGGGCTCTGCCTTTGGGGAGTATTTATAATAAGCGAAGTTTGGTGGCGCTGGATAATCTTGTTGATTTGATAGTGATCTGCATCGAACATCCGGCTGCTGCCAATCAGGTTTTTCTTGTCAGTGATGGTGAGGATTTGTCCACGACTGAACTATTGCAACGAGTTGGCAATGCGCTCGGGGTTCGCGCCAGGTTATTGCCTGTTCCTGCAATACTGATTAAGTTTGCGGCTGGTTTGCTTGGTAAGCACGCCATGTCTCAGAGATTGCTAGGTTCTTTGCAGGTGGACATTTCAAAAACACGTGAGCTACTGGATTGGGCTCCTCCCGTCAGTGTTGATTCGGCTCTGGAAAAAACGGCTCGATTTTTTCTTTCGCAAAAGCAGTTTTAGCTGGCTGTCAGCTAAAGCATCGCTGTTGCCTGCTATATTTAAAAGGTAGAATGTGGCACATTCGTCTATTTTGCTTTTTGGCTGCAACGTGAAAAACAGTTTATGAATTTTTGGTGGTTGTTTATTTCGCTGGTGGGCACTTCATGGTTGCTTACTGGTTTATTGCGTCGTTATGCACTTACCAGGAGTCTGCTGGATGTGCCCAATAATCGTAGTTCGCATTCGGTTCCAACACCACGTGGTGGTGGTCTTTCCATTGTACTGACTTTTCTTGTTGGCTTACTTCTTTTCTGGTTTCTGGAGCTGTTGGATACTGCCGTATTTATTGGCTTGTCCGGTGCTGGCGTGGCGGTGGCAGCTATTGGCTTTATCGATGATCATGGTCATGTTGCTGCTCGGTGGCGTTTGTTGGGGCATTTTTCTGCGGCCGGGTGGCTGGTTTTCTGGCTAGGTGGTATGCCGCCTCTTGAATTGTATGGTTTTGGACTCGATCTTTCCTGGCCAGGTGATGTGTTGCTTGTTATAGCGCTTGTCTGGTTGCTGAATTTGTATAATTTTATGGATGGTATTGATGGTATTGCAGGTGTTGAGGCTGCATCATCTGCGTTTATTGCGGCACTGCTATTTCTGTTTGTGCTTGATGGTGAGATGATGTTTCGCCTCAATTTGTTGATGGTGGCTGCTGTCACTGGCTTTCTGGCCTGGAACTTCCCGCCGGCAAAAATATTTATGGGGGATGCCGGTAGTGGGTTTGTTGGCTTGATGCTGGGTGCGCTGGCGCTGTACAGCGCTCATCTTGTGCCGGTGATGTTATGGGCGTGGTTGATTTTGCTCGGGGTTTTTATTGTGGATGCCACTTTTACACTGTTGCGCCGGTTGTTGCGTGGTGACAAGGTTTACCAGGCGCATTGCAGTCATGCATACCAATCAGCTGCCAGGAAGTATGGTGGCCATAGAGCGGTTACTTTATCGGTGCTGGCTATCAATCTTTTTTGGCTTGCGCCATGGGCGACCGCTGTTGTCCTGGGTATGGTTGACGGTATTTTGGGCAGTGTAGCGGCGTACCTCCCCTTGTTCTTCCTGGCATGGTATTTTCGTGCTGGAGAGATTGAAGCGGCTTCATAGTATATAATTACATCGCTGTAGTTTAAAAATGGATGAGGAACCCAATGGTTCTGAACAGTCAGGGTTTGAATAGTATTGTATGTATAAAAAGTTAACTGAATCTTCGCGCAATACAAAACGCGCTTTATTGGTAGCTATCGATTTTATTGCGCTTCCGGTTGCGTTGTGGGCGGGCTATGCTTTGCGGCTTGGTGAGTGGTGGCCGGCTGGCTATATCGATAAAGCGTGGTGGTTATTCATTGCAGCGCCACTTGTTTCCGTCCCCATATTTATTCGGATGGGTCTGTATCGAGCCGTTTTGCGCTACGTCGGTGGCACTGCTCTGGTTACTATTGTCAAAGCAGTTAGTATTATTACACTGATATTGTTGGCGCTCATGGTTATGTCGCAAACTCAGGGTGTGCCACGTTCGGTGTTTGTTAGTTTCTGGCTTATCAGCATGTTATTTATCGGTGGTAGCAGGCTGTTTTTACGTAACTATATTCACACCTATAGCAAACGACGAAATAACAAGCAGCCGGTTGTCGTCTATGGTGCGGGCTCTGCCGGTGCGGAATTGGTGAAGGGTATGCAATCCGGGTGGGAGTATGAACCGGTCGCTTTTCTTGATGATGATATTGAGAAAAGAGGGATGGAAATTCATGGTGTGAAAGTTTATCCGCCTGATTACATTACTGCTTTGATCGAAACGAAAAATGTTACGCAGGTTTTGTTGGCTATGCCCTCGGTTACGCCCCGGCGGCGACATAAAGTGCTTGAAAAACTCGAAGAGTTTCCTGTGCATGTGCGAACCCTGCCAGGAATAACTGATCTGGTCTCCGGTAAAGCTACCATTTCGGATATCAGAGAAGTTGATGCAAATGATGTGCTGGGCCGTGATGCAGTGCCGCCTGTCCCGGGGTTGATAGAGCAATGTGTTCGCGATAAAAATGTGATGGTCACCGGCGCTGGCGGCTCAATTGGTTCTGAACTTTGTCGGCAAATCGTGGAATTCGGGCCGTCCAAATTAGTGTTGTACGAGCAATCTGAATTTGCCTTGTATAAAATTGAAAAAGAGCTTGAATCATACAGTGATGATGTAGAAATTATTGCTGTTCTCGGCTCGGTAACAAATACCGCACGGATAGAAATGATTCTGCGATGTTTTAATGTTCATACTGTATATCATGCCGCAGCTTATAAACACGTTCCCCTGGTTGAACATAATCCTATCGAGGGTTTGCAGAATAATGTGTTTGGCACATGGAATACGGCAGAAGCAGCCAGAGCTGCGGGTGTCGAAACGTTTGTTCTCATTTCAACTGATAAAGCTGTTCGTCCAACCAATGTGATGGGGGCAACGAAACGATTTTCTGAACTTGTGTTGCAGGCAATGGATGATGAGAGCGAGACAACGCGTTTTACTATGGTGCGGTTTGGTAATGTGCTGGACTCGTCTGGGTCTGTGATTCCATTGTTTCGAAAGCAAATCAAGAAGGGTGGCCCGGTAACCGTCACGCACCCGGATGTGACTCGTTACTTTATGACTATTCCTGAAGCTGCGCAGCTGGTGTTACAGGCTGGTGCGCTGGGCGAAGGGGGAGATGTCTTTGTTCTGGAAATGGGTGAATCAATAAAAATAGACGATCTGGCGCGTCGGATGATACACCTTAGTGGCCTGGAGGTCTGTGAAGACAGTAATCCCGATGGCGATATTACAATCGAGTACACAGGTCTTCGCCCCGGTGAAAAGCTATATGAGGAACTGCTGATTGGCGATAATGTAACGGGTACGGAGCATCCGAAGATAATGCGGGCAGCAGAGGAGAAGCTTCCTTGGGCGCAGCTTCTGGAATATAGAAGTAAGTTTGAGGCAGCAATATTGACGTTTGAAACTGTGAAAATAAAGCTGTTGCTGGAAGAGGTTGTTCGTGGTTACAAGGCTGAAAAGGATGTTGTTGACCCTGTCTGGAATCAGCATCAGATGACAAGCATTGACGGTAGTGGCATCAGTGCTTTGGTGGCTGATGATGCGGGGCATAAAATCACACATTGATGCTTGTGTGATTGACTGGTGCATCCTGCATGTGTGTTATTTTATTAAGTGATTAATGAGTTTTCGTATTTTTTCTATAAAGTATGAAAATCTTTTTGTAAGCCCTTGTTTTTCTTGATATTTCTTTAATGGATTTTTTTATTGTTGTTCTGTTTTTCAGTCTGATATTTTTGGCTCTGGTGAGGACTGTTATTGGGCCGCGCGCATGAAATGAATGTTCCTGTGATAAAAAATGATTCGTAATATTAATAAAAATTATATATATCTTGGGATTTTATTATTGCTCATTATCGTGGCGACGACGATTTCATCGAGTTTTTCGCGGGACACGGCTAATTATATTCGTATGTTTGAGGCGTATGGTTCGTCTGGGTGGGGGTCGCTGCCTTCTCAGGTATTCCAGCGTGAGGCTTTTTTATTAATTGTTAGTAAATTTTTTTATCAGTTTGGTCTGAGCCCTGTTTTTCTTTTTTTGACCTTTTCGGTTCTCTCGTTGTCCGTTAAGTTCTACCTGATTGATGTGCATAGCAAGGATAAATGGCTTTCTTTAGCATTGTTTTCTGCATATTTTTTTATCCTTCATGATTCGACGCAGATCAGGTTCAGTCTGGCTGTGGCGTTTGTTTATTTAGCTTTGCACTATTTATCGGCAGGCCGAAAATTATTGTTTGCTGCTATTGTGTTTTCTTCCGCGGTGATGTTTCACACTTCAGCCCTGGTTTTTCTTGTCATGCTTTTTTTTACCAGTCGAAAATCGTTGAGCTGGTTGCTGACCATGATTGTCGTTGCGGTTTTATTATATTCGGTCAATCTCCATGCTGTATTGTTAAGTCTTGTTGAAGATGCTATTGCTTATTTTGAATTGCATCGAACTTTTTTGAATAAATTACACAATTATATGTTGCGCCCCAGTCAGAGTGAACATCTCGGCATGCTGAAGCCAACGATGATATTAGTGTATGCGTGCGCGGTGGTTCTTTATCAGTACCGAAAGAAATTTTCCACGTATGAGAGCCTTTGTTATAGCGCCTTATTGTTAACAATATTTTTCTATATATTGCTGCATAATGTTGTTGATTTGCAAATAAGGTTCAGGGATATGTTTTTTTTCTCGCTGGTTTTTTTGATCCCCTATATTCATGACTGGGTGTCTAAGTATGTGAGTAAACGTGTTGCTTATGCTCTGCTATTAATGGCTTTTTCTGTGTATCTGGTCAAGTTTATTTTTTACGATAAGATGCTTATGTTATGAAGGCTGAATGTTTTTTTAATAATACAAACTTTGTTTGTAAATCTTGATAAATAGTGATTAAAGCCAGATGAGCGGTAAATCAAAAGTTATAGCCATGTACTTTACCCAGTTGCATGCAATAAAAGAAAATGACGATTGGTGGGGAAGTGGTTTTACTGATTGGGTTAACGTAAAAAAATCGCGTCCATTATTCGAAGGGCACCATCAGCCACGTGTGCCG
>JAADHS010000186.1 GCA_013151745.1 Gammaproteobacteria bacterium | reverse complement strand
TGGAACTAGGAACCCGCCGCACAACCGAAAGGGTGCGGGTCGGAAACTCTTCACCTAAAGACTGCGTGCGTCTGGCTCTACTCGACTAGCAGTGAGACCTCTTCCATCATTTTTTATCTATAAACTTCAAGGCTAGATGTAAAAGTTATTAAATTTTCATTCCTAAGACACATCTGCACACGCTAACAATACCTAAATTCATAACGCCATGGGTATGTTAGACCACTCCACATGTTTTTTTTGAAATGCAGGGGTTTGTTTTCTTCCAGGTTGATTTTTTCAGTTTGATTTAAGGATGAGTCATTATGATCTTCTGCAATGCAAAACACAAACGGTCATCAGTCAGAATTTATGTTGTTGTTAAGGTGTTTGATGTTTATTCAGAAATGTCCGTTTAAGGGCTTGCATTAATAATGTTTTGAACTTCAATTTTATTGACTCTATGGAAGGATTTATTATGAAAATTTATTCGCATACTATGTTGGTTTCAGTGGTCGTTTTAGGTCTGTTCGTTAGTAGCTTTGCTCAGGCGGATAGCCCTGCAGCCATCAATACTCCAGATCGCCATTCGGTGGAAGTATCGGGCAAAATCAACCTGTATCGTGTACAGGTGGAAGGGATGAATTTTGGCAAAGGAAAAAACAAAACACATGCCGAGGTGATGGTTTCTCTCGACTCTAAGCCGGGCATGGTTTATACCCTGGCTCTGGGCAAAGATAAAAATAGCGAAAGTATTGCTAATCAGGAAATAGCCAATACTTTACGCGTAGCGTATGTAAATCGTTTGCCGGTGACCTTGTATCGTCAAATTTCTGGGACGCAGGATAACAATTTCAAAATACTGATGGTTCAGTTGAATTAAGATTGGGGCATTTTTGCTCAGATTGGAAGTTGTAAATCAAGGGGTCGTTTTTAATGACCCTTTTTTGTGTTGTTGCGTTGAGAGTTATTGAACACGCCTGAATTTGTGTCATTATACAATACATACCCGTCTCTGGTTGGTATACCTTTCGTGATGTTTCTGTTGATTCTGTAGCTTAGCCTTATCAAAAAGTACGTTACCTGTATTTTTTTATTTCATTGGGCTTGGAAGTATATCAGTTTGTTCTCGGACAGCCTTTCTAGGGGTGTATTCTTTGACAAAAATAGCCTACCATTGTCATTCAGATCACAGTTATGAAAGGAATGGCTATGTACTTGTTTCTATTACGCTATCGAGCTTGTCTTTTGACTGCACTTTGTTTCGCATTGCTGGTACCCTTTTCTATATCGGCTGATGACTTGAGCCAGGGTGGCGATGCCAAGTTATTGCAAGTCATCAATGGCGATCACCGCAGTGCAAAAAATAGTGTACGCGATCCTTATCGCAAGCCGTTAGAAACGCTTACCTGGCTAGGATTAAAAGAGAATATGACGGTGGTTGAAATCACGCCCGGTGGGGGCTGGTATAGCGAAATTCTAGCACCCTATCTGAGAGAAAAAGGCACTTTCTATGCGGCGGGTTTTGATGCCAGCTCAAAAATAGATTTTTTTCGCCGTAACGCTGTAGCATTCAATGAGAAGCTTGCTGCGAATCCGGCTCTCTACAATAAGGTGATTGTCACTGAACTGGCACCGCCAGAAAAAATCACAATTGCACCGCCTGGCTCGGTTGATTTGGTGCTGACTTTTCGTAACGTTCATAACTGGATGGCGGCAAACAACAGCGACGCGGTACTTAGCGCGATGTACATGGCACTTAAACCCGGTGGCATGCTGGGTCTGGTCGAGCATCGTGGTCAGTCTGATCGTAAACAAGACCCCGAAGCAAAATCAGGTTATGTCAATGAAGCCTATACCATCGCACTGGTAGAAAAGGCAGGCTTTAAACTGGTAGAAAAATCAGAGTTGCTGGCTAATTCCAAAGACAGTAAAGATTATCCGCAGGGTGTATGGACCTTGCCACCGACTCTACACTTGGGTGAAAAAAACCAGAAACACTATCTTACTATTGGCGAAAGTGACCGCATGCTATTGAAATTCGTAAAATAATCAGGGGTATTAGGTGTGTTGCTGAAGTACGGTCGTTCGACGATTCTCAGCACAAGAAAGGCGGGTTTGGCGTACAATAGAGAGCGGTCTTCGTGGACGACAAATTTATGGATCAGTCTTTAATTTTCGATGCAGGTTTAATCAAGCGTTATGACAAGGCAGGGCCGCGTTATACTTCTTATCCAACGGCTGTACAGTTTACGGAGGCTTTTGGGTCAGAAGCTTATGCAGCAGCAGCAGTGGCAACCAATAAAGAAGCAAAATTACGCCCTTTATCGCTCTATTTTCATATTCCTTTTTGCGACACGGTCTGTTTTTATTGTGGTTGTAATAAAATTGTCACCAAAAATCGTAAACGCACTGAAACTTATTTGCAACATTTGTTTGTTGAAATGGCTCAACAAGCTGCATTATTTGATCGTTCGCGGATGGTAGATCAGTTACATTGGGGCGGGGGTACACCCACCTTTTTAAGTAATGATCAGATGCGTGCCTTGATGGACGAAACTCGACGTCATTTTATGTTGAGAGAGGACGATACTGGCGAATACTCGATTGAACTTGATCCCAGAGAAGTACGTGCAGGCACTATTAAATTACTGCGTGACCTGGGGTTCAATAGAATCAGTATGGGAGTGCAGGACTTTAACCCAGCGGTGCAAAAAGCGGTTAATCGGATTCAGTCTGAAAAAGAAACGCTGGCTGTTTTAGAGGAAGCGAAAAGCTTAAATTTTAAGTCCGTTAACCTGGATTTGATTTATGGCTTGCCGTTGCAAACGACAAAATCATTTAGTGAAACTCTGGATAAAATAATCGACGTTAATCCGGATAGATTGTCGATATTCAACTATGCCCACCTTCCTGATTTGTTTAAAACACAGCGGCAAATTAAGGCTGAAGAGCTGCCTTCTCCTGCTGAAAAACTTGAAATTTTGCAGTTAACCATCGATCGCCTCAGTGCTGCGGGTTATCTTTATATCGGCATGGATCATTTCGCCAAACCCGATGATGAATTGGCCGTGGCTCAGCGTGAGCATACACTGTATCGTAATTTTCAGGGTTATTCCACGCATGCCGAATGTGATTTGATCGGTATGGGGCCGACAGCCATCAGCATGGTGGGTCAGACTTACGCACAAAATGTGCGTGAAATAGACTCATATTATGAACGTATAGATCAATCTGTATTGCCCGTATTTCGCGGTATTGAGCTCAATGATGATGATTTGTTACGCTGTGATGTGATTACTCGACTCATCTGCCATTTTCACCTGGATATCTCATTGATTGAAAAAAAATATAATATTAAATTCGATGATTATTTTGCTCAGGAACTTACTGATTTACAAATGATGGTGACCGATGGTTTAGTGGAGATTTCTGCGACTGTAATAACAATTCCACCTAGAGGGCATCTGTTAATTAGAAATATTTGTATGGTATTTGATTGTTATTTGCGGAATCGTAAAGATCAAAGTTTTTCCAAGGTTATTTAGCGCGAAGTAAAAACGAGATATAGACATGTCAGGTAATTCTTTTGGTAAATTATTTACAGTCAGCACCTTTGGAGAGAGTCATGGCGCGGCGTTAGGGGCGGTGGTGGATGGTTGCCCGCCCGGTTTGTCCTTAACAGCTGCTGATTTACAGCGGGATCTTGATCGTCGCAAGCCCGGAACCTCGCGTTATACCACGCAGCGTAAAGAGTCCGACCAGGTTGAAATACTATCCGGTGTGTTTGAAGGAAAAACCATGGGGACGCCGATTGGTTTGCTTATTCGGAATGAAGATCAGCGATCCAAAGATTATTCTGATATTGCAGAACAATTTCGCCCTGGGCATGCGGATTATACCTATCAGCAAAAATATGGCGTGCGGGATTATCGCGGAGGAGGGCGGTCTTCCGCTCGTGAAACCGCAATGCGTGTTGCCGCAGCGGGTATCGCAAAAAAATATCTTGATACAGAATATGGCATTATTATTCGGGGTTATGTGCAGCAAATAGGTGAAATTAAAGCTGAAAAATTAGATTGGTCCGCCATTGAAGACAATCCATTTTTTTTTCCAGATCCGGACAAGATACAGGTTTTGGAAAGCTATATAACAAAAATACGTAAGGCGGGAAACTCTATTGGTGCCCGAGTGAATGTGGTTGCAATGGGGATGCCTCTCGGTTTGGGGGAACCCGTTTTTGATCGTTTGGATGCTGACATAGCCCATGCTTTAATGAGTATCAATGCGGTAAAAGGGGTAGAAATCGGAGCGGGTTTTGCCTCAGTGAAACAATCGGGAGCAAAGCACCGTGATGAGTTAACGCCAGAGGGGTTTTTGAGTAATCATGCCGGAGGGGTGCTCGGCGGTATTTCTACCGGGCAGGATATCGTCGCCAGCATTGCGATGAAACCCACATCGAGCATCTTATTACCGGGACGCTCTATTAATAAAAAAGGTGAATCCGTAGAGGTTGTCACCAAAGGGAGACATGACCCCTGTGTAGGTATTCGTGCAACCCCGATAGCGGAAGCTATGTTGGCCTTAGTGCTGATGGATCATCTATTACGTCATCGAGCTCAAAATCAAGGTGTTCAATCGGGAACTCCGGTGATACCTGCAAGGCTTAAGATTTAGGTATGATTCAATGTCAATCGCTGCGGGTATATTTCTTGACGATACTGCTCTTGACGCGTATCATTCCGCCTTCTTGTGAGGCATGACCGGGGTATAGCGCAGTCTGGTAGCGCGCCTGCTTTGGGAGCAGGATGTCGGGGGTTCGAATCCCTCTACCCCGACCAAGAAATTGGCAGGCAATAGCAGCCTTTGTTCCAAAAGCTGTGAAAGGTCTATATGCCGCGTTATTTTTTGGTAGGTACGCAGGGTAATTTGCGCCTGTAGCTCATCAGGATAGAGCATCGGCCTTCTAAGCCGAGGGTAGCAGGTTCGAATCCTGCCAGGCGCGCCATTTTTGTTAAAAGGGCTTGTCAGGCCAGTATTAAAGAAGCAACGATTCAGAGGCTGGAATTATGCTGGACGGTTACGCGAAAAATATGGTGGGTGTAGCTCAGTTGGTAGAGCCCCGGATTGTGATTCCGGTGGTCGTGGGTTCAAGCCCCATCATCCACCCCAAATTAAATAAGGTGATTGACAGAAATCACCTTAAAATAGCTGCTAAATAAATAATATTTGCGAGAGTGGCGGAATTGGTAGACGCGCTGGATTTAGGTTCCAGTGGGGTAACCCGTGAGAGTTCGAGTCTCTCCTTTCGCACCATTTCATTATATCAAATGATGTCAAATTTCCTTGGGTTATTTTTGTTGGGTTCAATATAAGCTTAAAGAGGCAGAGAAATTAGATGGATGTATCTATAGAACATACGGAAGGGCTAGAGCGCCGTATGATCGTTACCTTGCCGGGTGACGATATCAACGAGCAGGTTAAGACGCGTTTAAAAGATCTGAGTAAAAAGATCCGCCTTGATGGGTTCAGGCCAGGGAAAGTGCCTTTAAGTGTGGTAAAGCGTAAGTACGGTGCTGAAATTAGAGATGAAGTAAGTCGAGATTTACTGCAAAAGAGTTTCAGTGATGCGATTGTGCAAGAAAACCTGCGCCTGGCTGGGCAGCCTAACATTGAAATCAAAGACAGTACGCCCGGAGAAAACTTTCAATACACGGCTATATTTGAAGTGTATCCCGAAATTAAACTGACGATTCCTGAACAATTCCCTATAAATAAACCTGTTGCGACCGTTAGCGATGCGGATATCGATATTGTTTTGGAAAAAATGAGAACACAGCAAACGGACTGGAGTGCACTGGATAGAGCATCAGCATCTGGAGATCGACTGAATATCGATTTTGTTGGGCGTATTGATGGCGACAATTTTGAGGGCGGGCAAGCTAAAGATTTTAATGTTGTGATTGGCTCCAAAACGTTGCTAGATGATTTTGAAACTCAGTTGATAGGTCGAACAAAAGGGGAAAATTTCACTATTAATGTCACCTTTCCGGAAGATTATGGAATTGAAAAACTCAAGGGCAATACTTGCCAGTTTGATATTGTGGTGAATGATGTTGAAGCGTCACAGATGCCGGAAATAAATGATGATTTTGCCAAGCGCTTTGCTGTTGATGATCTCGTTTCGTTGCGTGCTCAGGTCAAAGAAAATATTGGGCACGAAGTGGAGCAAGCGGTTAAAGACAAGGTCAAAGAACAAGTCGTGGATATGCTATTGCAGTCTATCCCACTACTGGATGTGCCAAAACAAATGGTAGAAAATGAGATTGCAGCACGCAAGCAAAAGGCCACAAAACAATTGATGGAGAGTGGTATCAGCAAAGATCTAATTAACCTAGAAGATGCGACTTTTTCTGATTCGGCATTGCGTAGCGTTAAGCTGGGATTAATCATTAGTGATCTTGTCAGGGTGAATAAACTGGCTGTTACACCTGAAATTGTGCATCAAGCTATTGCTAAAATTGCTTCAAATTATGAACATCCAGAAGAAATTACCCAGTGGTATTTAGGTGACCGTAGTCGCTTGGGTGATGTGGAAGCCTTATTGTTAGAAGACCAGGCTATTGCACTTGTACTTGAAAAAGCAAAAACATCAGAGCAACAAGTGGCGGTAAGCGAGCTGATGAATTATGGTGATGGCGCTTAGGGATGACGTATGTACTCAAATTCCCTTTTGATTCGTATTTTCCATTACAAGTTACCTCCCTTCATAGTGTATATGCTGCTCTGCATTCGTGTTGGCAAATGGAGTTACATTGCCCATTGCAAACAAAAACTCTGCATTTCTCGGCAATTTAATTTATATCTTACTCCTATTAGGTTGGATATACTCATTATTTAACGTGCCAAAACTTAAATAGATTTATAATCTAGGGTTATCTTACATGCTACTATGCCGATAACACTACAAACCATCACCAGGAGCAATCAATGTCCGGCAAAATAAGTAATGGATTACACCCCATGACGGGGCTTAACTTGGTTCCTGTCGTTGTCGAGCAGTCTGCTCGAGGCGAGCGTGCTTACGACATTTATTCTCGTTTGCTCAAAGAAAGGATTATATTCCTGGTTGGGCCTGTCGAAGATTATGTAGCCAACGTCATTGTCGCCCAGATGTTATTTTTAGAGTCTGAAAATCCAGAAAAAGATATTTATTTGTATATCAATTCTCCTGGAGGCTCGGTTACAGCTGGATTGGCCATTTACGATACCATGCAATTTATCAAACCTGAAGTCAGTACGATGTGTATTGGTCAAGCGGCGAGCATGGGCGCGTTATTATTGACGGGTGGGGCTAAAGGTAAACGTTATTGTTTGCCGCATTCTAGAATGATGATTCATCAACCTTTAGGTGGTTTTCAAGGTCAGGCGTCAGATATTGATATTCATGCCAAGGAAATTCTACTGGTTAGGGACAGACTGAATAATATTATGGCTCGTCATACGGGTCAGTCTCTTGAGGCGATTCAAAATGATACGGATAGAGATAATTTTCTGAGTGGTGAGCAATCAGTTGAGTATGGTTTAATTGATGAAGTGCTTGAGAGTAGATAGAAACAATATTGATTGTCATCGCGCTGTGGGTATAGAGTTTAAAGGATTAATGTGTGCTTGTTTGAGACAGGGGTATAGCTATGAGTGATAACAAAAACTCGGGTGAAGAGAGTAAAAAACTTCTTTATTGCTCCTTTTGTGGAAAGAGCCAACATGAGGTTCGGAAATTAATTGCAGGTCCGTCTGTTTTTGTTTGTGACGAATGTGTGGAGCTTTGTAATGATATTATTCGTGAAGAGTTGCAAGAAAAATCAGCTTCAAGTGGTGACTCCAGGCTGGCTACGCCAAAAGAAATAGATGAAATTTTAGACGAATATGTCGTTGGGCAGGAAAGAGCTAAAAAAGTTTTATCGGTTGCTGTATATAACCACTATAAGCGTTTGCATGTCGGATTGAAAAAAGATGATGTCGAGCTATCCAAAAGTAATATTTTGCTGATTGGGCCGACAGGGTGCGGTAAGACGCTGTTAGCAGAAACCCTGGCTCGTCTTTTGAATGTGCCATTTACTATCGCGGATGCGACGACCCTGACTGAGGCAGGCTATGTTGGGGAGGATGTCGAAAACATCATTCAAAAATTACTGCAAAAATGTGACTACGATGTTGAAAAGGCACAAACTGGTATCGTTTATATCGATGAAATAGACAAAATCTCAAGAAAGGCGGATAACCCTTCGATTACTCGTGATGTCTCAGGTGAAGGTGTACAGCAAGCTTTGCTTAAACTCATTGAAGGAACGATTGCGTCAGTACCACCCCAAGGAGGACGCAAACACCCACAACAAGAGTTTTTACAAGTGAACACTGAAAATATTTTGTTTATCTGTGGCGGTGCCTTTGCGGGTCTGGATAAAATCATTCGCGACCGTTCTGAAAAAGGAGGGATAGGTTTTACGGCTTTGGTGAAAAATAAAAATGATGACAATTTAACAAAAGAGTTTCTTCATACCGTAGAACCCGAAGATCTGATCAAATATGGCTTGATTCCAGAGTTTGTCGGTCGATTACCCGTTGTGGCCATTTTGGATGAGTTGGATGAAGAAGCCTTGGTTCAAATTTTGAATGAACCTAAAAATGCCATTACTAAGCAATATAAAAAACTCTTTGAAATGGAAGGGACCGAGTTAGAGTTTCGTAAAGAAGCTTTGCTGGCCGTTGCACAAAAAGCGATGGCGCGTAAAACAGGTGCGCGAGGTCTAAGATCCATACTTGAACATGTACTTCTTGATACCATGTATGAGCTGCCTTCAGCAGATGATGTGAGTAAAGTTATTGTCGATGAAGGGGTCATTAAAGAAGAATCTGCTCCGATTTTGATTTATGAAGGTGGCGATAATCAACAAAGAATCGCATCAACGGAATAAGGGGTTGTGATTTTGTGTGATATTTTTCTTGATGGTTCTGATGCAATAATCGGAGATTATTAGTATGGCGCAACGCGAAAATAGAGCTGAACAAGACTCGAAAAATATTGAAATCCCTATTTTACCCCTTCGGGATGTTGTCGTTTATCCTCATATGGTGATTCCGCTGTTTGTGGGCCGCGAAAAGTCCATCAAGGCACTCGAAGCGGCAATGGAGAGTGACAAGCAGATTTTTCTTGGCGCGCAGAAAGTCGCCGTGATGGATGATCCTAAACAAGAAGATATCTATGATATTGGTACTTTGTCCACAATTTTGCAGCTGCTTAAACTTCCCGATGGAACGATCAAGGTTCTTGTCGAAGGTTCCGAGCGAGCCATCATCACAGATTATCTGGCAGTAGCCCCCTATTTTCTGGCTCGTGTTGACCTTATTCCTGAAATAATTATGGAAAAACGTGAGGCTGAAGTGTTGATGCGCTCGGTGATGACTCAATTTGATCAATATGTAAAATTAAATAACAGAGTGCCACCTGAACTGCTATCTTCTCTTGGAACCATTACAGACCCAGGTCGTTTGGCAGATACCATTGCTGCACATATGACGTTAAAAATTGATGAACGTCAAGAGATTCTGGAGTTGATCGGCGTTAACGAACGTCTGGAAAAACTAATGGGTGTGATGACAGCAGAAATAGATTTATTGCAGGTAGAAAAGCGAATTCGAGGGCGTGTTAAACGCCAGATGGAGAAGAGCCAGAGAGAATACTATTTGAATGAACAAATGAAAGCGATCCAGAAAGAACTGGGTGAGCTTGAAGATGTGCCTAATGAAGTTGAAGAGCTGACACAAAAAATAGAAAAGTCAGGTATGGGCAAGGAGGCGAAAACAAAAGCTAAGGCGGAGTTAAATAAGCTCAAAATGATGGCGCCGATGTCGGCTGAGGCGACGGTGGTACGGAATTATCTTGATTGGATGGTTAATGTGCCCTGGAAAAAGCGTTCTAAAGTCAGACGTGATCTGGTTGCGGCAGAGCAAGTTTTAGAAGATGATCATTATGGCCTGGAGAAAGTCAAAGAACGCATATTAGAGTATTTAGCGGTGCAGCAAAGAGTGGATAAATTGAAGGGCCCGGTGTTGTGTTTAGTGGGGCCGCCAGGAGTAGGAAAAACATCCCTGGGACGATCCATTGCTCGTGCCACGAATAGAAAATTTGTTCGTATGGCGCTGGGTGGTGTGCGTGATGAAGCTGAAATTCGTGGGCATAGGCGAACCTACATTGGTTCTATGCCGGGTAAACTCATTCAAAATCTGAGCAAGGTCGGAGTTAAAAACCCCCTGTTTTTGCTGGATGAAGTAGACAAAATGTCTAATGACTTCAGAGGCGATCCGTCTTCAGCTTTGCTGGAAGTGCTTGACCCTGAGCAAAATAATACTTTTGCTGATCATTATCTGGAAGTGGACTACGATTTATCAGATGTCATGTTTATTGCTACCGCAAACAGTATGAATATACCAGGTCCTTTGCTTGATCGAATGGAAGTTATTCGTTTGTCTGGCTATACAGAAGAAGAAAAAGTGAATATTGCGATTCGCTATCTTGTTCCTAAACAGTTGAAGGCAGCTGGTTTGGCCGAGAATGAAATGAGCATTAATGAAGATGCAATACGCGACATTGTCCGGTATTACACTCGTGAAGCTGGGGTTCGTGGTTTGGACAGGGAAATATCCAAGCTATGCCGCAAAGTCGTTAGACGTATTTTGCTGAGCAAGGCGAAAAAGAATGCAATTAAAATTTCCTCAAAAAACATTGAGGAATTTTTGGGGGTTAAACGATTTCGCTTTGGTCGTGCCGAAGAAAATGACCAAATCGGGCAAGTGACCGGACTGGCTTGGACCGAAGTAGGTGGTGAACTCCTGACTATTGAAGCTGCGGTCACCGCCGGTAAAGGTAAGCTTACGATCACTGGCCAACTGGGAGATGTGATGCAAGAGTCCATTCAAGCGGCGATGACGGTTGTTCGTAGCAGAGCGGCTACTTTAGGTATTCAGTCGGAGTTTTATCAAGAAAATGATATTCATATTCATGTTCCCGAAGGTGCGATACCAAAAGATGGCCCGAGTGCGGGTGTTGGCATGTGTACAGCTTTGGTTTCTGTGTTAACCGGTATTCCCGTTAAGTCGGATGTGGCCATGACGGGTGAAATTACACTTCGTGGTCAGGTGTTGCCTATAGGCGGGCTTAAAGAAAAACTATTAGCTGCGCATCGCGGTGGTATAAAAACGGTTCTTATTCCTGAAGACAACGAACGCGATTTGGCCGAAATACCGGAAAAAATCAAGCAAAATTTAAATATCCAAATTGTTAAATGGATCGATGACGTGTTGCAGCTGGCTTTACAATCCATGCCTGAGCCGTTGATTGAAGAGGATAAGGCTGCAGCATTAGCAGGGAAAGAGTCGGTTAAAAAGAACAAGGAAAGAGGTCGCATCAGACCACATTAAAAAATAGAACCGTTTAGTTTTTGTTCCAGGAGTTGTTATAAAAAAAAGCTAGCATGGTTATGTCCTATGCCGTACAATAGCGCCACTTGGGAATACACACGGAGTTACTTTGTTGTGTCTCTTTCCTCGATGGGTGCTTAGCTCAGCTGGTAGAGCATCGCCCTTACAAGGCGAGGGTCGGGGGTTCGATCCCCTCAGCACCCACCAAAAATTATTGGAGCGGTAGTTCAGTTGGTTAGAATACCGGCCTGTCACGCCGGTGGTCGCGGGTTCGAGTCCCGTCCGCTCCGCCATCAATTCATATCCGCTGGGACGTGCACAAAATAACTTCCGAATTTGGCACTTCATCTTCAGTCCGTATTTGTCCGTTCTTCAATCACAAAAGCTCGAAATAAGAGCAACTATTCCTGCACTTTTGCTTAATCAGAGCGAACAAATACGAACTAAATCTGAGCGCCAAATTCGGAAGTTATTTCGTGTACGTTCCTAGGCCAATCTCGTGTTAAAATACTAAATTCATAATTTGATTACGGAAGAGTTCAAATCCTATGTTAATGCAAGCTATTCGCGACCGGGCTCAATCATGGGTTTCCTGGGTTATTGTTACGTTACTGATCGTGGTTTTTGCTTTTTGGGGCATCAGTTCATATCTTGAGCCCGACTCAAACGCGACCATCGCGACAGTCAATGGTGTTGATATTAAATATGACCGTTTTCAATATGAATATGATTTAAAACGCTCGCAAGTAATGTCTCAGTTTGGCGGTAATATCAGCCCTGAAATTATGGAAAGTCTGGGTCTAAAAAACCAAGTGTTGCAGCAATTGGTTGACGAAGAAATTCAAATCCAGGTATTAGGTGACAACGGTTTTCGTGTTGGTGACCAACAACTTTTTAATATGATTGCTCAAGTGCCTGAGTTTCAGGTTGAAGGTCAATTTGACCGTGTTAGATATGAGCAAATGCTGGGCAGCATTCGCTCAACACCGACTGTTTGGGAATACGAGAGAAGAAGGGGGTTATTATTAGAGCAGCCTGCCAGGGGGGTGGCCAGTACGGCTCTGGTGTCTAAAGTTGGGCTTGGACAACTGGTTAGGGTTAGAGACCAGGAACGTTCAGTAGGTTATGTTGTCTTTTCACCAGAAGATTATAAAGATAAAATTACCGTAGAAGAATCAGAAATTAAAGCACACTATGAGGATCATTTAGAACGTTATAAAAATCCCGAACAAGTCAGTATTGAGTATGTAGAGCTTGCAGCAGAGGATCTGAAAAAAAATATTGAGGTTGATGAAGAAGAGTTACTCATGCGTTATCAGGCTCAAGAAGAAAATTATGTAGTAGCTGAGCGTCGTCAAGCGAGTCATATTTTAGTAGAAATTGATTCTGATGCTGATGACAGCGAAGTTGAGGCGGCGAAAAAAAGAGCGGAAGATATTTTGGCTCGGCTCAATAAGGGAGCCTCATTTGAAGAACTTGCTACAGCTGAGTCCGATGATCCACTTTCCGCTAAAAAGGGTGGAGATCTTGGTTTTTTTGAGTCGGAATTTATGGATAGGTCATTCGTGAAAGCGAGCGATGAGTTAGAAATAGGACAAATAAGCGAGGTCGTTCGTAGTGGGTTTGGTTTTCACATTATTAAATTAACGGACATAGAACCTCGTCGTGTCAAGCCCTTTGCCGATGTACGTTCAATGCTTAAAGATGAGTATTTAAATGAAAAAGCTGAAGATCTTTATTACGATCAAATTGAGCAACTACAAACATTGGTTTATGAAAATCCGGAAACGTTATCTGTTGCTTCTGAAATTTTAGATTTAAAAATCAAAACTTCAGAGTTATTCAGTCGAGAGTTTGGCGAAGGTGTCGCTGCAGAAGCTAAAATTCGCGCTGCCGCGTTTAGTGAAGATGTCCTGGACAATGAAAATAACAGTGAGCCTATAGAGCAGGGGATTAATAAAGTTATTATCCTCAGGGTAAAAGAGCATAATAACGAATCGACCAAAACACTGGATGAAGTTCGCGACCAGGTCAAGAAAATTGTAGAAAGTGAGAAAGCGCAAGACGCGGTGCAAGCGCTTGGCGAAGAGTTATTAAAACAAGTTCAGTCGGGTGCCGATTTAACCCAACTTTTAGCTGAGCATGAGCTTGAGTGGGATAAGCCCGGTTTTGTAGGACGTCAATATGCTGATCTGGATCATGACTTAGTGAATACCTTCTTTAAGACCGCAAAACCCAAAGAGGGAGAGCCTGTTTATGGCACTTCTTCGCTTTCCAGTGGGGACTTTGTGCTGTATGCCGTCTACGATGTACGGGACGGGGATATCATGAAGATGAAAGAAGAGGATAAAAAAGCGTTGTTCGATAGTCAGGCACAAAGCCGAGGTGTGTTAGATTACAGAAGCATGTTAGATGAGTGGAAAAAAAGTGCGGACGTACAAACTTATCCTGACAGACTTTAAAATATTTAACTCACAACAGGAATATCGCTTCTGCACGGGAACCCGGATGTTACCGGGTTAGTCGAGACAGGCGCGTTATTCCTGAGGGTGATTTACTCCTCGTTAGGAATGGCCATGCCAACCGTATTATAGCCTGAATCTACATAAGTTATTTCACCGGTTATCCCTGCGGCTAAGTCAGAACAAAGGAAGGCCGCTGCGTTGCCAACATCATCTATTGTCACGTTACGGCGCAATGGTGCATTTTCTTCTACATGTTTTAACATCTTACGAAAATTGCTGATCCCAGCTGCGGCAAGGGTTTTGATGGGCCCGGCGGAGATGGCGTTGACGCGGATATTGTCTGGGCCTAATGAGCTGGCCATATAACGGACGTTGGCTTCTAGGCTGGCTTTGGCTAGCCCCATGACATTGTAATAAGGAACCGATTTTTGAGCGCCGATATAGCTTAAGGTTAACAAAGCACCATTGCGCCCTTCCATCATATTTCTACCAGCTTTGGCAAGTGCTGCAAAGCTGTATGAGCTGATTTCGTGTGCGGTACGAAATCCTTCACGAGTGACGGCATCGAGATAGTCACCTTCTAGTTCTGTGCTCGGCGCAAAAGCCACAGAATGAATGATGATATCGACGTGATCCCAAAAATCATCCAGGCGCTCAAAAACGGCTTCAATTTGTTCATCTTGGGCTACATCGCAAGGCAAGGTGATATCTGAATCGAGTTCAGCCGCAAATTTTTCAACACGCCCTTTAAGTTTGTCGTTTTGGTAGGTAAATGCCAGAGAAGCCCCTTCTCGATGCATTGCTTTTGCAACGCCCCATGCAATGGAACGATTACTGGCCAGTCCTACAATGAGCGCCTTTTTATCCTGCAAAAATCCCATTTTGTTCTCCTGTTTTATAATAATTGTTGATTTGTGAAGGCTATTTTTGATGACGCGACCTAGAAGGTTGCCCGAGCATAGTCATCGTTGCGAGAGCCTCGGTGGTGAAGGCCATTTTGCACCTGTAAGGGACATAAAAGTTAAATTTCTTGAATAAACAATGAAATACATCCTTGTACTTCACCCTCCCATTCGCTTTCAGAAAATGAGCGAGGTGAATAGGGTTATGTGAGTCACAATGGGTTTTTCGCGGTCGCTTCTCTAGTTGCTGACAGCCCCCGGCAATGTCTCAATTATGCTAGACCACGGCTCAGGTTTCAATACTTTAAATGCAAGGAATCCAGGTCGCAAAAAATGGTAAAATAGATACAATTTAAAGAGGTTAAAAGATCCTTTGTTCTTTCGTGACAAGGATAAATATGCGACAATTGTCTCTAAAAAGAGACAATTGTTAGCTGGAAGGGTGTAAAATGTTCAAAAAAATTCGTTTTGATTATCATCCAAAGTCATTTTTTAAGCTGCTGCTAATGGCGTTTGCATTAATTACGTTACCATTGGCCGTGGCGTTGGTTCATATGGGTTTTTATTTGGACAAGATGTTTGTCAAAAGTGAATCGACAGTCTATCGTTCTGCACAAGTTGCTACGGTGAGTCGTTTACTAACAGATCAAATTACCGTGTTAGAGAGAAATGCAAGACAATATCAAATTTTAAAAGATAAGAGCTTGTTGAGTGGCTACAAAAGTAGGCGAGAGCAGTTTCATCAAACAGCAAAGACGCTTTCGGGGTTGATTGACACGGAATTTCTAAAGAGTCAGATTGAAATATTAATTGCTAAAGAAAATATATTATTTGAGTTCCTTCTTCGTGCAAGTCGTTCTACAGAGCGCGCATTTAACCCTGAGGAGGAATATACTGGGCTGAGCCTGTTAGCAGAATCCATTTTGTCAGAAAGTCAGACGTGGATAAATGATCAAGTTAATGCTTTGGCGGAAATGACAAAAAATGCAGAAACAGTCTTGCTGTGGCAGGCCATTGCTTTGGTGCCTGGAACGCTGGCTTTTGCAGTATTATTGTCCAATATTTTATCGAAACCTGTACGTCAAATTGATAAAGCCATACGACAACTGGGTGAAAGAGAGCTGGATCAAAAAATCGTGGTTACCGGCCCTGAAGATTTACAACGCATTGGTACCCGACTGAATTGGCTGCGGAAAAGATTAGCTGATTTGGAGCGTAAAAAAGGCAGCTTTGTCAGGCATGTTTCGCATGAATTAAAAACGCCATTAACCGCCGTAAAAGAAGGCAGTGCCTTACTTGCTGAAGATTTGTTAGGCAAGCTGAATTCGCAGCAGCGCGAGGTGGCTCAACTGATACAAAGAAATACGCTGTTATTACAAAAAATGATAGAAAATCTACTGAGTTTTAATATGTTAGAAACGGGTACAGCGAGCTTGAATTTTTCATTAGTTTCCATGAGTGAAATTGTCAATAATGTTTTGGCTGATCACAACTTGGCTTTATTAGCCAAGGGGATTCAAGTCAGGCTGAATTGTGCGCCTATTGAGTTGAACGGTGATGGTGAAAAATTACGTATTGTGATCGATAATTTAATTTCGAATGCGATTAAATATTCTCCTGACAGGAGTCCACTACTGATTCAGTTAAGAAGGCGTAAAAATGAGCTTTTGCTGGATGTTAAAGACTACGGGCCAGGTATTTCCCCAGAAGATACAGAGCGGGTTTTTGAATCGTTTTATAGAGGGAGCGTCATGCCTCACGGTGACATCAGAGGGAGTGGTTTAGGTTTGTCTATTGCCCGTGAGCTGGTTGATATACATCGAGGTAGCATCAAAGTTGTTCAAGATGCTAGTTCTGGTGCGCACTTCAGAGTGACGTTACCGATGAATTTAAATATGGTGATGGCATGAATTATGCTGGATATAATATAGCAAGGCTGGGTCTGGTTGGGTTGATGTTCTTGTTATCGGGCTGTATTGCGTTTGAACGAACATCGGGAGCGGGCAACACAGGACGCCAGGTTTTGTTCCAGACTCAATATTCTGCATATTATGAATTGCAAGAAATAAGTCAATTTACCAAGATATATGAAGGGCTTAGCGATAAGCAGTTAGGGCTGTTATTAGTTGAAGTGAAGGATGATTTTACGAATCAGCCGAGTATGTTAAATCGATATAAGTTGATTTTATTGCAGGCTTATAGTGATAAAAGTACAAAGTCAGTAGAGCAAGTTCTGTCTCTAATAAGAGACGGAAATTTAAAGGGCGACTCGTCCGAGCGTAGTCAGTCAGAGCATTTTCTGGCTTTCTTGGGAAAACAGTATAGTCGTTGGTTACAAGAAAATAAGCGACTGAACCAAAAAATTCATTCTTTGGGTTCCAAGCACAATGAACTGGAAAAGAAAAACCAGAAATTAAAAGATAAACTGTCTGAGAGCGAAGTGGAAAGAGAAAAAATCAAGCGCCAGTTGACACTGCTTAAGTCGATAGAAACGAGTATAATTCAACGAGATATGGATGAAGGAACCGTTACACCATGATAACGAATCGAGCAACAATATTAATTGTCGATGATGATAAAGATCTGCTACAACTACTTTCATTACGACTTAAAACGGCAAATTATGATGTCACCGCAGTAGATAGTGCGGAAAAGGCAATAGACCAATTAACGATCTCACGTCCTCACCTGGTTATTACAGACTTGCGAATGGGTGGGATGAATGGCATAGAGCTATTAGAAGTGATTCAAAGAGACAACCCTTCATTGCCCGTCATTATTCTTACGGCGCACGGCTCTATACCTGATGCGATCAGTGCTACGCACAAAGGTGTTTTTGGATTTTTAACTAAACCTTTTGATAGCAAGGATCTTTTGTCCCAGGTAGAAAAAGCAGTGGGGTTGGTGGGAATGGGTAATATGCCCGAAGTCTCGTCATCAATTAATGTCGATGATGAGTGGCGTAAAGAGATCATTACACGAAGCTCGTTAATGGAAGATTTAATCCAGCAGGCTTGGTTAGTTGCGCAAAGCGATGCCAGTGTTTTTATTAGAGGCGATAGCGGCACAGGTAAAGAACTTTTTGCTCAGGCAATACACCGTGCGAGCCCCAGAAAAGACAAGACCTTTGTCACAATTAATTGTGCGGCTATCCCGGAGCAACTTTTAGAGTCGGAGTTATTTGGTTATAATAAAGGTGCTTTCACTGGAGCGACAAGAAACCACAAGGGGTTAATACAAGAAGCAAATGGAGGCACACTTTTTCTTGATGAAATTGGAGATATGCCCGTTTCTTTACAAGCGAAGCTATTAAGAGTGATTCAGGAGCGGGTCATTCGTGTATTAGGTTCTACTCAAGACATATCCGTTGATATTCGCCTGATTTCGGCGACACACCGGGATATTAATGAAGAAATACGTTTAGGGCAATTCCGAGAAGATTTGTATTATCGATTAAACGTTGTGTCGTTGGAAATTCCTCCGTTATCAGAGCGACGGGAAGATATATCCTTAATCGTGAATAAGTTTTTAAGTGAATTGTCTGATAGATACGATAAAGCCTTGAAGAATTTTTCACCTGCTGCTCTTGAATTGTTGTTGCTTGCTCCCTTACCGGGGAATGTACGGCAATTGCGCAATATTGTGGAGCAAGCATTTACTTTATGTACAACGCAGGTGATTCCTGCAAGCTTGGTTAAAGGTGCGCTACGAGAGGTACCGATGGATTTACCTTCGTTGAAAGATGCAAAAGCTCGTTTTGAAAAAGATTATATTTTGAAGATTTTGAAAATTACAGCGGGCAATGTGAGTCAAGCTGCCAGATTAGCCAAACGAAATCGCACCGAGTTCTATAAATTATTACATCGTCATGAGGTTGACCCTGGTGCTTTCAAGGTGCCTAAAAATAGCCCTGTAGAATCTTCTTCTGTTGGGTAGCGGCGTGTCAGGAGGCCGCTCGATAGCAGACTTAATTGCACAAAAAAACCTCTCGACTTAATCAGGTTTGTTATTGCAACTTTTGGGTAGCCTCCTCCCTGTTTATTGCAATATGATCTTTTTATCAATGTGACGGTTCCTGAGTTGCCATGTTCAGCCAGCTAAAATTTGATAATCAATACGCTCGTTTACCCGCAGAATTTTATCACAAGGTTTCACCTGAGCCTCTGGAAGGGGCTGAGTTTGCCAGTTTGAATCCTGATGTTCAGTCATTGCTGGGTTTCACACAAGCTGACTTTAATGTGCAACAATTCATTCTCTATGTCACGGGTGTTGAAGCCTGGTCTGGCAGTGAGCCCTTAGCCATGTGTTATGCCGGACATCAATTTGGTACCTATGTACCGCGCCTTGGTGATGGTCGTGCTGTTTTATTAGGGCAAATCAGGGATGAACAGCAGCAGTTGTGGGATCTTCAAATCAAGGGCAGTGGCATCACCCGTTACTCACGCCAAGGGGATGGTCGTGCCGTTTTGCGCTCCTGTATCAGGGAATACCTTTGTAGTGAAGCTATGCATGGTTTGGGGATTCCCACGACCCGTGCTTTGGCTTTGATCTCCAGCAAACAAACAGTTTATCGTGAAACATTTGAACCGGGCGCGATGATGTTGCGTGTTGCGCAGAGTCATGTGCGCTTTGGTAGTTTAGAGTATTTTTATTATGCGCAAAAGTTTGATTATTTACAGCTTTTGGCTGACTACGTAATTCGCGAACACTATCCCGATTTAGAAGGGCAGACTGACGTTTATCAAAAGCTATTTGTCATGGTGTTAAAAAAAACGGCTAAATTGATTGCGCAGTGGCAAGGCGTGGGCTTTGCTCACGGAGTGTTGAATACGGACAATATGTCAATTATTGGCTTAACTTTGGATTATGGCCCCTTCGCTTTCCTCGATACCTATGAAGCAAATTATATTTGCAATCATTCTGACACTTCCGGGCGTTATGCTTTTTCACAGCAACCACAAATAGGTTTGTTTAATCTCAGCTGCTTAGCACAGGCCATGTTGCCCTTGTTTGATGATGATCCTGAGCGTGCAGCAGAGTTTGCCAAGGCTGAGCTTGCTCACTATCAAACATTATATCAAACAGCCTATCTTAATATTTCGCGAGACAAACTTGGCTTGTTTGAGCAAGAAAAAGGAGATTCCGAATTAATGGCATCTTTATTAGCATTGATGGAAGGGCAGGTTGACTATACCTTATTTTTTCGTCAACTGAGTGCGTTGTACGTTGAGCAAGAGTCGTCGCAAAATGCTTTAGCCGAACAATTTTCAAATTCACGGGGCGTGTCAGATTGGTTAGCCCGGTATCGCGTCCGTTTATTTCAAGAGAAGAGTAATGATACCGACAGGCATGCTCGTATGAAAACCGTGAATGCAAAATATATCTTGCGGAATCATATGGCAGAATCAGCAATAAAACTAGCTGAAAATGAAAATGATTTTAGTGAGGTAGAGCGATTGTTGACCTTGTTACGCCGACCTTTCGACGAGCAGCCATCGTACGCTCATTATGCACAAAAACCGCCCGCTTGGGCGGGAGAAATTTGCATTAGTTGTTCATCCTGAAAGATCAAAAAATATGGCAGATGATCCTGAGTGAGAACCGAACACGCCTTTTTAGCACAACTCAAATCGGTTTCTCGTAGTTTTTATTTAACGCTCAGAGTGTTACCCGCCGGTGCGAGGCGGCCTATCGCCATAGCCTACTTGCTGGCCAGAGCCGCAGATACGATTGCTGATTCTACAGAAATTTCTGCTGCGCAGCGCCTGGCGGCCCTAATCATTTTACGCGATGCATTGGAAAACCCGTCGAGGCAGGCTGATGTTGTTACCCCGTCGCTCATTAAAGGTGTCAAGGATCCTGCTGAGCGTCGCTTGTTGGAAAGTATTCCGCTTGTGTTGTCTGAATTTCATTCAGTGGGAGCTCAAGATAAAGATTCCATTGTTAAAGTGGTCAGTGTATTAATCAGTGGCATGGAGCTGGATATACAGCGCTTTCACAACTTTCCTCAAGCTCATCCCATCGCTTTGGCAAATGCTTCTGAATTGGATGATTATATTTATCGCGTAGCGGGTTGTGTGGGCGCATTCTGGACAGAAATTATAAGCCGATATGACAAGGCATTAAGCCATTGGGATGTGGCCGCCATGAGTGAACAAGGTGTTTGTTATGGCAAAGCATTACAATTGACCAATATTCTACGCGACTTGCCTGAAGATTTGTGTGAAGGACGTTGTTATTTACCACTTGATGAGTTATGTGCTGTGGCATTGACACCACAACACCTTCTTGAAGCAGAAACGAGTAATACGGTAAAGCCGATTATTCATAAGTGGTTAAAAAAGGCTTTAGTTTATTATGGCGAAGGTGAACAATATATTTTAGCCATACCCTGGTACTGCTTTCGTTTACGTCTTGCGGCTTTGTGGCCATTATTGATTGGCCTAGCGACGCTGGCTAAAATAGCACGTCTGAATTGTTATCTGGATGTTTCTCAGCGCATAAAAGTCACTCGACCCTGGGTCTATCGTATGATGATTCTATCCATTTTTTGTGTTGTCTCAAATCGTTTAATAAAAATCTGGATTGCTGATTTAAGGCAACAGATAGAGCAAGCCATCATCGACCCTTAAACCTAAAAAACGCAGTTGAATGAAAATTTAGGATCCCTTAGGCTAAATGAAAAGGTTGGTTTTTATAACTGACTTTCAATGGCATCCATCAGCAAACCGGCAATGTTCAGCGAGTGGTTTGTGTCCAGTTCACGAATGCAGGTTGGGCTGGTGACATTAATTTCAGTAAGATAATCACCAATCACATCCAGACCCACAAAAAGCAGCCCTTTATTAATTAATGTGTCTTTGACTTGCGCACAAATCCAATAATCTCGCTCTGAAAGAGGCCGGCTTTCACCGCGACCGCCTGCCGCCAGGTTTCCTCGTGTTTCGCCTTTAGCAGGAATGCGAGCCAGGGCATAAGGCACGGGTTCTCCATTGATGACCAGAATGCGTTTGTCGCCTTGGCTGATTTCAGGGATATAGCGCTGCGCCATGATGTAGCGTGTTTCGTGTGCCGTTAAGGTTTCAAGCACGACACTGATATTATAATCGTCTTGATGGAGTCTAAAGATCGATGCTCCGCCCATGCCATCCAGGGGTTTGAGTATAATGTCTTTGTGTTCCTGGAGAAAAGCACGATGTTGTGCGCTATTACGGCTGATCAGGCTGGGTGGACAGCATTGTGGAAACCATGAAGTGTACAACTTTTCATTAGCATCACGCAGGCTCTGAGGTTTATTAACCACCAGTACCCCTTCGGCTTCGGCTTTTTCAAGAAGATAAGTAGAATAGATGTACTCCATATCAAAGGGTGGGTCTTTACGCATTAAGATCACATCGAGAGACGAGAGGGGGGACGCTTGTGCAGCGCTTTGGTATTCAAACCAGTTTGACTTGTTATCATGAACGGCTAAGCGTTTCATGGTGGAACAAGCACGGCCATCCCGCATAAATAAATCACTTTGCTCCATGTAATAGATTTGCCAGTTGCGTTTTTGAGCTTCCAGCAACATTGCAAAAGTGGAGTCTTTAGAGGGATTAATGGACTCAATAGAATCCATAACGACGCCGAGTTTAGGTTTCATCCGGCTTGTTTTATTTCTCTGGCGGCAGCAAGCAAGGCCAGTCGTGCGATGACACCGTAGGCATAGAAGCGATTGGGGTTGGCATCAGGTGCTTTTTTGTTATCCGGGTTACTACAGGATTCCGCAAAGGCCAGAGGTTCAAACTGCATACCCGGCGCGTTCAGGTTTTCATTAATCCCTCTATCGGTATGGACACGATAAAAACCACCCACCACAAAATGATCCATCATATAGACAACCGGCTCGGCTACAGCTTGATCATCGCCCCAGGTTTCGAAGGTATAAACCCCTTCTTGCATAATGACCTTTGAGACGGCTTGCCCCCCCTTGCTTGCGGCCATGCGCGTGCGTTGCTTGCGATTAAGCGCCATGATTTCATCAGGATCATGTACCGTCATCACGCTCATTCCATAGGTTCCAGAATCTGCTTTGATAATAACAAAAGGTTTTTTATCGACGCTATATTCGTCATATTTGCTTTGGATATCATAAAGTAATTTCCCCACGTTACTTTGCAAGCATTCGCCGCCATTACGTTTCATAAAATCAATTTCGCCGCAATGGCGAAATAACGGGTTGATGAGCCAGGGATCAATATCGGCAATATGTGAAAATTCCGAAGCCACCTCTTGATAACAACTAAAATGTTGGGATTTCAGTCGTTGTGCCCAGCCCAGGGCGAGCGGTGGGGTGACGATTTGATCGAGATTTTCAAGTATCTCTGGTCGTCCCGAAGAAAGATCATTGTTGAGTAATATGGCGCAGGGCGTGAAATTTTTAACCCCGACTTTATTGCCTGTTCGGATGAGTGGCTCTATTTTCAGGGTATGGCCAGAGGCGAATTCAAGTTCAGAAGGAGATTCAGCCAATGTGCCAATACGAACTTCTAGCCCCGCTTTGCTCAGGATTTCAGTGAGTCTGCTCAAGCTTTCCATATAAAAAGCATTGCGAGTATGATTTTCAGGGATAAGCAAAATTCGTTGCGCATCGGGACAGATCCGCTCAATTGCCGATTGCACCGCATGAAAACAAAGCGGGTAAAAAGCCGGGTTTAAATTATTGAATCCGGCAGGGAAGAGGTTAGTATCGACTGGAGCCAGTTTAAAGCCGGCATTGCGCAAGTCAACGGAAGCATAAAAAGGGGCGGGTGTTTGCAGCCATTGACTGCGTAGCCAGGATTCAATGTGCGCTTGACGATCCAGAAAATGGCGTTCAAGTTTGAGTAATGGTCCATTGAGTACCGTTGTTAAATGGGGTACAGCATGAAGATGTTCAATACTCATTGGTTTTGAATTCCTAAATATAATGTGAGAGTCTATTGTACGATGAGTGAGCCTGAGTATTCTAGTCTCTATTTAATAAAAATCATGATATTGATGTTGAATTAACGGCAAAATTGAACTCTGTGCCGTGGATCAGCTGATTTTTTAGGTGGGGGTTTTTGACGCTAATTTTAGAGTCAGGACATCATCTCGTAAGAAAAATAATGTTTTCATTGACGGAAGATGGAGACATAGAGTACAAAGGACGCTCGCCAATGCTTAAGACTGGATGTTAGATGATGGATGGCTCTTTCAGACGGAAACTAATTGTAGTTGTCATCTGTATTATTCCTTACCCGCTGTCAGCCGATATTTCTGAAGGTCTTCGTCAACTGTCGTTACAAGAGCTGATGAATATTGAAATCAGTACGACATCTAAATACGAAGAAAAGCTACGGGATACCCCTGCAGATATTTATGTTTTTACTCAAAAACAGATTAAAGAGCGTGGCTATACCAGCTTGCTGGATATTCTGAAAAGTTTGCCCGGTGTTCAAATACAAAATTTTTCGGCGCAAGCTTCTTATAATCTGATTACGACAAGAGGGGTCGTGGGTAATAACAAGTTTCTTTTTTTGCAGGATGGGGTACGTATTAGTGCACCGGCAAGTGAAAGATTGGCTATTTTTGAAAATTTCCCTATTTTTTACGCCAAACAAATAGAAGTACTGATGGGTCCTGCTTCCGTGTCTTATGGTGCTGATGCTTTTATGGGGGTGATTAACATTATAACCATGGACAGTGACGAGCCTGATGTCGCTGATATTTCAGTCACCGCCGGTCAAGATGACTATCGATACGGCTACGCTCACCTCAGTCGTAACATCAATGATAAAGTACACCTTAACCTGGGTGTGCAGGCTTATAAATCACAAAATTTTGAATTTGATAAAGATTTTCCTGAGCTGTATGACGATCCGTCTAAAGACTATCGCTTTGCAAATTCAAGAAACTACAGCTTGCTGGGTAACATCCGTATCGGTCAAGATTGGCAAGTCGGCTTTAACCATACTGCCTATTCGTATAGTCACGATTTTTCTTCACTACCATCAAGCAGTGCGTTTGATGTCAATGCACAAGAGAGAGTCCGGCTGAGCAATTTTTATTTACGCTATCAAACAGAATTGTTTTCCGGGTTTAAAATAAACACTTTGCTTAATGCAATGAACTATGAATTGAAAAATAATACTTATTACAATAACGAATTCACCGACTTTAAGCCCGGCTACAAATATGGAAACAGTGACCGGGTGTCATTGAATCAAGATTTTGAATTTAAATTCAATCAAAATCATCATTTGTCAGGAGGCCTGGTTTTTGACTATTTTGACGTCATCCCGGTAGGTGCTGATCTACCGGCACGCTACGACACCTCAAAAAGCCCTGGTCAGCAAACGCTGACGTACCCAAATACCGATATCCCCATCGCTTTTTTTGCCAGAAGCTATCGTAATTATGGTATTTATCTACAAGACAATTGGGAAATTAATCCGCAATGGCGGTTGGTTGTTGGTTTTCGTTATGACAACAACACGCTCTATGGAGAGACCAATAATCCGCGTCTTAGCGCCATTTATAAATATGATGAAAACAATGTATTTAAAATATTGTATGGCCATGCTTTTGTCGCGCCGTCATCGGATCAAATGTTTCGCCATTTTGGTGGTTTTAGCGGCGAAAAAAATAGCAAAGGGGCGTGGATAGGCAATTTTTTCCAGGTACCTAATCCAGGTCTTAGACCTGAAAAAGCAAAAACTTTTGAATTGAATTATGAGCATTGGTTTGATGAACATACGTATTTAAAAGTGGCTTCTTATTACATTGCAGTCTCTGACATCATACAAACCGCTGTAGATGAGACACCGGATCAAGCGATTCCAGGTGCTCAGCTATTACGGACACAAAAATCGAAAAATATGGCAGACTCAACAAGCTATGGCATTGATGTGAGTGTTGCAAATGAATCTTTTTTAGTAAACCAAACAACGTTGAAAAGCTGGGCGAACGTCAGCTTTGTTGAGGGTCAGTTAGAAGAGGAGGAGGGGGATTCCGAATTACCCTTAACGGCCAAATACACGTTTATGGCGGGTATGACCCTGAACTATCACAATAAATATTTACTGACACCGAAATTATTTTGGAGGGGGTCGACTCAACACAAACAAAAAGACCCCAATGACAACGCCAAACGTTTGCGTATCCCTTCTTATTATCGGATAGATCTACATAGCCAGGTCAAACTCACTGATCGTTTTATCATTAAAGCGGATATCTTCAATTTATTCGATAAAAAATATGTCAATGTTTCAGAAGGTACAAGTCAAGTCACTTTTCTCGAAGCCCCTCAGCCAGGAAGATTGCTGAGTTTCACATTGCATTATAAATTTTAGTATGGACATGCTGTTGAACTTAAAAAACGCAGTTGATCCACAATGTATCCCAAGGGGACTTCTTCCAGGGCGTATAACACAAGTTTTTGATCATGCGGGGAAAAGTCTCATCACCGTCAAGGTGACCACGATTTTTCCCGCTACGTTATTCGAATCAATATCTTGCATTCTACATTTGCGTCCAACTGCGTTTTCTAGGTTGAAGCGTGTATTTACGATATTGCTGTTTTTAAGTTTTTCATTGCCTGTATGGGGGTCGGGTGTGAGTGAGTATGAACTAAAAGCGGCATTTATGGAAAAATTTACTCGTTTTGTTGAATGGCCAGGCAATCAAGGGGATAACTTTCAATTATGTGTTATCGGAAAAAATGTATTTAAAGGTGAGCTGAAAAAACTGGAATTGTTGGCCATCAACGGTAGGCCGACATTATTTACCCAAATGAGCCGCGCTGAGTCTGCTGCCGATTGCGATATGTTGTTTATCGAAAAAACAAAACGCAAGGTTCTAAAAGGTATTCTTGTTTCAATACAGAATCGTCCGGTATTAACCATTAGTGATTCCCCTGGCTTTGCTCATCAAGGTGTGATGATTAATTTTATTCGTAAAAATAATAAACTCCATTTTGAAATAAATCAGCAAGCAGCGGAAACAGTGGGTTTAAAAATCAGTTCAAGATTACTTAAACTGGCGATCATGATGTCTTCAACAGGTCGCGAGAAAAAATGAAGTCTTTGGCTAAATTGTCTTTACGTCACAGAATTATTATTGTCATCCTTGCCGTGGTTATTCCCGTCGTCAGTTTGGGTTTGGGTTTTGTCATGTTTACGGATGTGAAAGCTTTTAAGCAGAATATGTTGGATAATGCGGTGATTACCGCCCATACCGTGGGGGGGTATGCCGCGTCCGATCTTTTTTTTGGCGATGAAGAAGCTGCTCGGGAAACGCTTTCTGGATTGTTGCGTACGCCGGCAGTTGAAGACGCTTTTTTATATGACGATGAAGGTCAATTATTTACCCGCTTACGGGATTTGGCAGGACAAGAACCCGCCCCAGTGAGTCGTATTGAAAAAAATGATTTTACTGAGTTTCGCGGTGAGCAATTACATATCGCTAAACCTGTGCGTTATCAAGGGCGCGACTACGGGAGCATCTATTTATTGCTCTCCACTAAAGAACTCGATGATAAACGACAGCAATATGGACTCTTTCTGTTGTTTACGGCTTTGGTCTTAATCGCCCTGGCCTATTTGTTAGCCAATGCCTTGCAGAGCGTGATTTCAAAACCAATTTTAACGCTGGCTGGCGTTGCGGATGATATCTCTCAAAATATGGATTACAGTCGGCGGGTGCAGCACCCTGCGCAAGATGAAATTGGTCGTTTATACGAAGCATTTAATCATATGCTGGTGCGCATCCAGAATCAGCAAGAAGCGAGAAAAAGCGCTGAAACCGCACTGCAACAGGCTCATGACAAGCTAGAAGACACGGTTTCTGAACGGACATTGGAACTGGTGGAAGCCAAAGAACAGGCCGAGCAAGCAAGCCGTTATAAAAGTGAGTTTCTCGCCAATATGAGCCATGAAATTCGTACCCCGATGAATGCCATCATGGGTCTGGCTTATCTTGCAACTAAAACTGAAATGACGCCGCAGCAGAGCGATTATTTAAGCAAGATTCAGCTTTCCTCCAAGATATTGCTGGGGATTATTAATGACATTCTTGATTTTTCAAAAATAGAAGCGGGTCATCTGGAAATAGAAAAAGCTGATTTTTCCTTGCAAGGCGTTTTCGATAATCTATCTAATCTGGTGTCGGTAGACGCGGAAGAAAAAGGAATTGCAATGAATTATGACATTGACAAAAAAATCCCTGCAGTTCTGGTGGGGGATTCGTTGCGCCTAGGGCAAGTGTTAATCAATCTTGTTGGCAATGCGCTGAAATTTACTGAACAGGGCTCTATTAATGTCTCTGTGAAAATACAGGATACAAAAGAGGAACGGGTTGTATTACACTTTTCGGTAAAAGATACCGGGATAGGTATTGAGCCTGACAAGGTCGATGCTTTGTTTGCGCCTTTTATTCAAGCCGATGGTTCGACGACAAGAAATTATGGCGGCACAGGTTTGGGTCTGGCGATCAGCAAGCAGCTGGTGATGATGATGAATGGTGCGCTGGGTGTTAAAAGCCAGCCTGGCCGGGGTAGCACTTTCTTTTTTAATGCTGAATTTGAATGTTCTCATCTTCCTCATAAAGGCCTAGAAAAACAAAATTTATTATTGGAAAAGGGGCGGGTGCCTGATTTGAGAGGCGTTAGCGTACTGGTCGTGGAGGACAGCAGCATTAACCAGCAAGTGGCTCAAGAGCTACTTGAAGCGACGGGTGTGCGGGTGACGATTGTTAATAATGGTGTTTTAGCGGTTCAGGCCGTGCGTGCAAAAACATTTGACTTAGTCTTGATGGATATACAGATGCCGGAGATGGATGGGTATCAGGCAACCCGTCTCATCCGCAAAAATGTGTATTGTAAAACATTGCCTATTATTGCGATGACCGCTCATGCCATGTCCGGTGACAGAGAAAAATTTTTAGCTGCGGGAATGGATGATCATATTACCAAGCCGATTGATCCTGATGTTTTATATGCTACGTTGACTAAATGGATGGCCTTATCGTCCAATGAGCTGCATTCCCGGGAAAATAATGATAGGCAAGCTATTGCTGTAGAGGATCGCTTTCTTACAACGCTACCGGGTATAGAGATTAATGAAAGCTTGCAGCGAGTCGGAGGAAATCGTCAGTTGTTTTGTAAATTGCTGAAAGAGTTTGTGCAGGATCATGGTGATGATGCCAGCGTAGTGGCAAAAGCACTGAACTTGGGAGAGAATGAACAGGTTCGCCATACCTTGCATACGCTACGTGGTGTTGCTGCCAGCTTGGGTGCCACTCAATTATCAGAAAAAATAGAGGCGCTGGAAGCAAGGTTATTCGAAGGGCTTCCTTACGCAGAGTTGCTCGATTCTTTTAATCATGAATTTTATACCGTCATGGATGGTTTAGCTGGAGTTGCAGAGTTATTGGTTACCGAAAAAATATAATGATGGATAAATTCAAGTTCATTTTTGTGGGTCTTTGTTTACTTTTAGGGACGAGCAGTCTGAGCGCTGATTCGGGGTTGCTGAAGCAACTGAATCCGGCTGTTATTTCGTATGGTAAGCAGACTACAGTGGCGGTAGAAGTTAAAGAAGGCGTGGACAATATCACGCTTCATCCGGGTGGCGCCAGGCTGACAGGCGAATTTGCATTGCCTTATCGGGCGCAGTTTTTGACTGTTTCTGATGACTATCTTTTTGTGATTACAGAGCAGGGCGAACTCGAGGTTCGAGATTTAGAGTCAGGAAAAAAGAGAGCGACATTAGCACAAAATAAATACCAATGGGTCGGGATGAGTCATGATGTTTTATTGGTCATCTCGACGAATGGTGATATTGCCACATATGATGTATTCGATGGTGGGCAGCTCGCTTTACGGGCACAGTACCAAGGTCGTGCCAGGGTTCAGCATGCGGTGATTGAGGGTGATCAATTATATGTCACCACGGACAATGCAGAAGTGCTTCGCTTTGATACGACACTAACAAAACAGATCAAGCCCCATGTCATTGTGACGGAACAGCCTGTTGATAGGATTGCGGTGAATGACAATACACTCCTTGTTGTGACTGAATCTGGAGAAATCAGATCCTACTTGCTCAGTGCGCAAGGTGCAATATACCAGGGGTCTTATTCTGTTTCTTTACCTGTTTACGATATTAAAATGGGCGGAACTTATGCCTATGTTGCCTTAGGGGCGGGGGGGGTCCTTATTCTTAGTTTGCAGTCCGATGGACAACTGAGCTGGTTAGGCAGCCATAGCCGATTGGGAGAGGTGCGTCAGTTACAATTAGATCTCGCTCAAGATCGCCTGGTGCTTTACAACCAGGAAGGGGAGGTGATTGTTGTTGATGTTGCTTTACCCATGATGCCAACGACGGTCTCGGTATATGATGCAAAAGGTTCAATTTATGAGCTGGCCATGCACAGTCACGATGTTGTTATTGCTCAGCAACGTAGTGTAAAAAAAATAGACTTCTCGGCGATGCCTCCGCAGCTGACGAATCAACGTTTAGACTCAGGTCAAGGGGTGAACTTTGGTGGCGAGCGTCGTCTTTTTATCGAAGATGATCTTGCTTATGTTGCCGATTGGTTTTCAGGCATGCATATTTATGATGTCAGTGATCCCGGACGGATTAAATTAATCTCCAGTTACTCTACGCCGGGTTCGCCTAAAGGCGTGGTCGTCAAAGCGGGCTATGCCTATGTTGCCGATGATGATCATGGTTTGCATATTGTGGATGTGCACAACCCACAGCAGCCAAAATACGCAGCGCATATATTAACACCGGGGTTGGCTTATATTCCCAAAATTGTGGGAGATCATCTTTATCTGGCCAGTCATCGGGGCGGTTTTCAAATACTCGATATCAGCGCTCCACTGCAACCCAGCATCATCGCTGACATTGATACGCCAGGGATGTCATGGGGGATCGATGTCGTTGATCACAAAGCTTATATCGCAGATGATGCAGCGGGATTGTTGATCTACGATGTGATTGACCCCAGCCATCCCGTCTTGCTTGGGCAGTTTAATCCTGAAGGTCGAGCGGAAGATGTACGAGTTCGGGACCATGTTGCCTACGTTACTTTTTTCGATCAGGGTTTGATGGCCATTGATGTGGCAGATGCGGCCAAGCCTGAACTTTTGGCGGCGCTGGCGACGCCAGGTAATGCTCGGGGTATTGATCTGCATGAAAATTATGCCTATATCGCAGACTGGCTGGCCGGTGTTCATGTTGTTGATATTAGTGATGTGAACACGCTGCGTTTGTTGGGCAGTTATGATACCAGCGGCGCCGCTTGGGGGCTGGCTTATAACAAGGAACATCTTTTTGTTATGGACTGGTGGGGTGGGGTGGTGACGATTGATGTTAGTAACCCGCAAAAACTGACCTTAAAGGATCGTTATCATGAGCGTGGCGTGGTTGAGCAAGTCGTTGGCCAGGGCAACTATCTTTATAGTGCCAATGGAACAGGGGGCTTGCAAGTATTTGATAATAAAAACCCGCTCAACCCAACCTGGGTGACCGGCGTTGATTTGCCCGGAAACAGCATCGGCGTTGCCATTAACGATACACGAGCTTATGTCATCTCTGATGCGGGTTTGCTGACGGAAATAGAGATCAGCAATCCTTTTCAAGCTCATGCATTGCGGCATATTGAGTTAGCAATTAAGCCCAAAAAAATAATACTCGACGAGCATGCCGTTTTTATTATAACAGCCGAGCAAGCGCTTCTCCGTGTTGATGTGAGCGGGAAAAAGATGAATAAAGTCCTGTGGTCTGGTGGCGCAGTGAACGACATTGCCGGATATGCAGGTCAGTTATACGTGGCATTACAGCAGGCTGAAGCGGGATTGATGGTTCTTGATTCCGATTTGAAACCAATAAAAAAATACGACCTTCCTGTTGCCGCAAATTTGATTCGTATCTGGTCAAATCAACTCGTGGTTTATCAAAACAATCAGTATTTGAAATCATATCGCTTAACGAGTAGAGGTTTAACATTGCTGGATGAAATCAAGTTAAATGAGTCCATTACTGATTTAAGTCTGCTTGAGGGACAACTGTATGTCCTTGCTTCGTCAGGATCGTTGTTACAATACTCTGCTTCTGAATTAAAACTGAAGGTTGAGTATCCGTTAGTCGGTCAACTGACTCGGTTTTGGCTGGGTGTTGACGCGGTTTATCTCGCCGGAAATACGATGATTACCGCATTGAAGCCATTACCCGAAGTGAACTTCATTCCTGATCAGGGGAATAAAAACCTGTTTAAAGCTATTTTCCCCCGGTTTATGCCTCTGGGTAGTTATGATCTTAATATAAGCGCCGCAGGCATAGCCTACCCATACCCCAATGCCATTAAAATGAAAATGTCTTTTTCTAACGCTCGTATACATTGTGATAACCAAAGTTTGTGTGGAGACAGAGATTAATTATATTTTACTTTGAGTGAATCGAAGTACTATCTATATGAGTTTTTTAGGTAATCTATAATTAAATTGGGTAAACCCCCAGCTCTGCTGGGGAGACTCGCATAGGTTTTACCGAGACTACGGTAACGCGTACTTTCAGTTCTCCGACCAAAGAGAATAAGGAAGTAAACCTATGCGAGATTATAAGAGTTTGTCCCATACCCGCTGGGATTGTAAATA
>JAADHS010000086.1 GCA_013151745.1 Gammaproteobacteria bacterium | reverse complement strand
GTGTAGCTGTGCCTTAGATTCGGTTTTTCTGATTGAGAAAAAACGCAGGCCTAGCGGGCTAAGTCGAGTTTTTTTGATTGAGGAAAAGCTGAAAATGAGGTACAGATGCGCGTGAAAACACCTAAATTCATAACGCCATGGGTATATATTCGAGCTTTTACGATTGATGCCTACAGGGATGTGTAGGTAAGGGGCGTGAGTAGGACGTGCAATCATACCTAAATTTTAATCTCTACGGGTATATAGCCTTTATAATAATGACTGGACAAGGAGAAAAGGACATGGAAAGTTCGACACAACCGTTAAATCAAGACCCTGAGAATCGAAAAACCAAGCCTCTTGTTTCTCCTCAACTGATTGAGCTCATTGATGACGCTATTTTATTAACTAAATATAGCATTAATACAAACCGCAGCAATAACCCCGAGATTCTTGAACGCCTTTTAGTTTTGCAAAATTTATCCGTTCAAGGCGCGCTTTCACCGGAAGAAATCACCGAGGTCGTTCAGCTTTATGATGAAATATCAACGCTGACTCTACCCGTGACTGCAGATTCGCTACGTGAAACTTACAATATCAATAAAGGTTATTGGCGCTCTCGCGCCGGACGCCATCTCTTGACACTCTGGAGCATCACTTTTTTTGTCGGCCTGCTCATCTTTCTCTATGCTATGCTCGAATACCGAGTAAGCTACTTTGACCTCAAACCTTCCGAAGAGATTGTGGATAGCCATCTTTTCTGGGTACGCTTGCAACACTATTCAACCTTTTTAATTCCTTTTACCTACGGTGCTTTAGGGGCATGTGCCTTTCTCCTACGCAAAATTGGTAACGATCTCAAATCCCGAGAATTCGACTACAGTAGTATACCCCAGCACTGGAACCGCCTCTTCCTCGGTGCACTCAGTGGCGGTCTTATTGTTATGTTCATCAATCAAATGCCCGATTCCGGCGGCACGATTGTTAAAATTTCGGAAGGGGTACTCGGCTTCCTCGCCGGTTATAGTATCGAATTTTTATTCAACACCCTTGATCGCATCCTGACAGCGATTTTACCCTCATCAAACAAAGAAACCATACAAAGTGAGTCGCTCGTTATTCAGAAAAAAAATAAACTTGTAAACCGCTTGCTCACTAAACTAAGTCGCACGGAAGATCCCACCGAACGAAAAATCATAGAAAGCACCATAAAGGACTTACGGTAGACGATTTTTAAATTTCCTGATTATTTTCCCTAAGCGCCGAGCTGAAGTAGTTCGCGGTTGAATAAATCGGGGTCTCCCGCGTTGAGTTCGAGTATTCGACGTAAGTGGCTTATGCTTTCACTATCAATGCTTTCGCAGCTCAGGCCAATATGAGTATTGTTATGGTGAGCGACTTGAGCTGACATGTGAATAGCCACTTCTTCTTCCCATAAAATCAGCTCTAACTGTGCTTCTTGATTGACGTCGATATTGTAATGTTCGTTGGGTGGCAAGAGTTCGATTAACGCGCCTTTTATGGAAATATCGATCAAATGGCAGTCCAGCGCTTTATTGTCATGGAGTAAGCGAACTTGTGCGTCAAAGGGAATACGGCTGTATCGTCTTTTATCTTTTTGCATAAGTTCTGCCATCGTCTCATCTTTTTGTAATAGGGTGTAACGAGGTTATCGGCTCATGTTGCTTGCTCTTGACTGATTTTTTTTGCGCCTCTTTAGTTTATTGTGTTAACAGGTTTTTCATGGTGGCGACGTATATTTGGGATAAAATATCAAGATCGTCAATGTTGACACATTCATCAATTTTATGGATGGTTTTGTTGACCGGCCCCAGTTCCAGTACTTGACAGCCCAGAGTAGCAATAAAACGGCCATCAGATGTGCCACCAGATGTGGAAAGTTCAGTTGTGATGCCCGTGACTTCTTTGATGGCTTTTTGTGCGGCGTCTAACAAGGTACCGTTTGTCGTGAGAAAAGGTTCTCCTGACAAGACCCAGTCAATATCAAACTTGAGCTTATGTTTGTTTAATATCGCTTCAACGCGATCACGTAATTCCAGTTCGGTTACGGCGGTAGAGAAGCGAAAGTTGAAAACGATATTAAGCTCTCCCGGAATAACATTAGTAATTCCAGTTCCGGCATTGAGGTTTGAAATTTGAAAGGAGGTGGGGGGAAATGAGGCATTACCTTCGTCCCAAGTGGTATTGCACAGTTCATTTAAGGCGGGAGCAAAAGTCTCAATTGGGTTTTCCGCAAGGTGTGGGTAAGCGATATGCCCTTGAACACCTTTAATCGTAAGTTGACAACCTAATGATCCACGGCGACCATTCTTTACTACATCACCGACTTTATTGTCGCTGGTGGGTTCTCCAACGATACACCAGTCAATTTTTTCTTCACGGTCTTTCAATTTTTTAACGACCTTTACTGTGCCATTAATCGCGGGACCTTCTTCATCGCTGGTGATTAAAAAGGCAATAGAACCGCGATGATCAGGATGATCGGCTATAAATTTTTCGCAAGCTGTTACCATCGCGGCTAAACTGCCTTTCATATCGGCTGTACCACGACCATACAAATAGCCATCACGAATTTCAGGCTCGAAAGGGGGGGAGGCCCATTTTTCTGGTGAGCCGGGTGGTACCACATCAGTATGTCCGGCAAAGACCAGTAGTGGGCCCTCGCTACCCCGGCGTGCCCAGAAATTTTTAACGGTCTTGATGCGAATTTTTTCAACTACAAAACCTATTTTTTCAAGGCGTTCTAGGAGGATGTCCTGGCAGCCACTGTCTTCTGGCGTGACAGAAGGGCGGGTGACTAAATCAATAGTTAAGTCTAAGGTATCAGACATGGGGTAAACTCTCCTAATCAATATCCCGTAGCAGTGCATTGATGCCTACTTTTGAGCGGGTTTTTTCATCTACTTGTTTCACTATAACGGCGCAGTACAGGCTATATTTACCCTCTTTTGAAGGTAGGTTTCCTGAGACAACCACGGAGCCAGCAGGCACACGACCATAGGTTATTTCGTCAGTGAGTCGATTATAGATGCGGGTGCTACTGCCTATATAAACCCCCATAGAAATGACCGCGCCTTCTTCAACAATGACGCCTTCAACTACTTCAGATCGTGCGCCGATAAAACAGTTGTCTTCGATGATGGTTGGGCTGGCTTGCAGGGGTTCAAGCACGCCCCCAATACCGACGCCGCCTGATAAGTGCACATTTTTTCCGATTTGTGCACAAGAACCCACCGTAGCCCAAGTATCAACCATCGTACCACTATCGACATAGGCTCCGATATTGATATAAGAGGGCATCAACACAACATTAGATCCAATATAGGCGCCTTTGCGCGCAGTAGCGGGCGGGACGACACGGACACCGCTTTCACGAAAGTCACGAGAGTTATAGTCGCCATATTTAGCAGAGACTTTATCGTAATAATTAGTAAAGCCGCCTTTCAGAAATTTGTTATCTTCAATGCGAAAGGAGAGTAGAACGGCTTTTTTGAGCCATTCATTAACCACCCATTCACCATTTTTCTTTTCGGCAACACGCAGTTCGCCGCTATCCAGTAATTGAATGGCTGCCGTGACCGCATCCTTTACATGGGTGCTGACATTACGAGGAGAAATTTCCGCACGACTTTCGAATGCTTCCTCAATGATTTTTTGCATTTTTTGTTGCTCCAGAAGTTACAGTTAAATAGTTACAATTAATTTATAGATTTTCTACAAAATGACGGATACGTTGGGCGGCATCAATACATTCGTTTAACGGGGCGACCAGAGCGATTCGTACATAACCGGAACCCGGGTTTAAATTATTTTCAGTACGAGATAAAAAAGACCCCGGTAATACTGTTACATTTTGAGTAGCAAAAAGTTGTTGTGCGAACAAGCGGTCGTCAATGGGTGTTTTGACCCATAAATAAAATGAGGCGGCAGGTTGAGTCACTTCCAGTACGGGTCGCAACAGGTCTAGAACGGTGTTGAATTTTTCGCGGTATAAGCGGCGATTCTGTTGTACATGTTTTTCATCCTGCCAGGCTTTGACGCTGGCAAGTTGGTTTGCAATGGGCATGGCACAACCATGATAGGTTCGATACTTTAAAAACTGGGAGATGATCTTGGCATCTCCGGCAACGAATCCAGAACGCAGCCCGGGTACATTACTTCGTTTTGACAGGCTATGGAAAACTATGCATCGCTCAAAGTCGTTTTGTCCGACGTGATGGGCAGCTTCGAGCAAGCCAGTGGGTGGTTTTGATTCGTCAAAATAAAGTTCGGAGTAACATTCATCTGCGGCAATGATAAAGTCATATTGGTCTGCCAGTTTGATTAAGGAAGTATAGGTTTCGATATCAATGACAGCGCCTGTCGGATTACCGGGTGAACAAATGTAAAGTAACTGGCAGCGTTGCCATGTTGTTGTTGATACGTTACTGAAGTCAGGTAAATAATTTGTATTTTCAAGTGTATTCAGGTAGCCCGGTTGCGCGCCGGAGAGTAATGCTGCACCTTCGTAAATTTGGTAAAAAGGATTAGGCATTAATACGAGTGGGTTACGAGACCTGTCGACTACGCATTGTGCAAAAGCAAATAAAGCCTCTCTTGTACCATTTACGGGTAAAACCTGTGTTGCGGGGTCAATGGCGTTATGAGGTAGTGCGTATCTTTGTATGAGCCAGGTTGATATCGCTTCACGCAGCACGTCTAACCCGGCTGTTTTTGGGTAATTAGATATCGTCGCTAAATGTTCAACGGTCTCTTGTGAAATGAAATTGGGCGTGGGGTGTTTAGGCTCGCCTATAGATAGTGCAATATGGGTTTTGCCTAGTGGGGCGGTCACCTTTCCTTTCAGAGCAGCTAATTTTTCAAAAGGGTAGGGTTGTAAAAGTTGTAGATCAGGGTTCATGAAAATACATAAATTATGTGGTATGCCTAAGTGAAAGTGTGTCTCGGTTGATTGAGTTATTAGGATTATAGCATCTTGTCGTGTTCGGTTTTTAAAAACCGAACAAAATGATCATCTTTGGGTTTGCATCAACTCATTAGGCATGACATGCTCATTTTTTACAGTCCCTGTAGGAGGTCATTGTTTTTTAGGTTGAATGGCGAAACTTTCTGATGACGAGTAGGGATATACGGATAGAACATGGAAACGTGTGCGCTCCTAAGACGGGGAGTTGGGGAGTTACTGTGCCGTGTTACGATAAATTTTTAAGATTTACACTTTATCACGTGATAGGCGTTGATTATTGTCTTGTCGTTGCTTGAATTTGAAAGCGGTCAGGCCGGTTACCTTTTTAAACTGTCGGCTTAAGTGGGCGACACTGCTATAACTCAGTTGATAGAAAATTCCAGTGAGTGTCAGTTCATTATAAACGAGTAATTCTTTCGTTTTTTCTATTGAAATAGAGTTTTTAAAGGTAGGTGACCGCATTATTGAGATCATGAAGGTGTTCTAGTTTCTCATTCTGTCTTCAGTTTACAAAAAGGGTGATATACAACGAGTATGTAAGGAATGGGCACATAATAACTTCCCGTTTTGGAATCTCATCTTCAACTCGTTTTTGTCCGTTCTTCAATCTCAAAACCTCGAAATAAGAACGACTATTCCTGCGCTTTTGCTCAATCAGAACGAACAAATACAAGTCAAATTTGAGCATCAAAACGGGAAGTTATTACGTGCCCATTCCTAACCCTTTGCGTGCCTTGAATGCGAAATGATAGTCGGTGCAAAATGGAACGTTATTTCTTTACCGACCCACTTTTAGAATCCATAGACCAGTGATAAGCTGGTAATCGTATCCGTCGTTTTGCTGTCCGCTACCGGGTCGCTGTTGTATTTGATCAAGAGTCCGGCTTCTAAGGCAATACTGGAAACAAGGTTGGCTCTGATCGCGGTGACTGAATTGATCGATGTATTACTGCTCCCTGATAGCACCAACACACTTTGGCGGAACTCGGCGGTTTTACTAAAAAAGTGCTGATAGTCCAGTGCCGCTCTGGCAATCGCTTCCGATTCTGTTTCTCCATTGACCAGTTTGTCTCGTCGAGCACCTACACCGATCTCCAGATCAAGAATGTCAGATGTGCTCTCTATGGCTCGAAAACCGTAACCAACCGCTGCTGACAGTTGTTGATCGTAGCCGCTGAATTTGTCGAATTCAGCGCGCAAGGCGGAAAATAAATAGGATTTCGCATTCAGTTTATAATCAATTTTGTAGCCGAGCAGGTATCTTTCCGCCGTGGTGTCGCCATTACTATCAGATGTCAAAGCTGCAGCTTCAACTTTGTGTCGCCATGTTTCCTGGTCAAGTTTAGCGGTTGCATTCGCAATCACGTTAGTGGTTTCCGTATTCCCTCTGCTGAGTATTGCGCCAAAGCCAACAGAACCGGACCACACATCTTTTATTTCAGTCGCCGTGATGTCATCGACTGATCGGGTAAAACGTGCTTCATCCGCCGCGATGGTCGCAGCAGAATGCGCTAAAAGTACAATCCATAATGCGAGTGTATGTTGTTTCATAATAAACCTCCTGATTGATTTCTGGCAACGATACGGTTACTCTTTCGACAATTATCTTATAAACTGTAGTATTGCTTTGAAATCACTAACAATCGAAATTGTGTTATATTTTCTGGCCTTTTAATGGTCGCTTCACGATTAAATCCATGAAAATTATTGAAGTTATCGCGGATGCACAGCATCTGATAGCAATTAAAAGTATTGCCGCCCAAAAGGACGCTTTGGACTGTTGGTCTTTCGCAGTAAGTGCGAATGAGTCACGCTGTGTGACACGGATGCTGGTTGATGATGAAAACCGACAAGCCGTGTTAGACGCCTTGCAAGGTGCCCTTGGAAAAAGTTCGGATGCGCGCATTGTGGTTTTGCCGATAGAGGCCACGTTACCTCGTGCGGAAGAAAAAACGAGCGAAGACAAAAGCAAGTCGGGCAATGCAGGCACGTCACGGGAAGAACTGTATCAAGATATTTCGAAGAACGCCGTGCTTGATGCCAATTTTTTGCTATTGGTGTTTCTCTCTACCATCGTTGCGGCCATTGGCTTGATTGAAGACAATGTTGCTGTGGTGATTGGCGCTATGGTGATTGCCCCCTTGCTTGGGCCGAATATCGCTTTGGCCTTGTCCACGGCCTTAGGTGATACTGAGTTGATGTGGCGTGCGCTTAAAGCCAACCTTGCAGGATTGGGCTTGGCTTTTGTACTTTCATTGATTATCGGGTTGGTTTGGCCGCAAAACATGCAGAGTCCTGAGCTTCTTGCTCGAACCGTAGTGGGTTTGGATTCGGTGGCATTGGCATTGGCTTCTGGAGCCGCCGCGGTGCTGTCGCTGACGACGGGCTTGTCCAGCGTTTTGGTGGGTGTCATGGTGGCGGTCGCCTTGTTGCCACCGACTGCAACCGTTGGGCTGATGCTGGGTTCCGGTCAAATCAATTTGGCTCTGGGGGCTTTACTGCTGTTGGGCGTGAATATCGTTTGTGTTAATCTGGCGGCCAAGGTGGTCTTTCTAATTCGAGGTATTCATCCGCGTACTTGGCTGGAAAAACAAAAAGCGCGTCAGTCAATGACGGCGTATATTATATTTTGGGTGATTTCATTGTTGATATTATTAGTGGCCATTTATTTTCGAACCCCTTTTTTTGGAAACCAGTAACCGCGCGCTATTCATACCATGGCAAAATGAAAGGATCCGTCTTGTCGGTTAGGGTGAGGACGCGCCCAGGTTAAGGAACCGGCATAAAATTCAAGTGAAAGTTTTTGGAATTGAACTACTTTGTGTCCGTCAAGCTTGTCATTTATCTGATCACAAACGATAATAGGCCGTGGTTGGAGTCATTCTGTGCTTTGGCATGTGCTTTCTCTGCCGTCGATCGTGCTTTTATCACCACCAGCTAGAGGAGAACAAGATGACAAGATTATCTGAAATTGAAGGGATCGGCGACACTTATGCCGCCAAACTTGAAGACTCAGGTATCAGTTCCATAGAAAATCTATTGAAGGTTTGTTGTGAAAAAAAAGGACGTAAGGAAATTGGTGAGAAAGCTGGGATTAGTGAAAAGCTCATTTTGAATTGGGTGAATCGCGCAGATCTGGCCAGAATTAATGGCGTTAGCACTCAGTACGCAGATTTGCTGGAATATGCTGGCGTTGATACGGTACCGGAGTTGGCTCAACGCAAACCTGAAAATTTGCATGAAAAAATGGCCGAAGTGAATAAAGCACAACAACTGGTTCGTCAGGTTCCGGGACTTTCTCAGGTTCAGGACTGGGTGACACAGGCGAAGACATTGCCTCGTGTCGTATGCCATTGACTGAGCGTGCTACAACTCGGTATATAGGTTTCAAAGGTAGTTTTTTTAATATTTAATGGAGAGTATGAAAGATGAAAAATAGAATGAGTACGGCGATAGTTGCATTGGCTTTTTTGTTGGTTCTTGCCGGTTGTGATAGCGCGGATGAAGCAACTGAGAATACGATGGA
>JAADHS010000189.1 GCA_013151745.1 Gammaproteobacteria bacterium | reverse complement strand
TATTTTAATCAGATTTATGGTTCTCTGGTAAAAATTTATGTGCTTAGTCACTTGAGTAAACAAAAGTGGACGCGGCAAAAAACCACGCTAGCACAAGGTGGCAATAAATTTGATCGCTGGTATCAGCAATCAAGTTCTAACGTATCAGTGGTCGCTTACTTAATTCTGTTTGTTACCGGTATTACCTTTGTCACCGGCGTATTCAATATTGGTGATATCTATCAGTATTTGCTGGCAGTTGGTGATCAGTTGGGTGGATCGATATAAAAAACACCTTGAACGACGGGATAGATGACATATTTGGAATTTTTCCGTTAAACATAAATGAAACCAAAGAAAATATATAACCATGCCTACTCAAATAATTCATGAAGCTGAACAATCGCGGCAACATGCACGCTATCAGATTCCCGTCAAGCTTGTTTTGGCAGGGCGGAAATATGCGATAGATAACTGGTCTGTTTCCGGGTTTTCAATCGGGAATCTGCCGGAAACAATGACTTATAAACAAGCTAATAAAGGAAAGTTGCTTTTTGATTTTCTGGATTTTGAAACCAGTGTGGATATCGAGTTTGAGATTGTTTGGCATAATGCGAGTAAATCAGAATCTGGCTGTCGCTTTGTAAATGTTTCTCCCAGCCGGCTGTCGTTGCTTTATTACGTGATTAATGCATATTTGACCGGAGAAGCTGTCAACAATGGTGACCTGATTAATGTATTACGGCGTGATAATTACACAGAAAAACGTACTGATAAGATAGAGAGTCTATCAACCGGTAAAATGTTATGGCAGCGGACGCGGCAAATATTAGGTTATTTTGCGCTATTAGCGACTATTGTTATGCTGCTGTTGTTTATTGCCTATACGCTATATCAACGCATTTATGTTGTAGAAAGCCTTTCGGCCGTTGTGGATGCCCCCGTGGTGGTTATACGTGCTCCTCAAGCCAGTTATTTTCATGCATTGCTAAATGATGAAAACACCCACGTCAACCGTGGAAAAATTATCGCGCTGACTAAATTAATAGGAGGTGGAAGTAATAGTATTGAAAGCCCCTGTGATTGTACTGTGCTGTCACTTCATGTTCTGGATAAACAATTTATTGATCGGGGTGAGCCCATTATGACATTGCTACCCGGTGATGCTCAGTTATATATCAATGCAAAAATAAGTTACGAATATGTAAAAAAGATTACGATAAACCAGCCTGCTGAGATTCGCCTTGCCAATGGAAAAATTAAAAAAGGTGTTGTCAAGGATGTTGTGGTCAGTGAGTCCATAGAGAAACAGCATGCTGCCCCGCTTGCCAATACACCTACTAGCCCAATTGGGTATGTGGATGTATTGATCGAAACAAATGAACCTTTGGATATCGGAAGTCTGGGTGCAGCAGCCACGGTAAGGATTGATACGTTTTCTTCTCCCTTTACTAAATGATAATTGTAATGAAACCAAAGTGTTTAACAAGAGGCGGCAGCATCAGACTTTTTTCCTGCATTTTTTTTGTGGCCACTGTATTTTTTTCTGCTAGCGTGATTTGTGCCCAGCAGGTGGACCATACTGACAAGCTGAAAGCAATGTTGTCAGACTACCAAAATATGGATTGGTCCCAGTATACCGTTGAGGAAGTCAGGCAGCGTATTCCAACGAAAATGCAGGGTTCTGATGTAGAGTCATTATTGTCCGCCCGGTTGTATTTTATAGGCAGCCAAAATATTCAGGAGATGAAAGAAGTCTGGCAGGCTCAAGGAATCACTCACCCTAAAACGATTGTGGTTGCGAATGGTGTATACAGCGTTGCTGACCTTCATCGTTTAATTAATGACGACAGCGTTATTGAGCAAGTAAAAGATGGTACATATCTTTTTCGTCAATCCATATATGTTGCTCCTACTGCGAGCTTAGTGATTCGTAATGCCTCAATACGTTTATCAATACATCATGGTGTATTCTTGGCGGTTGATGGCCAGTTATTTGTTGCCGATACAATTATCACCTCATGGGACGAGTATGCAGGTAATGAAGGGGAGAGAGAAAACATTCGAAACAATGAGCTCTTACTTTATGGGCGTCAGACCCCTAGACCCTATATTATTATGAATGAAGGTTCACAGATATATATGGCTAATTCCAGGGTTACTGGCCTAGGGTATAAAGGACAGCGCGGTACTTTTGGCTTGTCAATATCTAAACGGCCTCCTGTTGTAACGCATCGGCTACATGGATATATCCGCATACGCGCTAAACCAACTGGCTGGCTTATCGGAAATACGTTTACCAACAACTTTTTTGGTTTTTATAGTAACCAGGCGGATGATGTGGTTCTGTTGGGTAATGTATATTATGACAACATCATTTATAATATTGACCCTCATGATTATTCCAATCGCCTGCTGATTGCCAGAAACCTCACGTATAATGCCCAACAGGCTCATGGGATCATTATTTCGCGTGAAGTAAACGATAGTATTATTGCGGAAAATATCAGTTTTTCTAATTATGGCTCCGGCATTATGCTTGACCGTAACTCTAATAACACATTGGTATATTCCAATCTGACGATAGGTAATGGAGGTGATGGAATTGCGGTGTTTGAAAGTGATTATAATCTTGTTTCAGATAACATAACCGCTCGAAATATGCGCAATGGCATTTATATTCGTAACAGTGACCATATAAATATAAGAAATAATTTTATTTTTAGAAATAGTTATTCCGGAGCGGAAACGGCTGTTGTCGACATTGACAAACTCGAAACACGAGATTTCAAACTAGACCCCTATCACAAGTCAGCTTCCGCTTTGTATGAGAATAATCAGTTTGAGAGCAACCAAAATGCGGCGATGACAGCCAAGAACAAAGGTGTTGTCACCGTAAAAAATAATCAATTTTATAATTCTGGACCTATATTTTTTGGTGGTGAACTCGCTCCTTTCGCAGAAAGTTTGTGGCGTCAAAATGATGGTGATGAATTAACCACTGACGTTGATCTTATGATCCGGCAGGCGATCACTCCATGAGATACATACTCCTGATGTTGGTTTTATCCATGCTGATATATTCCAGTGTATCGTTAGCAGCAAAAGTGTCAAAGCAATATACAACGGAAGAGCGCCTACTGGAACAAACAAAGCTTGCTGTTATAGAAGAACTTGCAGAAATGGGCAACAATAGCGCTTATATTGTGCTGGCAAAAATGGGTGAAAACCGGCCATTTGTAACCCCCCCATCGGAAGGCCAACTCATTCGCTGGTATACGTCTTCGGCGCAAGGCGGTAATCCCCATGCGTTATTATGGTTAGGCCATTATTTTTTACATGGCAAGGGAAGTAATGCAGATAGTGAATATGATGCGCTCGTATTATTGGCTTCAGCTGCAATTCTGGGTAGCATCAAAGCGGCTAATGACCTCGTACTCATTCCCAAGGTTCTTGGTGCCTCTTATGCTCAACTGGAAGAGGCTTTTTATGATGCGATACAGCGGTTATCCAAAGGCCAGGTGGTTAATTGCAGTCGGCTCACATGTAGCCCCGAGGTTTCGCAACAATCTCATTTTGCGAGTGAAAAAATATCCCAAAAGGCAGAAATTTTTCGTGATAACTGGGCTCAGTTCGGTGATGTCAACGCATATCAATATCTCAAGTCGCTAGGCGCTGAAAGATTATTGGCTCAATCAAATAATATTTCTGCTTTGACAGAAAATATTAGAATACAAAATGCTGGGAAACTCAGAAAAAACGAACGATTGGCAGAAGAAAAGCGTTTGGCTGAAAGCCCAGACTGGGAGATGCAAACTTACCTGGATCGTTTAAGTGGCCGAAAATCATCCGCACAAGATGCTTTAAGGCATTATAAAGATCAGGATTTTGCGCGACTTGAAAAAGATATTCGTCACACTATAAATCTGATTAATTTTCATCGTGATCCTGATGCTCAAATAAGCTATGAAGATGTACTTCAGAAGATGAAAAAAGCCCCCTGAATATGTCATTTAATCAATATTACCTGCTCGCTATATTTTTTGTTGTCTGTTTGTGGATGCCTTTTGGTCATGCCAGCCAGGGTATCGCTAACAATGAACGAACTTATTATCTGGATTTTCGCAGTTACCACAACCTGGGTATGCAAGAGGCGGGTGCGGAGCGACTCGAACAGACAGCAGCTGATATCAAGCTCGGTTTGCGTGCTCGATATGAATTAAGCCCTGACTGGTTGTTGCATTTCGATACGCGCGCTGTGGGGCTAGGGAAAAACATATATAAACGAGAAAATTCAAAGTTTTCCAGTGAAGCTTACCTGGAGATAAAACGACTATATATCAGTGCAAATCAGGTTTCTGATTATATTCCATCGCTTTCGATTCATGTAGGACGGCAAACATTTCGTGACAATAATGCCTGGAATTATGATACTGAATTGGATGCTATCAAACTGGAGTTTAACCGTACTTTGTTGCAATGGCAGCTTGCTTATGGCGGCCGATTTTTCAGTTATCGACTGGGTGATAATGAATTTAATCTCAATATTGAAGACAGTCGTTTTCTGTTGGCAGAATTGAAGTACCAGTGGCATTACAAGCATTACATTGGCATATATGGGTTAAATGAACAAAATAATGTTGCAGAGAATCAAACGGGGCGTAATTTTGCGACAAATGACATTATTCAGCCGCGTAGCCGTTTAAACTGGCTTGGGGTTCAAGCCTATGGTAGGCGCGCTTTCGGGAGAGGGGAGCTTGAATACAGTGGCACGCTGGCGGTGTTGTCTGGAGATACACAGAGGCTGAACATTTCTACGTTGCCAAATAATGACAGATATATTGCATCCTACGAAAATCAAACGTTGAAAAATGGTACGGCCATTGATATTAGATTGATCTGGCGAAAGACAATGCAAGGGTTTTCTTTAGGCTTTAACTATGCGGGGGCCAGCGGGGATAACAATGGGGGGGCGTTAAGTCAATATAATCAACCGGGTATAGCCAGTAATAAAAAACGTGTGCTGGGCACAAGCCGCTATCGTTATTATGGTGAAGCACTCAACCCGAAATTATCCAATCTGCACATCGTGACGTTAACCGCAGGCTATCCTCTATCCCCCTTTTTCTGGTTTGAGTCAGCTTACCATCAGTATCGTCAGGATAGGGCGTTGCCATATATTGATGCATCCAGCCCAGGTCTGACACCTAATGGACAATCCGGTGAAATTGGTCAGGGGCTGGACTTTGTATTTGGTGGTGTATTACGGAAAAACCAACAAGCACAATTTATTCTTTCCGGCTTTTGGGGTGGGAAGGCTTTTGATGGTGTGACTTCAAAAAAAACCATTTATCGGGTGTTGATAAATTATCGCGTGTTTTTTTAGAAAATGGTCAATTTGATTGAAAAATTGTTTATGTTTATGAGGTTCGCATGATGAAATCTCCCGAGAAAAAAGACTGTTTTGTGTGTGGGGGAAAGGCATGCCTTTTATAAAAACAATTTTCCAGCTTGCAATGCTGAGTTTTTTTTTAGTTAGCTGCGCAGATTTGCGTATAGCAAAAACAGAATTTGACAATCAGCATTATCAGTCAGCTCGCTTACACTGGGCTGTTTTAGCTCAAAAAGGTTTCCCGCAAGCAGAAGTCGGTTTAGGGCGATTGCTGGTTATCGGCCAGGAAAATAAAACCTATGATGAACAGGTATACCAGGAAGCACTGGGTCTATTTTACTCGGCCTATGAAAAAGGTCATGTTACCGTAGCTTATGATATTGGAAAAACCCATTTAAAGCAGGCAAAACAAACAGGAATCACCGAGCAATATCAAGAGGCTTATTTGTGGTTAGGCAGAGCTTCGGCAGCAGGTCGGGTTGGTGCAGATATTCATCTTGCTGATATGGAACTGGACGGTTTGGGTACAGCACATGATACAGCGCGTGCGATAACACGCTACAAAAACCTAGCCTCTACGGGGCTTGCCAAAGCGGCCAGTCGGTTAGGTGGAATTTATTTTCAGGGTGTATATGTCATTCGAAATGAGCAACAAGCTCTATATTGGTATCAACAGGCCATAGCTCTGGGTGATGTTGCAGCGGAATTTAAGTTGGCGCAGCTCTATGAGACAGCACAGAGTGATATAAAAGACCTCAAGCGGGCCATGAGTTTGTACGAAAAGTTGGCAAAAAATGGCAATGTGGCAGCGGCATACAAACTTGCCCGATTAATTGAGGACAGTGAATCAACTAATGCCGGGACTCCTGGTCCTTCAGCTTTGCATTGGTATGTTGTCGCGGCAGAGCAGCAACATGCGTTATCTCTGCTTCGTTTGGCAAGAATCAAACTTGAGAACAGTCAGTCATCCGGGAGCAACCAGGAGGCACTGTCTACCTATCAACAGCTTTCAGAGCAAGGTATTGGTGTCGCAAGTTTCTATCTGGGACTGGCTCATGAAAAGGGATTGGGTACACCGCAAAATGATCAACTGGCATTTAAATGGTACGCAAAGTCATTCGAACAAAATTACAGTCGGGCAGAACTGCGTTTGGCTCGGTTATATGTCAAGGGTAACGGCGTTACACAGGATTTAAAAACAGCCCGGGATATATATCTGCGTTTTGCACAACAAGGTGATGTTAATGCCGCCTATCGGTTGGCGGGGTTGTTGAAAGAGGTGGGTGATTTAGGGCAAGCTCGGCAATGGTATGCTTTTGCTGCGAAAAATGACCATCTGTCTTCTCGATATGCTTTGGGCATTATTTTGAACCAGTCCAGCAATCAACAGGATGCTGAAGAGGCGGAGCGACAACTCACTGAAGCATCAGCTCAGGGATTCCATCCGGCGACACTCTATCTTGGTGAAAAGATATTTTATGGTTGGAATGAGCCGGAAAATAAAATCAGAGGGCTCTCTCTTGTGCTCAAGGCGGCTCGGCATAACACACCGAAAGCTGTAAATACCGCGTTAATACTCATGGACCAAATGAGTGATGTAAACAGTATTGCGTTGGCGAATACTTGCTCAAAACAAGTGCTCAAAGAAATGTCCCAGTGGTTTTTGTGTACCGATAAAACGCCCAGAAGCCTGTCTGGGCAATAATACTGAGTTTCAGTTTGCCTGTTTGTACTTGCAGCATCAAAATAATAAATTATTTTCTTCCAGCCCCATTTTTTCAGTTTGGTTTCAGAATTGGTCTTTATGATCCCTTCCATGCAAAGCACAAACGGTGATAAGCCGGGGGGTTGTTTTGCATTTAATGCAGTTTTAATTTTATTAACTCTATGGAGGGATTTATCATGAAAACTTATTCGCGTTCTATTTTTGTTTCAATGGTTGCATTGGGCCTGCTTGTCAGCAGCCTTGCTCAGGCAGACAGCCCGATAGCTATTGGTTCGCCAGATCGCCACTCAGTGGAAGTGTCGGGTAAGGTCAGCTTGTACCGTGTGCAGGTGGAAGGAATGGATTTTGGTGAGGGTAAAAACAAAACGCATGCTGAAGTATTTGTATCCCTCGATTCCAAGCCCGGTATGGTCTATACCTTGGCTCTGCACTCAAGTGACAACAATGAAAGCGTTGTTAATCAGGAAATGGCTAATACTCTGCGCACGGCTTATGTAAACCGTTTGCCGGTGACCTTGTATCGTCAGATTTCTATGAAGCAGGACAACAATTTCAAAATACTGATGGTGCAGTTGAATTAACACCTTATTTTTGTGCAGTACAGGTGATTTCAAATAAAAGGGGGCGTTTTATCACGCCCCCTTCTTGGTTGTTCGATATGGCGTTATTGCACGGTTCTGATGGGAATGCCCGCGATGCGCGCTTGCCATTCGGCAGGCCCGGTTTGATGTACGGAATTGCCTTGTGTATCCACGGCCACGGTCACGGGCATGTCTTCCACCACAAATTCATGAATTGCTTCCATGCCCAGCTCCGGGAAAGCGACAACCCGGGATGAGCGAATGGCTTTGGAGACCAGATAAGCAGCGCCGCCGGTAGCGATAAGATACACCGCACCGTATTTTTTGATGGATTCAATGGCCGCAGGACCACGCTCGGCTTTGCCCACCATGCCGATTAGACCGGTTTTTTCCAGAATGGTGTCGGTGAATGTGTCCATGCGTGTGGCAGTGGTGGGGCCAGCGGGGCCGACAGCTTCGTCACGCACTGCATCTACAGGGCCGACGTAATAAATAAAGCGGCCACTGAGGTTAATACCGTCAGGTAATGACTCATTGTTGTCGAGTAAAGTCACCAGACGCTTGTGCGCAGCATCTCGCCCGGTGAGTAGCTTGCCGGAAAGCAACAGCGTTTCCCCAGGCTGCCATTGAGCGATGTCTTTGCGGGTGACGGTGTCCAGATTAACCGGCCGTGCCGTTTCTTTTCCAGCGAGGGCGATTTTTGGCCAGTCTGCCAGTTTGGGGGCGACCAGTTGTACCGGGCCGCTGCCGTCTAACGTGAAATGAATATGCCGGGTGGCCGCACAGTTAGGGATCATTGCTACAGGTTTGGAGGCTGCGTGAGTAGGGTAATCGCTGACCTTGATGTCCAGCACGGTGGTGAGTCCGCCCAGCCCCTGTGCGCCAATACCCAATGCATTCACTTTTTCGAACAGTTCCAGGCGTAATT
>JAADHS010000046.1 GCA_013151745.1 Gammaproteobacteria bacterium | reverse complement strand
TACTGAAAGGTCCGCCACCCCAGCTGGCGTTGATGATTCGGGCACCGTTGGCTACGGCGTAATCAATGGCGGCAATGGCGTTGGCAGAGCTGCCGGCTCCGGCGCCATCCAAAAACTTCAGCGGCATGATGCGTGCTGACCAGTTGATCCCCGCAATGCCAGAACCGTTGTTGCCGTTAGCGGCAATGGTACCTGCCAGGTGAGTACCGTGGTTGTTATCGTCCATAGGGTTGTTATCGTTGTTGCTAAAATCCCAACCGCGCACATCATCGATGAAACCATTACCATCGTCATCACGTCCGTTATTGGCAATCTCCGCGCTGTTGTTCCAGATGTTACTGGACAGCTCGCTGTGATTGTAATCCACACCTGTGTCCACCACGGCTATAATTACGTTTTCGCCCGTTTGCAGATCCCAGGCTTCCGGCGCATCAATATCGGCATCAGCTACTCCTCCGGTCTGACCGGTATTGTGTAACGCCCACAATGAGTCGAAGCGAGTATCATCAGGAATTGCGTAAGCGTGAAGGATGTAGTTCGGTTCGGCAAATTCCACGTCGGGATTGTTACGCAGGCTGCGCAATGTCGCGGAAAGGGAATGGCCATGACCAATTTTTGCGTGGGTCAGCCCCGGCATCAAGTGGCTGCTAAACCCCCGATACTGATAGCTGCTCGTTGCTCTGAAAGCCCGGTTTATGCGTACCTGACGGGTGCCCGATTTAAATTGGACTAACACGCCATCGTAGGCGCCTGCGGGTGTCGAAGCTTGACCCATTACCGCTAAAGCGGGCATCGTAAAAAAAAATAATACAAAAAGTGTGGATATATAAAGCAACTTGTTTCTCATAGTCTATCCTTGGTTTTTTTAGGCTGTGGATTTCATTTTTTCGCCTCTGTACAGGCTGGCATCTTGTTTCTGGCTGCTTTACAGAGGGACTCCAAGATAGTATCCGAGTCACCAAAAAAACTCCAGCTTTCTGTTCTGCCTCGTAGACACCACTGAATTTGTTTTTAATGTCTGGGTTCTGTAAACAAAAACCTCAAGTAATTAATAATGGTAAACTTAAATTTCGGGATAAAAAAGCGGCTGATCAAGGCTATACCCGATGAGGCTTGGCAATGAAAATAAACGATTCACTCAAAGCGCTGCGCAAAGCATTGCGTAGTGACCCTTATTTGCAGGAAGAAAAATCGTCCCTTCATGGCTTGGGGGTCTACCATTGCCACCAACTCCAAAAATTACGCGCCGTACCTTTACTTCAACCGATGATCATGCTGGTCGTTACGGGTCATAAAGAAGTTACAATTGAGGATCGCACCTATGCTGTTCATTCAGGTGAACTTTTTATTGCCCCTTCCGATACCACTTTGTGGATCAAAAATAATCCCGATCCTTGTTTGAATGACTATCAGGCTCTGGGACTCCCTTTCAGCTTTGAAACCCAAGATCACTTTCGCCAGGTTTATGGCGCTGATCTTGAACATTGGGACATCCAGTCAAAGTGGCATGAAAAAGCGCCAGAGACTATTCTTTTTGCCTTATGTCAGTGGTTTTATTTTTGTCGGAACTATGCCGTAGATACACCATTGGTTCAACATCGCCAAGTTGAAATTTTACTGTTGCTCGCACAGGCCGGGTTAGCGGGAAACCTATTGTTTAACACGCTACCCAGCTGGAGGCAGCGTGTATCTAATCTCATTGCCATGCACCCGGCAAAGACTTGGCAAGTTATTGATGTTTGCACTCGTTTAGGTATCAGTGAATCCGGTTTACGACGACATCTACAAGAAGAAGGAAGCAATTTTCGAAAAATTTTAGAAGAAGTGCGGCTTGCACTTGGATTATCGTTAATCATGGAAACATTCAAGCCCATTAGTGATGTCGCTGATGCTGTCGGTTATCGCTCTCAATCTCGTTTCGGGGAACGCTTCAAGCGTCGTTTTGGCTTGACCCCATCTGAATTAAGGCGAACCCGAATACCTAACTGACGGCGAAATTTTGAGCGTTTCCGGCGAATCAAACTAAGGGTTTCCTGCTATTCTTCTTGACATCTAAAACAATTTGGCTTTCTCCTTTGGAAACAGGAGAGCCTAAAAAACAAGGAGTCTAAAAATGAAAAAAATAATGGTGAGCATAATTGGGCTGACTTTTTTCAGTTTGCAAGCCTATGCCGCAGTACAAACAAAAGAAATTAAATATACCTTTGGTGAAACCGAATTCACCGGATTTTTGGCCTTTGATGACGCCGTCTCTGGCAAACGCCCCGGTATTTTGGTAGCACACGAATGGTGGGGACATGATGATAATTCTCGTAAGCGTGCAACCCAGTTAGCAAAGCTGGGTTACACGGCTTTCGCTTTGGATATGTATGGCACCGGTCAGTTGGCTCAGCATCCCGACGATGCCAAAAAATTTATGCAGGCTGCAGTGGGATCCTTGCCTCAAGCCGAAACGCGCTTTAAAGCCGCCTATGAAATTTTGAAAAAAGAAAAAACGGTCAATCCCGAAAAAATTGCGGCAATTGGTTATTGCCTGGGGGGTGGGCTTGTGATGCATATGGCTCGAACCGGAATTATCCCTTTGAATGGCGTAGTCAGTTTTCACGGAAGTTTTGCATTTGCAACACAAACCCCATCACAACCAGGACAAACAAAAACTAAAGTGCTTGCCTTTACGGGGGCTGACGACCCCTTTGTTCCAATAGAGTCTGTACAAGCCTTTGTTAAATCCATGACTGAGGCGGGTGTGGATTACGAACTCAAAAGTTATCCCGGTGTTCAACACGGCTTTACCGTCGAAGATTCGACGGAGAAAGGAAAGAAGTTTTCATTGCCCCTGGCTTATGATGCCGCAGCGGATAAAGATTCCTGGCAACGTATGCAAGTTTTTTTCAAAGAAATTTTTTAAATACTATTGAAGGAGCCTGTAGGGCGTAAAATATTGATAGGTTTATCTATGGCTATATCTTGGGCATGATGTATTAAAATATCCACCTCAGTTGTGGCTCTGAGCCTCTGATTTATTCAACCTCAGCTTACTCACGTTGCTTGAGGTTGAACAGCTCAACCTAAAAATGTAGCTGGACTCGAATATATACCCGTAGCGATTAAGATTTAGGTGTGATTGCACACCCTCTTAATTCCCTGACGTTGAAATTCCTCGCAATAGCCCGCTATTACTTGTCATTTCGCCTTGCCAGGAAATGAACAGGACGCACACTCAACACCTAAATCTCAAACGCTACGGGTATAGAGCGCAAACACGATCACTCTCAGGATTAGGTAATAGGTTAAAATAGCCGCTTTGCCCAACGCTATTGCTTCATGTAGCACAACCCCTGTAGGTTTTGAATTTTATGCAGTATTCTGAAAATTTTGATGTCATTGTGATTGGTGGTGGTCATGCTGGTACAGAAGCGGCTTTGGCGGCAGCGCGTAGAGGCAGTAAAACTCTATTATTGACTCACAATATTGATACCCTGGGGCAGATGAGTTGTAACCCCGCCATTGGTGGTATTGGCAAAGGTCATTTAGTTAAAGAGATTGATGCTCTGGGAGGCGCTATGGCGCAGGCTGCAGATCAGGCGGGCATTCATTTTCGTATCTTAAATGCCAGTAAAGGCCCAGCCGTAAGGGCAACCAGAGCACAATGTGATCGTGTACTGTATCGCAACGCAATACGTTCTCTCATTGAAAATCAAGAAAATTTGACGATTTTTCAGCAGACGGTAGAGGATTTGATCATAGTCCAGGAACAAATCCAGGGCGTCGTGACTCAGATGGGCTTGAAATTTTCATCTCTCACCGTAGTCTTGACGGTTGGAACTTTTTTAGACGGTACGATTCATATTGGCGATACCCGCTCAAAAGGAGGTCGAGCCGGTGACCCGCCTGCTCTTGCTTTAGCGCAACGCTTAAGAGCACTGCCTTTCCGTGTCAACAGACTGAAAACAGGAACCCCTCCCAGGGTTGATGGTCGAACCATAGACTATAAAGCGTTGCTTGAGCAGCCCGGTGACCATCCCGTACCAGTCTTTTCTTTTTCTGGTCATCGCGATGACCATCCTCAACAAATTTCCTGCTTTATCAGTCAAACGACAAGCGCAACGCATGACATCATTCGTCGTGGCTTACACCGTTCTCCGATGTATACTGGCGTGATCGAAGGTGTGGGCCCCCGTTATTGTCCGTCAATAGAAGATAAAGTGGTGCGTTTTGCTGATAAAAACTCGCACCAGGTTTTTGTCGAACCAGAAGGTCTGCATACGCACGAAGTGTATCCCAATGGCATATCAACCAGCTTACCCTTTGATATTCAATATGAGATGGTGCGAACCCTTAAAGGGTTTGGCAAAGCGCATATTACGCGCCCCGGTTATGCTATTGAGTACGACTTCTTCGATCCTCGTGATTTACGTCATACATTAGAGACCAAGTTTATTAAAGGTTTATTTTTCGCCGGTCAGATCAATGGTACGACCGGTTATGAAGAAGCCGGTGCTCAAGGTTTGCTGGCCGGTATTAATGCCAGTTTGAGCGCACAGCAAAAAACAATGTGGTTTCCCCGTCGTGACGAGGCCTATCTCGGTGTCTTGGTTGATGATTTGGTGACGTGTGGCACGCAAGAGCCTTATCGTATGTTTACAAGCCGTGCCGAATATCGCTTGATTTTGCGTGAAGACAATGCGGATCTTCGTTTGACCGAGCAAGCCTATAAACTCGGTCTGATCTCAAATCAGCGCTGGCATCAATTCACAAATAAGCTGAATGCGATCACTACGGAACAACAGCGTCTGCAAGACACCTGGGTCAGGCCAAACGATGAGCATATTGCCGCAGTTGAAACCCTCACTCAAGCACCCTTAAAAAAAGAATATAACGTTCTAGATTTGTTGCGTCGACCAACCGTGTCATATCAAAAGTTAATGACGATTCCCGCATTAGGGCCGGGAGTGGGTGATGAGAAAGTGGCGGAGCAAATTGAAATTCAGGCCAAATACGAGGGTTATATTCATCGTCAACAAGATGAAATAGAGCGCTTGCGCCGTAATGAAGAGAGCATCTTGCCGGAAAACCTGGATTACAACTTGGTTTCGGGCTTATCTACTGAAGTGATACAAAAAATGACGGAAATCCAACCCTCAACGGTCGGGCAAGCGGCACGCATACCCGGTGTCACACCCGCAGCTATTTCTCTACTCCTCGTTTATTTAAAAAAGAAAAAGTTGCAAAATTCGTTCAAAAGCGCAAAAAATTAAATCACTATTCAGCGAGTAGCCAAAGTTAGCAGCTACAAAATTAAAATGAAATAATCACCATCCTTTACCGGTTATCACCTGAATTCCTGTATCCTTTATTTTATGATAAGCACCGATGAACTCGACCGACCCTTGTTAATTCAAATTCGGCAAGCTGTGTCTCAACTTAAATTAACCTTATCCGATGTGCAGTTTTTACGCTTAACGAGACATTTAGAATTAATTGTGAAGTGGAATCGAGTGTATAACTTGACTGCGATCCGTGATACCGATGTGATGGTAACCCATCATCTAATGGATAGTTTGTTGATGACACCCTATATTCAGGGTGAAAAAATACTTGATGTAGGTACAGGTGCGGGCTTACCTGGCATTCCGCTGGCCATTATCTATCCTGAAAAACAGTTTTTCCTTATTGACAGCAAGAAGAAGAAAACTCGTTTTCTGGCTCAAGTCGTGATTGAACTGGGCTTGGATAATGTGGAAATCAGCAGTCATCGTATAGAGCATTTTGCGCCAGGCGTGCTGTTTGATACTATAATATCAAGAGCTTTTTCGACAATAGCCAGATTACTGCAGGTGACAGCTCGTTTATGTGCACAACAGGGTCAGATCGTTTTTATGAAAGGAGGGTATCCCGTTGAAGAATTGACGGCCGTACCCGCTACGTTTCGTTTAGACCAGATTGCACGATTGAATGTACCGGGTATCGATGCGGAACGGCATGTCGCTATAATCAAACCAGTTTAATAAACGTTAATAAATAATGTCTAGAATTATTGCAATTACCAATCAAAAAGGCGGTGTCGGCAAGACCACAACGGCGATTAATCTGGCAGCCTCTCTGGCATCGCTGGAGCGTAAAGTATTATTAATTGACCTGGATCCGCAAGGCAATGCAACGATGGGCAGCGGCCTGGACAAAGCAGAGCTTTTATATTCGACTTGCGATGTCATGCTGGATCAAGTTGCTTTGACCGATACCATTATTAGTGGACTGCCTTGTGCTTATGATTTGGCACCAACTAATGCAGACCTGACTGCGGCAGAAGTAGAGTTAACGACGTTGACGGACAGGGAATGTCGTCTGCGTAATGCGATTCAAAATATTCGTGATCAATATGATTACATTTTAATTGACACCCCGCCTTCCTTGAATATGCTCACTCTCAATGCATTGGTTGCAGCAGAAGCGGTTATTGTGCCGATGCAATGTGAATATTTTGCGCTTGAAGGTTTGAGTGCGTTGATGACAACGATTGAAGGGGTACGCAGTACTTTGAATCCGTCATTAAAAATTGATGGTTTGTTAAGAACCATGTTTGACGGGCGTAATAATTTAGCAAATGATGTCTCTGCACAATTGGATGAACATTTTGGTCGTCTTGTCTATCGCGCTTATATTCCGCGTAATGTCCGTTTGGCTGAAGCGCCAAGTTATGGTCTGCCGGTGATGCATTACGATAAAGGCTCACGGGGTGCCAGAGCCTATTTGGCATTGGCGCAGGAAGTACTGGCTCAAGAGTTTCATAGGCCAGAACGGATACCACCCACAGCTCCGGAAAAAAGTTTTCCCGTTGAGCCTTCGTTAGAAGAAACCATAGAGCCTGACGCCAGCCCGAAAATTGCGAATGATGGCGTGTTGGTTTTTCAATTAAAGCAAAATAAAAAATAAAGAGTCACTACTCCGCGAGTAGTCAAACACACCGTAACGGCTCAGACTGCCTCTGAAACTCGCCAATTCCAGGAGAACAATGTGCATTTACACGTGTAAATAATTATTTTTGATGCTGAGCAGTTACAATAAATATTAGGGTAGATCATCTTACATTATGGCAATCAAGAAAAAAAGTGGCTTAGGGCGGGGTTTAGGTTCCTTACTGACGAATACAGCAGCCGAAAGTAGTCACCAGAAACCGGGTGACGGCGAACTGAGAACGCTGTCTATAGAGCTGATTCAACCAGGCAAGTATCAGCCTCGTCGAAAGATGGATCAAGAGTCTTTGCAGGAGCTGGCGAACTCAATAAAAACACAAGGCATTATTCAGCCCATCGTAGTTAGAAAATTAGCGGGGGAAAAGCAGCGTTTTGAGATTATTGCTGGTGAGCGACGCTGGCGCGCAGCGCAACTGACCGAATTACAAGATGTGCCCGTGGTCGTTCGAGAAGTCACTGATCAGGCGGCTTTGGCAATGGCGCTCATTGAAAACATTCAGCGTGAAGATTTAAACCCACTTGAAGAAGCCCAGTCTTTAAAACGGCTGATTACTGAGTTTGAATTAACCCACCAACAAGCTGCGGAAGCAGTCGGTCGTTCTCGGGCAGCCGTCTCTAATTTATTGCGCTTGCTTGATCTTGAACAGGGCGTGAAACGTTATGTGGAAAACGGCGACTTGGAAATGGGTCATGCTCGTGCGCTACTCGCTCTTGCCAGTTCTCAGCAATGGCTTGCCGCACAAAAAATTGTGGCAAAAGGGTTGTCGGTTAGAGAAACGGAGAAACTGGTACGTAAACAGCTTGCTGAGTCTGGCGACGCGCCGAAGAAAATTAAACAAACGCCGGATCCTGATATCAGGCACTTTCAGGAAAATTTATCTGCCAAGCTGGGTGCGAAAGTCGCCATTCAGCATAGCCCTAAAGGCAAAGGGCAATTGGTAATTCAATATAATAGTCTAGATGAACTAGAAGGGATATTGAATCATATACAATAAAACAGATCAAAAATGTATACGGCATAAATTGGAGTTAATTTGCGACGGGCTTGATTTTGGACGCAACTGATTTAGCTCGATCGCGGGCTTCGGTTATGTTTTTCCCATAAGCCAAAGCAACGCCCATTCGACGTTTTATATAGGACTCGGGTTTACCAAAAAGTCGTAAATCAGAACCGGGCACACTTAATGCTTCAACGACGCCTTCAAAAGCAATGCCTTGTTTTTCCAAGCCACCATAAATCACAGCACTCGCACCGGGGCTACGCATATTGACGTCTACAGGCAAGCCAAGTATCGCTCGGGCATGGAGTTCAAATTCATTTTGGTGCTGGCTAACCAAGGTGACCATGCCGGTGTCGTGTGGTCGTGGACTGACTTCACTGAAGCAAACCCGATCTCCTGTAATAAAAAGCTCTACACCAAAGAGTCCTTGCCCGCCTAAGCGCTGAGTCACCTGTAGTGCCATCTCTTTACTCAACCGCCATGCGGTTGCCGACAGAGGTTGTGGTTGCCAGCTTTCAATATAATCGCCTTGCTCTTGAATGTGGCCTATGGGTTCGCAAAAATGCGTTTCAATATGACCCGATTGACCGCGTGCTCTAACCGTCAACAGGGTAATTTCAAAATCAAATTCAATGACCTCTTCCGCGATCACTTGCCCATTATCTACACGAGCACCACTCTGCGCATACGCCCAAGCCGCTTTAAGTTCTTCAGGACTGTTTACATAAGATTGTCCTTTTCCAGACGAGGACATCACCGGTTTTATTATGCAGGGATAGCCTATGCCACCGTCAACGACGACTTGCAAGGCATTGAGGCTATCAGCAAAACCATAACGAGAAGTCAGTAATCCCAATTCTTCTGCCGCCAGGCGACGTATGCCTTCTCTATTCATCGTTAGGTTGGTCGCTTGTGCTGTTGGAATTACAGTGCTATGTCCGTGTTGCTCCACTTCAAGCAGAACCTCTGTCGCAATCGCTTCAATTTCCGGAACAATATAATCTGGCTGTTCTTGTTCGATGAGCGCACGCAATGCCTCCGCATTAGCCATATCGATGACATGAGCACGGTGTGCAACTTGATGCCCAGGTGCGTTCGCATACCGATCAACAGCAATCACCTCAACACCTAAGCGTTGAAAAGCAATAATGACTTCTTTGCCTAGCTCGCCGCTACCTAATAACATCACGCGTATGGCATTCGCGGTTAATGGTGTCCCGATTTTCATTTGTATTCCCTCATCAATAGCCATAGTCTCAACCCTGCCTATGTTAGGAGCGTGCATGTTCCTTAAAAAGGTTATCTGATTATAATGTTTACACACTATCTAAAATTCTTGGTTTGTGCTATATATTTTATTGTAAGTTCGATGATTATTAGTCATTCTGTGAGGCATCATGGCCATAAATAAAGAAACCTCTGATATTGACCGCCGTAGCTTTGTTCGTATTAATGATGATATTTACCTCGACTACTTAGTCTTAAGTGAGGATCTTGTAGAAAGTGCGATCCAAGAGTTCAATCAACAAAGCAGCAATCATTTTAATCCCATTAACCAGTTACAAGCTCTCTCTATTAATAGCCAAAAACTTTTAGAAGACGTTAAAAAAAACACCCCCGAACTTGCAGAATATTTGATCAGTATTGAAGAACGCATCCAGTTACTGTCTCATGCTATCGCGCAAGATCAAGTAGGCGCACCCGTTGTGCCGAATGAAAATGTCAGTCTCAGCGCGGGTGGCCTCTCTTTTAACAGTCAGTTAGCTCATGAAACTGGGACACTGATCGAAATTTCCATTATTATCACACCCTCTTATTTACATATCTCCGCCTTAGGTGCCGTTGTTTATTGTCGTCGAGAAGATGACAAAGACAATCCAAAGAGTCATTTTCCTTTCCGTATTGGTGTTGAATTTTCACATATTCATGATGCAGATCGAGAAGCCTTGGCTCGCCATGTTGATATACAGGTTAAATAATCTCAATCTCCACAGGTATATTCAGCATCCTGAGCTGTGAAATCAGCTCACCCCATCCCCTTCTGTGTTTTTTAGGTTTAATAAAGGCATCATCTTCTAATGCTACACTTTTAGTCACGACTTAGTGAGGAGTCAAGCTGAGTTCATTACCACTTTTTTTTATAACGTCTATACTTAAATATAGACGTCGATAAAAAACAAGCATTGGACTAAAATAAATGCAAAATAAACAAAATAGCAGCATCAAGCAGGCTGGTTTTTATCCATCAGATGATGAGGCATGTTTCAAAAAGCATTTGGCTGAGCTTAGAGAAGCCATCAATTTAGCTGAAACCCGCCATAATATTATGGCTTACTATTGGGCTGAGGAAAGGTTTGCTGTATTGCTTTGTTTTATTGAAGAAGGTGAACCGGCACGGTATGAAGAGCGTATTACCTTAGTCGATGAGACCCTACCTACTGACTGGGGTTTCTGGATGGATATCTTAGGCAATGCCTGGAATATGGACAACGTGTTTGATCCCGTTAACCGCATTACACATTAAATGGGTACGAAATAACTTAACATTCTACTTGTCTACCATTCCGCCGTCACTATCGGCACCTTGCCTAGGAAGATTACACACAATGTGTATAAGCGCCTTACCTATGGAAAGTAGGTAAGGGGCGTGAGCCTATGGCAACGAGAAACCTGTACATTTTGTGTCTCTTAAGTTCTAGCTCATCTCTGAAATTTCAAAGAAAACGAGCTAAAAAATGAGACTATCAACACTACGAGTGTGTGGGTCTTGAAGCCTCGCCTTGCGGGTATGCATGAGACAGAGCCACACAGGACGCCGTTGCTGAGGTCGTCGACCTATTGTTTTCGGAGGACGGCCTCCTCTTTTTGGTATGCAATTGGCGAAGCAAGGCCTCAATAAGCTTAACGATGTCTTTCTCTGCTCTGCTGTCGATAGCAAAAATGGGAATATTGAGATTTTTTTCATTCAGCCGCCGCTGATGATCCTGTATTGTGGGTGTTGCACATAGATCAACTCGGGTAATCCCAATAACAACCGTTGTTTTTTCAATAAAATCTTTGAAAGCATCAAGGAAAAACTCTATGTCAGCCATCGGGTCAGGCCGCTTATTATCGATCAATAGAATCAACCCCATCCCACCTTTAGTGAGCACGTCCCACATAAAGCTGAACCTTTCTTGCCCTGGTGTACCGTATAAATGGATACGATCGCCGCTACCCAGCTGCAGTATGCTGTAATCCATTGCAACCGTTGTTGATTTTTTACGCTCTGCCGTTTCATCTGTCGCAATAGCTTCTGTTGTCACCGCATTACCATTGCTAACGGACTTAATAGCCGTAGATTTACCAGCACCTGGGGGGCCTGAAAATATGATTTTATATGTCTTCATTTATTTAATTTGAATCCTTATTCTGTGTATCCCCAGACACCATCATCGTCTCATAAAAAGGAGCGGAGAACCAGAAGGCCATCTGCGAACAGACAAACCTTGGGCCACTGCGTCCTGCGTTGCTCTATCTTGTGCATCCATGCACTCGTACTGCGGCCAGCTATCGCTCACTTTCTTTAAAACAAGCCCATTATTGGCATCAAATGATCAAAAAATCGGCCTCAACCAGACCATTTTCAAACAATCTTACAGTAGAAGAGGGATACTGATTTACTTAAAGTGTTACAATTAGCCTCGCTCCATCACTAAAAAGGCGAGATAAGCTACACTGATGATAGCGACCACCAAACCCAGTACATCTTTAACCGCACTGTTTATGCATTTTGCCGATTTCTCTCAGCCCGCACCCAACCTCTTCATTTTTAAGTCATCATTTGTAACAGTTTAACTTTAAGATATGTTACATATTACTATGTGGCTCAAGGTTTGAGGTAGTGGCCATTTTAACAAAAGTAGCAACATTACCAAGAGAAGAATAAACGCTTTATTTACATAATGATATAAGTACAGATACATAGTATAAATACAGATGCAGTCAGAGAGCTAGGAACAGCAGACACGCGCCCCCCACCTCTCGAAAAAAAATATCATCATAAATGCTGAGCAAGGTAGAAAATTCAGCCGCTCCTTGTCACATTTCAAATATCATTGTAGCATTAGGCGACGCGTTAAAATACGCATACATTACTGGACGAACTCTTTAGAAACAATATGTTAAATGATGCTGCCGATTTCTCTCAAGTTAAAACCGTGCTCGTAATCAAATTGCGGCATTTTGGTGACACTTTGCTGACTTCCCCTGTTTTTTCTGTACTCAAAGCACATCATCCTCACCTTGAAATAGATGCTTTGGTTTACGAAGAAACACGAGCGATGCTCACACTACACTCGGCGATATCTCATGTTTTTGGCGTGCAACGCAATCATCTTCATACCAGCTTCATTCAGCAATTAAAAGCAGAATACGAAGGATTCACTCAGCTTAAATCCCGAAAATATGACATGGTTATTCATTTGACCGAGCATAACCGAGGCCTGTGGCTGACTCAGCTATTAAAGCCCCGCTATAGCGTTTCGTATGACTTTCCACACTTTCCTAAACTCCGTAAAAAATTATGGAAAAAAACATTCAGCCATCTCGCTAAAATAGCAAATCCACAACGTCATATCGTCGAAAAACACCTGGATACCCTGCGTCGTATCGGTGTTTATCCTGACATCTCCGAACGAGCGTTAAGCCTGGTTGCTGGTGATGAGGCCGAGCAACGAATGGATACACTACTCGCTCAACATGGGCTGGACAAACGCCCATACATTCATATTCACCCGACCTCACGATGGCTTTTTAAATGTTGGTCGTCTGAAAAATTTGCGGGCTTAATTAACCAACTTCATCAAGCAGGTTATACGCTCGTACTCAGTGCCGCACCTGATGCTAAAGAAAAGGCATTCGTACAAGCTATTCAACAACAACTGGACAAACCTGTCATCGACCTGTCTGGCCAACTTTCACTAAAAGAGATTGCGGCCTTAACTCATCGCGCCCTGTGTTTTATTGGTATGGACTCCGTGCCAATGCACATTGCTGCAGCGATGAAAACACCGATAGTGGTGCTCTTTGGTCCGAGCGGCGATCTCGAATGGGGCCCCTGGCAAACGCCAAATAAAATTATTACTTCCACACATACTTGTCGCCCTTGCGGGCAAGACGGTTGCGGTGGCAGTAAAATCAGCGAATGCTTAACAGAGATTCCGGTTCATACTGTTGTTGCGGCGACACTGTCTTTGATCGAACAAAACAAACCGTGACCGCACCTCATCTCGTTATTATCAAACAACGTTACACCGCCTCGGGTGGTGCCGAGCGTTTTGTCGAACGGACACTGCGCGCGCTCAGCGAGCACACGTTGAATCTGACGCTCATTTCAAGACAATGGCAAGCCAAAGAAGGCTATAGCTTCATTCCTTGCACACCTTTTTATATAGGTAGAACCTGGCGTGACTGGAGCTTCCATCGTGGTGCTTGCAACACACTAAAATCTCTGCAAGCGGACCTTGTTCAATCACATGAACGCACCCCTTGTTGTGATGTCTACCGTGCGGGCGATGGTGTGCATAAGGTGTGGTTAGCACAACGCCAAAATATATCGGGATATTGGGCACGACTAGCAACACAGCTCGACCCCTATCATCGCTACACCTTACTCGCGGAGCGCCGTCTATTCCAGAGCACTCATTTAAAGGCCGTGATCTGTAATTCCAAAATGGTGAAACAAGAAATCATCACCCACTTTGATACCCACCCAGATAAAATACATGTTATTTATAATGGCTTTGATGAGCAACACTACAACACGGGATTGCGCGAACAGCATCGTACCCCTATTCGCCAACGACACGGTATTCCAGAAAATGCTTGCGTGTTTTTGTTTGTCGGTTCAGGCTATCAACGCAAGGGACTGACAGCAACACTGAAAGCCTTCGCATCGTTACCAAGTAATGCTCACCTCATCGTAGTGGGCAAAGACAAACAACTAAAACATTATCAAAGTATCGTCACCCCGCGCATTCACTATATTGGCCCAGTTGATGACGTGAAGCCCTACTATGGCTGTGCCGATGCCTTTATCCTGCCTACGCTATACGACCCTTTTGCCAATGCGGTGCTTGAAGCCATGGCCTGTGGCCTGCCAGTCATCACCAGCAATAAATGCGGAGCCGTTGATATCATAGAGCAAGGCGAAAATGGATTTATCTGTGATGCTTTAGACACCAAAAATATCACGCAGGCGATGCAGACTTTACTTGACCCTGAACATCGTCAGCGCATCGGCCAAGCTGGACTGAAACGGGTACAAGGCTTTACTTTAAACGCCATGAGCGAACAGCTATTGAATTTATACCAGCAATTGCTAACGTCCAATCACTCAAGCATTGAAGCTCGAAATGTCTAAAAACATCGAAAACATACCCTCGACCTTTGCGCAAAGCAAAACACTTTACCTCCGGTTACTGACCTATGTAAAACCTTACTGGAAAGTTTTCACCATCGCCATTATTGCAATGGTGGTTCTTGCCGCCACCCAACCGGCGATGCCCGCACTTTTGAAACCTTTGTTGGACGGTAGCTTTGTCGACAAAGACCCTGAAATGATTTCATTAGTTCCAATTTTGCTTATTCTTCTTGCCGCAATTCAAGGCACATCGACTTATATCAGCACCGTCGCCTTGGCCTGGGTTTCAAACAAAGTGGTGATGGATATCCGCAATGAAATGTTTTTGCGACTGTTATCGCTCCCCAGCAGTTATTATGACAATCAGGTTTCGGGTAAGTTGATGTCAAAAATCACCTATGACGTGAGTCAGGTTGCAACCGCCGCGACCCATGTTCTCGTTGTGCTGGTACGCGACACATTGGCCGTCATCGGCCTGTTAGGCTGGATGTTGTGGATCAACTGGAAATTAACCATGACGACACTGATCATCTTGCCTTTGATTGCGCTTGTCGTCTGGATCATTAGTCAGCGCTTACGAAACTTAAGCCGTGCTCAGCAAAATGCAATGGGCGACATGACCCATTCATTGGAAGAAACGATATCAGCCAATAAAGTGGTTAAAGTTTTCCGCGGAGAACAATACGAAAGCCAACGTTTTGCATCCATCGCCAACTGGTTACGTCGCTATCAGATGAAGTTTATCAGCACTTCCTCGGCCAATGCGCCCGTCGTACAATTGATTACCGCATCGGCGCTGGCTTTTATTATCTATATTGCATCACTACAATCTCTCGAAGGACAACTGACCGTAGGCGAATTTATTTCCTTTATCACGGCTATGGCAATGTTATTTTCGCCGATCAAAAGATTAACCGGCCTGAACGAACACATTCAACGTGGGCTGGCAGCAGCCGAAAGTATTTTCGCGCTGATTGATCAACCTCCTGAAAAAAACGAGGGCAAAAAAAGTATTGAACAGGTACAAGGGAAACTTCACTTTGACAACGTCAGCTTAGACTACGGTCTAAGCAAAAATCTCGCATTAAAGCAGCTTACACTGACGATTAATCCCGGCGAAACGGTTGCGCTGGTCGGTGCATCGGGCAGTGGCAAAACCACGCTGGTTAATTTATTGCCTCGCTTTTATCAACCCACGGAAGGACGCATTTTATTAGATGGTATCAACATTCAAGATTTATCCCTAGCCGCACTACGTGAAAATATTGCATTAGTCAGCCAGGAAGTCGTACTTTTTAACGGTACGGTGGCCGAGAATATCGCTTATGGTGGTATGAATAAGGCATCGGAAGCGGACATCGTTGCCGCTGCAGAAGCGGCTCATGCGATGGAATTTATTAAAACAATGCCGCAAGGCTTGCAAACCAAGATTGGTGAAAAAGGCGTTCGTTTATCTGGTGGGCAACGCCAACGTCTCGCCATTGCACGAGCGCTATTAAAGAATGCCAAAATTTTAATTATGGATGAAGCCACCTCTGCACTGGACACTCAGGCCGAGCAACATGTTAAAGCCGCAGTTGAAGTGCTGCGTCAAGGCCGCACCTCCATCGTCATTGCCCACCGCCTATCGACCATCGAAAATGCGGATCGCATCATTGTTCTTGAAGCCGGGCAGATTTTGGAAACAGGCACCCACACAGAGTTGCTGGCCACTTCTGGTAAATATGCACAGCTCTATCGCGCTCAGTTTTCAGAGTCCACCTAAGAGGCTATAAATACTGCTCTAAAATGTGAGCGCCATCACCATAAAAAAGCCGTTTCCCCTTTCAGAAACAAATACCCACACCCGATATTTTAAATAACCAACACGGGTTGGGGTATAAGCTGAAAAAAAGGGGAAACTCATGTACCGAGCGCTCGCAATACTACTTATAATATTACTTTCTTCCGCTTGTGCCAGTACACCACCACAGAATATGCATTCTCAAATAGACATCCGGCAACAAGAACGTGCCAAAGAACACTTAGCCGATCTTTATAAAAAAAAGATACGTTTTTTCGAACGCCAAGTATTAGCCTCCGCTGCACGCCATACAGATCCGCAGAAACTTTTAAAGGGTAGAACCACGGTTGCCAACTTGAATCACTCTGATTGCGCCGCCATCGCAATGGGCGACTGGGGACAATCTGTCATGTACGGTCAAAATTTTCTGGAATACGCCAACCTTGTCGCCGCGGCTGATCGTTGTTTTCAGCGGTAGTAGCCTAACCATGAATAGAGCGTGCAATCATACCTAAATTTTAATCGCTATGGGTATATGCAAAACAGGGAAGTTATTACGCGCCTATTCCTTAAAATAGAACAATCGTATTCATAGTTGCTTTGCACTTTGGTGAAACTCAATTACATTGTAGTCTTGGTCTCGAATAAACAACATGACCCCACCATCAGGTAAGGTTACTGGGCCTTCAGTGATATTTATGCCTGATTCATTTAGCTTAACCTCGATCGCATGAATATCAGATACATCTAATGCCATATGGGTATACCCTGGATGCTTCTCCGGCACATCCATAAGTATATTTTCTGTTATGCCTGAATCCGCGTTTAAAATAAAATTGATATTAACTCCAGATGGGTGCTCCATTATTGCTACTGGCTCTGGCCCAACCGGGCCGACCAAAAACACGAACCCGAGTTGTTCATAGAATTTCCGTGATCGTTCAAGATTAGTAACCCGAATTCCAATGTGATTAATGCCAGAGATTTCTTTCATATTTATTTTCCTTATAAGTTTACGTATTAGCATGAAATAACATCGAAGTTCACATCATGCATTTATAAATCAATAGACTTCTTATCAATTGGCAGGAGCGTACCACATTCTTTTGGCCCTAAACGAGTGAAAGTCGTGCATGTCTTTGGGTCAATGGCGAACGAACAAGGCGGGCTTAATTTCAAGAACATAGATTTGCCACGCAGCGCCATAAAATGGGTATAATGAATGTTGTTTACAACATGAGACGTTTGTTTTGTTACACAGGATTAATACGTCTGCAACAATAGAGCAAATGAGAGTGAATCGCTTCAAAAAGGCCTGGGTTTCGCTTTGTATACGCAAGAAACTAATTCTTTTTGCGTAATAATTATTACTACCAATTACTGAAAGTAATTTTAAAATAGCAAAAAAAAGAGCCGCTAAATTTCTATCTTTAGAAATGTTTTAATAAATCTGCCCTTTTTTTCTTGCGATTGCTTCACGCTTGCAGAATCCAGGTATAAACCTAAAAAACGCAGTTAATCCACGATGCATAGCATTTATGCCCGGTTTTTTGGGTAAATATAAATTTTTAAGGAATAAAAAATGAAAATAATTTCGTATTTAAAAGCATTGTTTTTTTTGCTAATAATTTTTTCTATTGTCAATTGTGGCGGCGGTAGCGGAACCCCTGCCGACAATACAGGGCACAATCTTTCTGGCACCGTAACTCCCACTGACAATACAGAAAACAATCCTCCCGCTACCGTAACCGGATCAATCAATGGCATTGTTCAAAATGCAAAAACTCAATTTCCTGTTCCAGGTTTAATTGTTTCAGCCGGTGACTCGTCAGCGACGACCTCTATAACCGGTAGCTATAGCCTGAAAAATATATCATCCAATAATCGTATTGTGGTCACAATTCAGGGCGCGGGATATACCGAACAATCAAAAATTGTTCGGTTGAACAAACAGAATCAGGTCATCGATTTAAACGTTTCTATTTTACCTGTTGATGCCTCTGAAGAATTTGATCCTGGTCTAACGAAAGATTTAACGGTGACAGATTCACCTGCAATGGTAAAGTTAACAGCAAACTCTCTGGTACAAGCCGATGGCACAACACGACCCTCAGGAAGAGTAACCAGCAGTTTAACCGTTATTGATCCAGCCATCGACATTGACCTCATGCCCGGTGACATGCAGACGGATACCGATGGCGGCACACTCGCTCAGATTGAAAGCTTTGGCGCAATAACCACTACCTTTAAAGACGCTGCGGGTAACGATTTAAATTTAGCAGACGGCTCACCCGCAACCATTCGCATTCCCGTAGCAAGTAACACAGCCAACCCACCCACCACGATTCCATTATACTTTTATAACAAAGAAACCGGACTCTGGGTTGAAGAGGGCAGCGCCGCACTTGACCCGACAGAAAAATTTTACGAAGGTCGTGTCACTCATTTTTCTACCTGGAACGCAGATCTTATACTTGAACGGATCACAATTAAGGGCTGTGTCGAAGATACGGATGGCAAGCGTTTAGAAAATGTTTTTATCCGCTCAGAAGGTAAAAATTATTCAGGTGCTGCTTTTGCTTATACCGACAACGCGGGAAATTTTTCCGTTTTTGCAAAATCCAATGCACTGGTAGCGATTTCTGGACGCGCTTCTTTTAGATCTACTAACATCGTTGAGGCACAAACCACAACATCGGATATTACTTTAGAAAGCTGCCTAGTATTAGATGATACGATAACAGGCAATACAAGCGGTGGAGGCACCTTAACGTTATCAGGCGCTGACACCGAAATTGTGGGCACATCACTTGAGTTTCTTGATGCTATTGATCTGAATAGTTCTACTGGGTTTCTTATCACTGCAACACCTTTTGAAGATTCCGTGGGTGGAGAGTCAACTGATCCTGACAACACTTTTTCCCTTTTCATGATGGGCGAGGATGATAGGGCTGATTTCATAACTATTTTAACGATAACGGTTCAAGCTCGGACATATGTTTATTCTTGTGGTAGAGATTGTAACGGCACTAACACTATTACGTTTAATGAAACAGATGATTCAATAACATTTACCAATGCCGTATTACAACGAACTGGATTTATCAACACAGGTGAAAATAACAGGGTTGATATCGTTATCAATGGCGCTATTCAGTGGCGCAACTATGACGCTTTTGGAGTGCTTTAAGTTAAGTGATAAAAAAATAAAGGTTATGAGGAGCTTAACGTAAACTAAATATGAGTGCCTCACCAAAAAATGATGAGGCACTTATTACATCCGCTCTTAATGCAACTTTTGTATTTCTTATATTTAAGGCATGTTCCTGGATCTCACCGCTGGTGAGATCCAGGAACATGTAGATATTTGAGATTTAGCCTATAAATACAGATATGTTTTCGAAATTCTCGATTTTTTTATGTAACTGTAAGGTCTATTCAGTTTCCACAGGCACTTTAGCATCCTCAGGAATTGAACTATCAATACCTTCAATTGCTGCCCCATCGTCCGATAGATCGGGAACGGAAATTTCTGGCACTTCAGGAGTGTCCACAAAATCTGGAATTTCCGGACGACTAAATATTCCATCCACTATTGATGGCTTGCTGGCACCGGTTCCGCCGATCCCGCTTTCATCGGGTTCTGCAGCCCATATAAAAGTTGTTGTGAGTAACAACGCACCAAAAAAAAACATCAATTTATTCATTTTTTTCACCCTTGTGCCGTGTTTTTTGTTGTTGTTCTTCTGAATAAAAATAAGAGCCAAAGCGGAAACGATGGTTAGCACCTTTTTTTCCGCTATCTTTGCGTTGGAGCTGATGTGCTTTGCGATTGATTTTCTTAATTACAAGCATCGCTTGCTGCTCTGAAAATGCTTGTAATTCGTTAATTGAGTCTGTACGTAAATTATTGTAGTAAACACTACGATCGAAATAAGCAGGGGTTTTACCCATTAAATTATGTGTGCTGGCGGCGATATGATCATGTATATTATGGCCAAAAAAATAAGCCTTATCATCAAAATTTTCAACAGGTAAAAATGCTTCTTTTTCTAAATGCACCATCCCTTTATTATCAATAAAGACAATTTTTTTACGCATCCATTCATCTAATAAAGACCGTGATCGTAAATCTTGTTTGCTTACTCGTTCAACAAGTGATTCAAAGCTTGGCTCGCCATTTGCAACTAAGCGATGCAGCGGTTTGGCGTTACCTTCATTATCAGAATATTCTGGAAAACTTAACCAAGATGCAATGACTTGCGCACTTAATGATCCCGTTTTTGATTCTGCAACAGCCAGTGGATCATCTTCATGGCGTAACCGTCGAACGTCTTTGCGATGAACGCCGGTGAGCAATGATAAACGAGAATCTGTTATTCGCTTTCCTTCAACAGGAAATGATTCTGTCGCTACTTGCAAATAAATAGATTTAAGGAGTTGAGAAATAAAAGGATATGTAATTTGATAATGAATTAATAAACGGACAAGCGGCCTCAGTAGCTTGCTTAGTACTACAGTCAATGCTTGTGAAGGTGAAGTACCATTAACGGCAGACATTCAGGCTACTCTAAAAAGTGGGAATATTTCCCTTATGATAACAGAGCACGAAAGTTTTAAAAGAGAGATATGGCAGGTAGGAGCTATAAACACTAATATTTGCATAAAATACCAGCGTATGGCCGGTCAGATAAGGCGCTTGTGAACGCTGTTGAGTAGTATTACATCATGTGTCGGGAGCGAATCGAGATTGCGAAGCGACCCTGGCAGTGTGAAACATCAAGGATGTATTTCATCATTTGATCGAAAAGTTTGATTTTTATGTCTCTTGTGGGTGAAATGTAGTTTGTTCTCGCTACGATCGCTATTCTCGGACAGCATCCGATGAGGATGAAATTTTTTTTGTAACAGTTTGTATGGATCAATATTTTGTACTGTTCATCGTGGATCAACTGATTTCCCCAGGCTTAACCTTGCCGTAAAATCAAGCCTGTTTTTACATCTTTGATCATGCTGGGGGTGTTGTGATGAGGGGTCGTTCCCGGAAGAATAAAATCCAGTTTATGGTGAAACCACTTCCTTAATAAATGCCCGTTGCGCGCTGGACGGGCGCCGGGCGGGTTAGCGCTGGTTGAGATGATAGGGTGTGCGAGTTGCATACAGAGCGAGTGAGCGGCGGGGTGTGATGTGAGTCTGACGGCAAGGGTCGTATGCTGACCTGTTAGCCAGGCAGGAACCCACGGCTGTGCTTTAAAAGCCCAGGTTGTAGGCTTCGTATCAGGTGATAACAGGGTGTTTTCTATTTCAGTTGGGTTCGATTCAATGTAGGGTAAAAGTTGATTGACTTCGGCGGCAATAATGATCAGCCCCTTGGCCAGGGGGCGATGCTTGAGTTCCAGAATTTTTAGTATCGATTCTAAATTGAGTGGATCACACCCCAGTCCGTATACCGTTTCTGTTGGGTAAGCGATCAGCCCGCCCCGTTTGATAATGTGTGCGGCTTGGCGGCAGTGCCACGTCAAATGGGCTTTATTCATTTTGTTGTTCTCTTGCAATCGCGCGGTAACCAATATCGGTGCGATAAAAAGCCCCTTCCCAGTTGATCTCCTCTACAAGTTCATAAGCGCGTTGCTGCGCTTCACTTACGCTCTGACCTAATGCAGTTGCGCAAAGCACTCGGCCGCCGCTGGTGATAATGTGGCGATCAGATTTTTCTGTCCCCGCATGAAAAATCATTTTTTCGCTGAATTTTTCGCTGGATAATCCTTGGATAATGAACCCTTTTTTGTAGTTTTCAGGGTAGCCGTTTGCAGCCATGACTACCCCTAAAGCTGCACGCTCATCCCAGTCGACTGTCGTGGTATCGAGTTTTTGATCTAAAGCCGCTAAACAAAGCGCAACGAGGTCAGACTTTAAACGCATCATAATGGGTTGAGTTTCAGGGTCGCCGAAGCGACAATTAAATTCAAGAACATTAGGTGTACCGTCAGATGCAATCATGATGCCTGCATATAAGAAGCCGGTATAGGGTGTGCCTTCTTCAATGAGGCCGTTAACCGTAGGCTCAATGACTTCTGTCATGATGCGTTGGTGCATGGCCTCGGTCACTACTGGAGCGGGTGAATAGGCACCCATGCCGCCGGTGTTGGGGCCTTGGTCGCCGTTGTCTCGGGCTTTGTGATCTTGTGATGTGGCGAGGGGTAAAATGTTTTTGCCATCAACCATGACGATGAAACTGGCTTCTTCACCTTCGAGAAATTCTTCTATAACAATTTGTTGCCCTGCTGTTCCGAAGGCGGATCCGCAAAGCATGTCTTGTGCTGCGGCAAGGGCGGCGGTTTTGTTTTGTGCAATCACCACCCCTTTGCCTGCTGCGAGTCCATCTGCTTTGATCACAAGTGGCATACTGGATTGTTTTATATAGGAAGTAGCGGAGTCTAGTGAAGTAAAGCTTTGATATTTTGCTGTCGGGATGTGATGCCGCGCAAGGAAATTTTTGCTGAAAGTCTTTGAACTTTCAAGTTGTGCTGCAGCTTGTCTCGGGCCAAAGCAGCGCAAGTTGGCTTGCTCAAAAGCATCGACAATGCCATGAGCTAAGGGTATTTCCGGTCCCACAATAGTTAAGCCTATGTTAGTATTGGAGGCAAAGGTGACCAGTGGCTTAATAGCATTAGCCATGATAGGGACGTTTGTTATTTTTGGATCCGTAGCGGTTCCGCCATTGCCGGGTGCAATGTAGACGTGATTTACGAGGGGGGACTGGGTTGCTTTCCACGCTAAGGCGTGTTCGCGTCCCCCCCCACCAATGATAAGTACTTTCATTCTGGGTATCCTTAAGGCTTTAATATTCAGGTAGAAGCAAGATGGAATGATAACGTAACGTAGAGTCTGGGTCATCTACTGAAGTTTTTTGTTCTCTTGCAGAATTTAAGATTGAGTTAATAAGGGAAGAACACAATGAGTCATCCTATACGAGTAGGAGTTTAATTATGATAAGTCAGGGATATAAAAAAAACGTGCTTCGTTGTTTAGGGGTTGCGGTTTTGTTTGTCGGTTTTAATTCTGCAGCGTCTGCTGCAACATTCACAGTCAATAGTACGACGGATGCACCTAAAGATGAGAGCGAGCCTAGTGGTGTGTGTGCCAGTGTCGCGGGTTCTTGCACGTTGCGTGCAGCCATTATGGCAGCCAATGAAAATGCCGGGGCGGATATTATCAATGTGCCAGCGGGGACTTATACCTTGAGGTTGCCCCGATCTCAGGATTCTTTTTTCTTTATGCCGGAAAATGACGCTGCTGCTGGAGATTTGGATATTACCGACAGCGTAACCATTAACGGAGGGGATCCAAACAATCCTGATGACACGAAAATTACATTTTATGCGAATAATCTAGCTGATCGTGATCGTATTTTTCAAATTACACCTGCACCCTCTGCGGGTGCAGCCATCAACGTACTTATTCAAGGGCTCACTATATTTGAGGCTTATCAGCCTGCTGAAAACCAAGGTGGGGGGGGCTTGTTAGTTTTTGCCCAGGCCTTTGGCCCAGGCCTGATTCAACCGCCTGATGTGACCTTGCGGAATGTCAATTTTAGTGCCAATTATACTGGCGTGACGGGCGGCGCAGTTGCCAACTGGGGTGGCAATGTCATCATTGAAGACAGCATTATAGACAGTAATCGTACGCCCTATGTGCCCAATAATGTCGGCAACTTTCAAAATACGGGCAGGCTGGGTGAAATATTTGAAGGCGGAGGGCAAGGGGGTGGTGTGGCCAACTGGGTGGGGAGTATGACACTACGTCGTACTGAAATCATCAATAACTGGGCACAGAATGGAGGCGGTGTTTATAACCAGGATGCCTCTAATCGTGAAAGTTTTCTTCTTCTTGAAGACAGCGTGGTTCGCGATAACGATGCATTTATGGGGGGCGGATTGTTAACGGCGGCGAATGGCGTATGGGATTTTGCTGCACGAAGATTGATCAAACATGGTCTGATTTTAAACCGGACGACAGTTTCAGGTAATATTGCGGAGCTGGGTGGGGGTGGTTTATATACCATGGGTATAGGTTCTACATTGATTTCAGCCAGTACGTTCAGTGAAAATGAAGTTCGGGATGGTCCAGGACATCCTTCCTACGACGCGCGCGGAGGGGGAATTTTTCATTCTGGTCGAGTCCTGGAGATTGTCAGTAGTACAATTGCGGGCAATGAAGCTCAAGAATCGCGAACCACGCCGACAAGAGAGCCCAATGCTCCGTTGCCTAATGGCGGGGATGAAATATTTGTTGACGCTAGAAATGGTACCAATGGTGAAAATGCGAGTTCGTATCGGTTTGTAATACGAAACAGTATTATAGGGGATGGGTTGCTTGCTGATGATAATTGCAATGGATCGACGGATTATCAAAGTGTTATTACCTCACTGGGCAATAATATAGACAGTGGGGCGACGTGTTTTGGTTCAGTTGCAAGTGCCTCTAAAATCTCAGAAAAAACAGTATCAAAAGGTTTGAACAATCAGGCTAAAACGCACGCTATAGTTGGTTTGGCTGAACTTGCCGATAATGGTGGGACTCAGTTGCCCAGTGGCGGTGCGGTGCTTACTCGTGCCTTACTGGAAAGTAGTTCAGCGATTGGTGCAGGTACGGGTTGTCCCGGTAGTGATCAGCGGAATTTCAAAATCAATGACACGGTGAATTGCGACATTGGTGCGTTTCAGGTCAATGTTGACCCAACCCAGGAAGGAGGAAACGTTGCACCAACACCTCAAGATGATGTGGTTTCTGTTACGGCAGGGGAAGCAGTGACCGTCGCGGTATTGAACAATGATCGGGATCCAGATGTGACCGATGTCTTGAAATTAGCTTCGATTGGTTCAGCGACTGCGGGTGGGTCTGCAGCTCGAGGCTTAGCTCCAGGTGAAATTACAGTAACGACACCTCGCAGTGTAGAGTCTGCTGGCGTGCCTACAGAAGTGACAGTTAATTATAAGGTGTCTGATGGCGAAGCAGAAGCTGACGGCAAATTGGTTGTTGTTGTTTATGATGAAAATGATAACGAAGTACCCCTACCGTCTGCCGATAATGTAACCATTTCTCAAGGTAAACAAACCACTCTCTATGTCCTGGACAATGATACTGATAATGATAGAGGCGATGTGCTTGAAATCAAACTGGGGCAGGCAACGAATAACGAAGAACTTCAACATCCGAGAATTAGAGTAAATGGCGGTTTTAATCAAGAAGAAGTAGACAAGACAAAATTGGTTTATACCCCGGGTGCTGACTTTACTGGCGAGTACCAGTTTGATTATGTTGCGGTAGATAATCGAGGGGGTGAAAGCGTACCGGTGACCGTGACCGTGACCGTGAATGCGCCACCGGAAATTCTGGATGTGGATGTGGATGTGGATAATAAACAGGTGCTTAATTTGGTGCTTGATGTGACAGCAGGGGAAACGGTAACAGGGTCGGTGAGTGTGAATGACCTGGAAGGAGACGATTTGTCTTTTTCCGGTGGTTATGGCCAAAAAGGTCAGGCTGTTTTTACCGATGGGAGTGGTAACTTTGCATACACAGCAAATGCAAGCACGGAAGGTAATGATGAATTTTCAATATCGGTGAGTGATCAATTCGGTGTGAGTACTGCAAAAGTTAAAGTCAATATTAAATCTGATGGTTCCGGAGGCAATGATGGTTCCGGAGGCAATGATGGTTCCGGAGGCAATGATGATTCCGGAGACAATGATGATTCCGGAGACAATGATGGTTCCGGAGACAATGATGGTTCCGGAGACAATGATGGTTCCGGAGGCAATGATGATTCCGGAGACAATGATGGTTCCGGAGGCAGTAATTCTTCGGGCGCTACGGATACTTCTGCTGTTGAATCTGATACGGGTGGTGGCGGCGGTGCGTTAAATGTTCTTGTTTTAATCGCAGGGTTGTTAGTGCCGCTATTGCGTCGAAGAAGAAGTCCTCGGCGTTTCTAGTCGCTCGCACTTGACTGTAACAGATGCCGCCGTTCCACAAATATTGTGGAACGGCTCGCCTTCGGCTTAATGCCGAAAGTGTCTCATGCCGGTGAACACCATGGCAATATGGTGTTCGTTTGCAGCGGCAATGATCTCATCGTCACGAATTGAGCCGCCGGGTTGAATAATGGCGGTGATGCCACTTTCAGCCGCCGCATCTATACCATCACGAAAAGGGAAAAAGGCATCGCTTGCCATGACCGAGCCTTTGACTTGCAGGCCCGCATCAGCGGCCTTGATGGCGGCAATGCGAGCGCTGTAAACACGACTCATTTGGCCCGCGCCTACGCCAATTGTCATGCCGTTTTTGCCGTAAACAATGGCGTTTGATTTGACGTATTGAGCTACTTTCCAGGTAAAAAGGAGATCTTGCAATTCTTTATTAGTTGGTGATCGTTGCGTTACTTTAGTGACGCTGTCTGCAGTTATGGTGTCGATATCTTTCTCCTGAAGCAGCAAGCCACCTGTCACTTTAGTTAAATGTAGCCCTGTGCTCGTCGTTGAGGGTAGTTTTCCGCAAGTGAGAATACGAACATTGGGTTTTTTCTTGAAGACAGCTCGCGCGTCATCGAGAATAGCGGGCGCAATGATCACCTCGACAAATTGGCGATCAATGATCGCTTGTGCGGTTGTTTTGTCGAGTTCTCGATTAAATGCAATGATGCCTCCAAATGCAGATGTAGGATCCGTTTGGTAGGCTTGATTGTAAACATCTAAAGTGGAATCACCTATGGCGACGCCACATGGGTTTGCATGCTTGACAATGACACAGGCTGGCGTAGTAAATGATTTTACACATTCCAGAGCCGTATCTGTATCGACTATATTATTATAGGATAGCGCCTTGCCTTGAATTTGTTCTGCTGTAGAAATGCTGGCCTCTGGAGGTGAATGTTCATGGTAAAACGCAGCATGCTGGTGTGGGTTTTCTCCGTAGCGTAAGCCTTGGCTCAGTATAAACTGGCTGTTAACCGTGCTGGAAAAACGTTCTTTTTCCGAGTTTGGGTTATTTGAAATAGCGCCCAAGTAGTTGGCGATCGCACCCTCGTAGCGGGCGGTATGTTCAAACGTTTTAACCGCAAGCTTGAATCTACTTTCATCACTAATGGCGCCCTTGTTGGTTTTCATTTCTTCTATGATCTTTGAATAGTCTTTATTATCAACAATGACGGTGACCGAACGATAATTTTTTGCGGCTGCCCGTAGCATCGTAGGGCCACCAATATCGATATTTTCAATGGCTGCTAATAAATCACAGTTTGGATTGGCGACAGTTTTTTCAAATGGATAAAGGTTGACCGCGACTAAATCAATAGAGGGGATGTTATGTTCAGCCATAACCGCAGCATCGACATCGCGACGGCCGAGCAAGCCACCATGGATCTTAGGATGCAAAGTTTTGACCCGCCCTGCCATTATTTCAGGAAAGCCTGTGTAATCCGAGACATCGACAACGGGGAGTTGATGTTCTCGGAGTAACTTGGCCGTTCCTCCGGTGGATAGGAGTTCTACTTTGTGTGCGCAGAGCTGAGTGGCGAATTCTACAATACCCGTTTTGTCAGAAACACTGAGTAAGGCGCGCTTGATTGTTGACATAGGTAAATTCCGTAAATTAACTTAATTTGTGTTGCTCTAGTTTTTTTCTGAGTGTGCTGCGGTTAATGCCCAATAATTCCGCTGCTTTTGTTTGGTTCCCCCGGCTTTGTTGCATTACGACTTCGAGTAGTGGTTTTTCTACTTCGCTGATGACCATTTGATAGACGTTGTTGACAGTATGTCCATCCAGGTCTTTAAAATAAAGTTCCAGGGAAGCGCGAATACAGGTGCATAAGGGCTGTTTTCGACGTTCTTTGCGCAATGTAGGGTTATTTGGTGTCACGCTTTGTCCCCTCCCAGGCCAATACATACCATTTGATTTAAGCTGCTATGCCGCTTTATTTTGTTGTTCTTCTTTTTCTATTAGTTTGTTGAAGAAGGTTTGAGTGGTGCTCAGTTGTTCTTCAACGGTGCTGACCTGGTTGACATCATGCCTGAATGCAGCACCATGGCGCTGACCTTTGCTGTACCAGGAGATATGCTTTCGGGCAATGCGAACGCCTGCATATTCGCCATAAAATGCATATAAGTTTCTCAGGTGACGGAGCAGAATATCTCGGATTTCTTGTGTTGAAGGTTCTGCTAGTGTTTGACCTGTTTCAAGGTAGTGATTGATTTCCCTAAAAATCCAGGGTCGACCTTGTGCTGCCCGGCCTATCATTACCGCGTCAGCTTGGGTGTACTCAAGTACAAATTTGGCTTTTTCCGGTGTTGTGATATCCCCGTTTGCAATAATGGGCAATGACAGTCTGCTTTTGAGTTCGGCGATAGTATCATATTCTGCGTAACCACGGTAACCACATGCTCGTGTGCGGCCGTGAATGGCAAGGGACTGAATGCCCGCTTGCTCTGCAATTTTAGCTATGGTCAATGCGTTACGTGAATGTTGATCCCATCCGGTTCGAATTTTAAGTGTAACGGGGATGTCTACAGATTGAGTGACCTCAGTTAAAATAGCTTTAACGAGTGCTTCATTTTGCAGTAGTGCTGATCCGGCCATCACTTTACACACTTTTTTTGCAGGGCAGCCCATATTGATATCAATGATTTGTGCACCCTGATCCGCGTTAAGCTTTGCCGCTTGAGCCATCAGTTTGGGGTCGGCACCCGCAATTTGAACTATTCTAGGTGCTATTTCTCCTTCGTGATTGGCTCGGCGTTGTGTTTTTTTACTCCCCCATAATAAAGAGTTGGATGAAATCATTTCTGAGACCGCCATGCCGGCACCCAAGTCTCGGCATAATTGCCGAAATGGGCGATCGGTGACTCCCGCCATTGGCGCCAGGATGGTTTTGTTTTTTAATTGATAAGAGCCAATTTTCATTATTTTTATACCTTACCTGCGAACAATAATCTGAAAGTGAAAACGTTGTTTACTGAATTTTGATTATGACGTGTTTACTCTCACGACAAGCAAGCAGACGTAAAAACTACTAAATATTCAATGTGTTATATTTTATAAGTAGGTTTGATTGAGGCGCCAAGTTTAGGTACATAATACCGAAACTACGCGATTGAAGCAAAATTTCTAGTGCTAAGGGGGCAGTGTGCTAGAGAAAAAGGAGTTCAAATCCTGTTGCTTTTTTATCAGGGTCGCGTATGTCTAATTGCACTTCTGTTTGTTGTTGCGTCGCAATACCGGTTTCAATTGACGTATTCTGTGGCAAATATTCCTGGGGCTTAAAATACCTTGTTGCAATGGTTTGACCTGCCAAACTTGAAAGAGAGAGTTTGATTGTAGGGTAATTTTGTTGAAAAGGAGCCTTATTAATAAAAGTAGCCTGAACTCGTAATGCATTGTCTATGTCCGGGTGTGTGCTGATTTCTCTGGAGATTAGTTTAATTTGCGTGGGAGCGTGTTGTAGGGGGAGAGTACAATCTGCCACACGGCAGAGTTGTTGAAGTGCGGGTCGTAGCGAGGTGTATTGAGCCAGGTTATCGCGCATAAAATAGCCATATTGCAGAATCAGGATGATAACGAAAGCCAGAGTTCCAAATGTCCAGGCAAAAGAAGAGAAAGTACTTTTCTTTTTTGTGTTTTGTTGTTCTAGGCGTTGGCGAGCCTCTTTTTGCAGTTCATTCTGAGTAAAATGGACAGTTTCGATCATTGCTGTGGTGCTCATGTCTGAAACAGCTGATATTTTGGTGGGTTCTGTTGTGATTTGATGAGTGGCTTCAGGCGGGGGGGGGGAGGCGTCATTGATATCGATATTCGGGAGTTCGTCGAATAAGCTTTCTTCAGAAAAAAAAATACGGTAACAAAATCCACAACGGACTTTGCCATTAACGGCGGCGAGTTGCTCCTCGCTGATTTTGAATAGAGTTTTACAGTGTGGGCACTGAGTATGCATGGGTATTTTCTCATATCCATATGTCATTGTAGGTCTTTACAGAAGAAGTAGCGGCAATTTAGTGTGCTTGTTTAGGGTTTGTTATTACGAACGCCATGGATCAACATCCATTCTTCTTCCTGTTGGGTTGTGGTGATAGTGAACCATCTTTGGTAGTGTTCGATCAGTTGCTGGGTTTGCTCCTGAACTAAACCCGATAATATAATATCACTATTTTGTGTGCTCACCCTGGCAAACAAGGGTGCAAGATCAATAAGTGGTCTAGCAAGAATATTGGCGATAAGTAGCCCGAAGGGTTCTTCCAGGTTCAGTCTCTGTTGATGAGTTGCCTGCACCAGGTGGGCGACTTCATTTTTTTGAGCATTATCTAACGTCGCTGCAACAGCCATCGGATCATGGTCTATTGCGATGACCGATTTAGCCCCCAATAATGCGGCGGCAACAGCGAGTATTCCAGAACCGCAGCCAAAATCCAGGACACGTTGCTGCGAGGGGGGATGCTGATCTAACCAGCGTAAGCAGAGCGCGGTTGTTGGGTGGGTTCCGGTACCAAATGCGATGCCAGGATCTAACATAAGATTAATGGCTGCAGGGTCAGGGGGGGGCGTCCAGCTAGGACAAACCCATAAACGTTGACCAAACTGCGCATGGGGTGAAATTGATTCATCCAGACACGTTCCCAATGTTGTTCTTCAAGAGGTTCGATGCGTAGCGTTGCATAAATTTTGGCGTTCAGGGCTTGCTGGAGTTGGTTTGAAACGGTTCGTAATTCAAGGCTGGCATCAAATAGACCAACGAGACAGGTTTGTTGCCATAATGGCGTTGTCCCCGGCGAGGGTTCGTAAAGGGGTTGAGCCGCCGCGTCTTCCATTGTTACGGCAGCCGCGCCAGCTTCGCTCAATAACGCCGAAATGAGATCAACCTGTTCGGGTAACAGATCGATCTTGAGTTGTTGCCATTGAGTGTTAATGAATTACAGACCCAGTTTTTTTTCTAGATAATGGATGTCCGTTCCACCCATTTTGAAGGCCGAATCTCTTGTAAGGCGTTGATGTAAAGAAATGTTAGTGGAGATTCCATCAATGATAATTTCATCTAAAGCCATACGCATACGTGCCATTGCGGACTCTCGATTAGAGCCATAGGTAATCAGTTTGCCTATCATCGAATCATAATAAGGGGGGACAACATAGCCGTCATAAATATGAGAATCGACTCGTACTCCAGGGCCGCCCGGAGCATGAAAACTTTTGATCGTACCTGGCGAAGGTGTGAAATTTTCGGGGTCTTCTGCATTAAGTCGACACTCTATAGCATGTCCATTGAATATAATATCTTCTTGTTTTATCGTTAGTGCCAGCCCTGCTGCGGCACGTAATTGCTCTTGAACAAGGTCAATGCCGGTAATCAGTTCGCTGACAGGGTGTTCAACCTGTAAGCGTGTATTCATTTCTATAAAATAAAATTCCCCGTCCTCATAGAGGAATTCGAAGGTGCCTACGCCGCGATAGCCAATTTCTATACAGGCGTTTGCGCAAAGTTTGCCCATGCGATCCCGGATTTCCTGGCTGATGCCGGGAGCCGGTGCTTCTTCGATGACTTTTTGATGGCGACGTTGCATAGAGCAATCTCGTTCACCTAAGTGAATGGCGTTGCCATGTTCGTCTGCAAGAATCTGAAATTCTATATGTCTGGGGGTTTCCAGAAATTTTTCCATATAAACGGTATCATCACCAAAGGCTGCAGTGGCTTCAGCGCGAGTGATGGATATGGCATTCGATAGAGAGGCTTCACTGTGTACTACGCGCATGCCGCGTCCACCGCCCCCCCCCGATGCTTTGATGATGACAGGGTAACCGATTTTGCGCCCGATTTCTTGATTGAGGTGGCCATTGTCACTCAGGGGGCCGTCTGATCCGGGTACACAAGGAATACCAGCCCGTTTCATTGTGTTTATTGCTGAAATTTTGTCTCCCATGGTGCGAATGGTTTCGGGGCGAGGGCCAATGAAGATAAATCCACTTTGTTCAACGCGCTCGGCAAAGTCAGCGTTTTCAGATAAAAAACCATATCCTGGGTGTATCGCGATGGCATCGGTGACTTCGGCGGCGCTGATGATTGCCGGTACATTAAGATAACTTTGTGCGGACGCGGGCGGGCCAATACAAACAGATTCATCTGCGAGCCGGACATGCTTGAGGTCGGTGTCAGCAGAGGAGTGTACGGCGACCGTTTTTATGCCAAGTTCTTTACAGGCACGCAAAATACGCAGGGCTATTTCGCCTCGGTTGGCGATGACAATTTTTTCAAACATTTTTTGTTTTTCAGGCATGGCTATTTGTTTCTTTGTTAATCAATAGCGGTTTAAAATGGATTGCAATCTAGTCGATGACGACAGGATCTATTACAACCAGTGGTTGTCCATATTCAACCGGTTGTGCGTTATCAACAAGAACGGCTTTGACCACACCTTCCTTGTCTGCTTCAATTTGATTTAACATTTTCATGGCTTCAATGATACACAGGGTATCCCCTACGCCAACGTGCTGACCGATTTCAACAAAGGCTTTGGTGCCAGGCGATGCTGCGCGGTAAAAAGTACCGACCATCGGGGCAGTGACCTGGTGACCCGTCGGCGTGTCATCTTGAATTACAAGTGCGGCGGTTTCGGCTGTTATCGCAGCGGGTTGTATTGTTGAGCCTAAAATAGATTGCGGTGTAGCTATTAGGGATGCGTTGGTTTGGTTATGTCGACTGATGCGGATTGATTCTTCACCTTCGTGAATTTCGATTTCACCAATGTCGGATTCTTCTAAAAGTTCTATGAGTTTTTTAACTTTGCGTATATCCATGATTATCCGTTTAAATATCAGTCTGTAAAAGTATTGTCAATATGGTCGAATGCGGCGGTCAGTGCGAGTTCATAGCCGAGGGCGCCGAGGCCGCAAATTTGCCCCACGGCGATATCCGCCAAATAAGAATGATGGCGAAAGGTTTCGCGAGCGTGAATGTTTGATAAATGAACTTCAATAAAGGGTATTTTCACAGCACTAAAAGCATCTCTAAGTGCAATGCTGGTATGGGTGTATGCAGCTGGGTTGATAATGATGAAATCCACTGCATCCTCTAACGCGAGCTGTATACGCTGTATAAGTTCATGCTCGGCATTGCTTTGGAACCAGAGTAATTCGTGCCCTTCTTCAGCGGTCAATGTGTTTAAGCGTGCTTCTATATCAGCCAGTGAAGTTGCGCCATAATGGTTGGGTTCACGCATGCCAAGAAGGTTTAGGTTGGGCCCATTGATTACCAATACAGTTGCCATGAGTTCAGTTTGTTTAATTATAAGGTATACCCGAATGTGAGGAGATTGTTGCATGGATGTTTTGCTTTGTCTAGATTGATTCAGGTTAAATAAAGCAAGAAATTCGGTGCAAATGGCGTCAATATTGCTGCATAATTCCCATGTTTCGCTATAGTTAAGCAATATATGCTTGCCTAGGAGGCTGTTCGAGAATAGAAGATCGACTGTGGAAAATTTCTTTTTGCCAAATTTCCCAATTAAATTCGTTAAATAAAGTCCTTACTTCGTCTCATTTATTCGGAAAAGTTGACTTTTATGTCCTTTGCTACGGTCTAGGACGTTTAAACAAAAAAATATTTTCGTTTATCAGGTATCAATTAATGCCTATTAAATTTCAGCTTTATGCTAAGCTTATTTTTTAATGCTGACTTGAGGGTTCACGAGTGAAACAAAAAATTCCTTGGGTCGCCGCGGGCATAGGCGGGTTTTTTGTGCTGATACTTTATTTTTCAGGTGTGACTTCCACAGAAGGACACTTCAAGATCCCTTTATTAATGATGCTGCTAATGAGCGAATTGGGCTGTATTGTTACCGCTTTTGGTGCTTATATCGGTATAAAAGAATGGCAAGCAAATCGCAGCATGATGTTGATTTTGCTGGTCACCCTCTGTGCCATATTATCTGTCGTGCTGGGTTATCTTGGAATCCATCTTTGGAACTATATCACCATTGAACGTCAGGTTTAAGAGCATATCGAATCCACGACCGCCACGACTGCTGCCGTCAAACTTTGTAAGTCGGTGTCGCTTATAATATATGGCGGCATTAAATAGACCAGTCGGCCAAAGGGTCTCACCCAAACACCGGCTTCGACAAAACGAGGCTGAATTTTGTTCATATCAACAGGGGTCGTGAGTTCAACAACGCCAATAGCGCCCAATACGCGTACGTCGATGACCCCGGTTAAATGCTGACAAGGCTGTAAACCTTTTTTCAAACCTTGTTCAATTCGTAATACATTTTTTTGCCATGGAGATTCGGTTAACAAGCGCAGACTGGTAAGTCCTGCGGTACACGCCAGCGGGTTAGCCATAAAAGTAGGTCCGTGCATAAAAATTCCAGGTTCGCCTTGGCTGATTGTTTCGCTTACGGTTAAGGTGGTCAGCGTTGCTGCAAGCGTGAGATAACCTCCCGTGAGTGCTTTGCCAACACACATAATATCGGGTGTTACCCTGGCATGTTCGCAAGCAAAAAGTTCGCCAGTGCGACCGAATCCGGTGGCAATTTCATCATGGATTAACAATACTTCATATTGGTCACATAACACCCTAGCACGCTGTAAATATTCAGCCGAGTAAAAATGCATGCCTCCCGTAGCCTGGACGATCGGTTCTAAAATAACTGCGGCAATGGTATTGTGCTGTATCATCAATTGCTGTTCCAATGATGCAATATCTTCATCACTGCAACTATTGGCAAAACGACAACGAGGGGAGTCAGCAAAAAATTGCTGAGCTAAAGCCTGGCTAAATAATGCATGCATCCCTGTAATGGGGTCACATACCGACATCGCTGCGAAGGTATCGCCATGGTAGCCTTGGCGTAAAGTCAAAAATTGCTGCTTATTGGCTTTGCCTTTGGCATGCCAATATTGAATCGCCATTTTCATCGCTACTTCAATTGATACGGAGCCGGAATCACTGAAAAACACCGTTTGCAATGCATCAGGCGTCAGCTCTACCAAACGTGCCGCTAGCGCGACTGCTGGTCGGTGAGTCAAGCCGCCAAACATAACGTGTGCCATGTCACTGAGTTGTGTGATTAATGCTCGATTCATCTCAGGATGGTTATATCCATGAATAGCGCACCACCAGGAAGACATGCCGTCAATTAATTCTCGGCCATCAAGCAGTTTAAGACGGACACCCTCCGCAGAGGCGACGGGGTATACAGGTAAGCTAGAGTCAATAGCGCTATAGGGATGCCAAACATGGGCTTGGTCAAGTTGAGTCAGTTGTTGAAGATCCATAATGCAATGATAACAAAACACGCTTTCTTGCTGTTAATTTACTACTGTAAAATTGGTTTACCCCTTGATTTTTTTGTGATGGAAAAGAGCAAGAAATTTAATTTTCCAGAGGATGTCACTTTGGCCTTTGAGTGGTATTTGCAACGTAGCTAATAGAGTGAAAAGGGTGGGTTATTATTCCTGTTTCTCACCGAGAAGCGTGAAAATCTCGCTGTAGATTGTTTTCATAATGGATATGGTGAGTGAGAAAAATACAGTGCTTATTTGCTAGCTACCCACTTGAGGGGTAATGAGCGAGTTTGTTTGGACCCGGTTAGACATGGGGGTTAGGTCTGTTTTAATTGCTGCGGATGTTTTAAGGTATAATGTCGCGCCTGACATTTTGTTAGTTTAAATGTGGCTTTGCTTGTAAAAATAAAGTCTTCTTAAAGAACGATAACCTATATTTAATTCATTGAAATTATGTCGAAATACGATTTAAAAACCTTTCAAGGTCTGATTCAGACTTTGCAGGGTTATTGGGCAGAGCGCGGCTGTGTGTTGTTGCAGCCTTATGATATGGAAATGGGGGCAGGGACATTTCACCCGGCTACGTTTTTGCGAGCCATTGGCCCCCAGGCTTGGAACGCGGCCTATGTGCAGCCCTGTCGTCGTCCAACGGATGGCCGTTATGGAGAGAATCCCAATCGTCTTCAACACTATTATCAGTTTCAGGTTATTTTAAAGCCGTCTCCTTTGGATATACAAGACCAGTATTTGGGTTCATTGCAAGAGCTTGGCATTGATACAAGGGTGCATGATATTCGTTTTGTCGAAGATAATTGGGAGTCTCCTACGTTGGGTGCTTGGGGTTTAGGCTGGGAAGTTTGGCTAAATGGCATGGAGGTGACTCAGTTTACCTATTTTCAGCAGGTGGGGGGCTTGGATTGTCGTCCGGTTACTGGTGAAATTACCTATGGTCTAGAACGTTTAGCGATGTATCTACAGAGTGTAGATCATGTTTTTGATCTTGTCTGGGCAAAAGGCCCGGATGGCATTGCTGTGACTTACGGTGATGTATTTTTGGCAAATGAAAAAGAAATGTCAGTTTATAATTTTGAGTGCGCGGATGTTTCTAGTTTGTTTCGCCTGTTTGATGACAACGAACGAGAGAGTCAAAAGCTGATTGCAAAAGATTTACCCTTGCCTGCTTATGAAGCCGTATTGAAAGCATCTCATGTGTTTAATTTACTCGATGCCCGACATGCTATTTCTGTGACGGCAAGGCAAGGCTATATTCTTCGAGTCAGAGCCTTGTCGCGTGCGGTCGCCCTTCGTTATTTTGAAAAATATGGAACGTAGTAATCAATAGCCAAGGTGATATGGAATGTCAGAAAAACGTGATTTATTAGTAGAAATAGGCACAGAAGAACTGCCACCGAAGGCTTTTTTCCAGTTAGCGCTTGCGTTCAAATGCGGTATTGAGCAAGGTCTGAAAAAAGCAGAAGTGGCTTTTGATCGCGCCGTTTTTTATGCGACTCCGCGGCGTTTGGCCGTTATCGTTAAAGATGTTGTTACGATGCAAAAAGCAAAAGAATACGAGCGTCGTGGCCCTGCGATTACGGCGTCATTTGATGAAGAAGGTATGCCGAGCAAAGCAGCTTTGGGGTTTGCTCGTTCTTGCGGTGTTGAGGTCGATCAATTACAAAAACTCGAAACAAAAAAAGGAGCCTGGTTAGTTCATCGCTCGCAAGAAGCAGGAAAGGAAACGAAGGTATTGATTCCTAGTATTGTTGAACAGGCATTGACGAACTTACCCATTCCAAAAAAGATGCGCTGGGCGGATCGGGACATTACGTTTGTACGCCCCGTACATTGGGTTGTTTTATTGTTTGGCAACGAGCTTATCGAAACAAAGCTGTTGGGTGTTCAAACGGGTAAAGAGACGTATGGTCATCGCTTTCATCATCCTGGGGCGATCTCTATTGCAGAGCCCTCTGTCTATGCATTATTGCTGGAAAAAAAAGGGTATGTCCTTGCCGATTTTGCGGTGCGACGTAAGCGTATTCATGAGCAAGTCATGGCCATTGCAGAGGCACTCGGAGGAAATGCGATCATTGATGAAGCTCTATTAGATGAAGTGACTGGCCTGGTCGAATGGCCTGTTGCGCTTTCTGGCGAATTTGAGTCTCGGTTTTTGAAAATTCCTGACAAAGTCTTGATTTCTTCAATGCAAGACCATCAAAAATATTTTCCGGTTAAAGATAAAGCTGGAAAATTAATGCCCTATTTTATTACCGTGGCTAATATTGACAGTAAAGATGAAGCGGTTGTGCGCACGGGCAATGAGCGCGTTATTCGTCCACGGCTACAAGATGCTATGTTTTTTTATGAGCAGGATTGTCGCGAATCATTTGCTGAATGGCAAGAAAAATTAAAAGGGATTGTGTATCAAAAACAACTGGGCAGTTTATATGACAAAATAGAGCGTGTTGGCATTTTGCTTGAATCGCTATCGACTACGCTTGCCATCGATGAAAAAAATAAAGCCTATGCGAGACGAGCTGCACAATTATACAAGTGTGATCTGGTGTCCAATATGGTGGGTGAGTTCCCTGAGCTGCAAGGCATTATGGGTAAACAATATGCTTTGATCCATAATGAAGCTAAAGCAACGGCCGAGGCGATAGAGGAACATTATTTACCTCGTTTTAGTGGTGGCCCGCTGCCTGAGTCGGTGGCGGGGCAGCTTTTATCTATAGCCGAAAAAATGGACACGATTTGTGGCATATATCATGCTGGAAATATACCTACAGGAGACAAAGACCCATTTGCTTTACGCCGTGCAGCACTGGGTGTGCTGCGTATTATTGTTGAAAAAGGACTCAAATTAAATTTGGTTGCGTTAATAAAAATAGCTTCGGATCCTTTTTCTTATGTCGTTGTGGATAATGAAAAATCGAAACAAAAAAAAGTGGACACCGAAACGGTACAGCGCCGTATTCAAGAATTCATGATGGATCGATTGAAAAACTATTTTCTTGAAACGGATGATGAAGTAAAAGCGGATGCCTTTGCTGCCGTTGTTGCTGTGGGGATTAAAGAGCCTCATGACCTGGGGCAGCGTTTAAGCGCCGTTTCTGCGTTTCGCAAATTAGAAGAAGCGGAAAGTTTGACCGCAGCGAATAAGCGGATACACAATATTTTACGTAAAGTGGAAGGTGAATTACCGAAAAAAATTACGCCTGCTTTGTTAGAAGAAGAAGCGGAAAAAAAATTGTATAAGCGGATTTTAAATTTGCAAAAAGAGGTTGAGCCGCTGTTGGCAGCAGGGCAGTATGAGCAATCATTGGTTTGTTTGGCGGTGATGCGACCTGAGGTTGATGCCTTTTTTGATAAAATTAGGGTGATGGTGGATGACCCAGCTATAAAAGAGAACCGTTTAGCATTGCTGGCGATGTTGCGAGAATTGTTTTCTGGTGTTGCTGATATATCGTATTTGCAAGGGTAGAGATGTCGTGAAACTCATAATATTAGATCGTGATGGTGTCATTAATCAAGACTCGGATGATTTTATTAAATCCCCCGATGAATGGTTGCCGATAGAGGGGAGTCTGGAGGCCATAGCAAAGTTAACGCAGGCAGATTACAAGGTTGTGGTGGTGACGAATCAGTCTGGTATTGCCCGAGGCTTTTTTGATATGGATGTTTTAAATAACATTCACAGCAAGATGATTCGTTTAGTGGCTGATGCAGGCGGGGTGATTGATGTTGTATTTTTTTGTCCCCACAGTGATGCGCAAAATTGTACTTGTCGCAAACCCAAGGCAGGAATGTTTGAGCAAATCTCAGAACGTTTTCATGTTGACTTAGTTGGGGTGCCGGCAGTAGGGGATTCCTTGCGAGACTTACAAGCCGCAGCGAGTGTGCGGGCGCGACCGTTATTAGTACGAACGGGGAAAGGTTTGCGTACATTAGAAGTGATGCCTGACGTGATGCAGGTTCCGGTTTATGATGATCTGGCTGCCGTTGTCGCTGACCTTTTGAGTGTTTAATTTTATGAATGATTTAATGATATGGTTACGTTCTGTATTGTTTTTTATTATTTACGTATTTTCAGCCATTCTTTTTTCTATACCCAGCATTTTGACTTACCCTTTACCTTTTGAGCAACGTTATAATTTTATTAAGCAATGGGCACGCTTTAATATATGGTCATTGAAAGTATGTTGTAATCTTCGCTTTGAGGTTAAAGGTCAAGAGAATATGCCTGCGGAGCCCGTTATTTGTTTGGTCAAACATCAATCGTCGTGGGAAACGCTGGCTTTGCAATTGGTCTTCCCTGCTCAAGTCTGGTTGTTAAAACGAGAATTATTGTGGTTGCCGTTTTTTGGTTGGGGTTTGGCTATGCTTGAACCTATTGCAATAGATCGCAAGGCGGGTAGAAAAGCGGTGAAACAATTAATCAATCAAGGCACCGAGCGCTTACAGCGAGGACGATGGGTCGTGATTTATCCAGAAGGGACACGCGTCAGTGTCGGTGAGCGCAAACCCTATAAATTGGGTGGCGCCATCCTTGCTGAGCACTCGGAATATCCAGTATTGCCAGTGGCTCATAATGCGGGATATTTTTGGAGCAAGCAGAGTTTTATTAAAAAACCCGGTGTCATTACGTTGTCAATTGGCCCGGTTATTGACTCAAAAAATAAAAAAGCAGTAGAAATTAATCAACTGGCGGAATCTTGGATAGAAGACGAGTGTGCCCGTTTGCAGCCTGACTTTGAAGTTTAGTTATTATGGTAAAAATCAAAAGTTTAAAAGGCGTAGTGGCCATTGGGGGCGGGCATGGCTTGGGTCGCTTATTGTCATCGTTATCCTTTCTGGAAGATAAGCTCTACGGTATTGTGGCGACGACCGATAATGGGGGGTCAAGTGGGCGTTTACGCAATGAAACCGGGTGTATAGCCTGGGGGGACTTACGTAATTGCCTGAGCCAACTCATGCCTGCCGATGATATAAAAAAACTGTTGTTTGAATATCGGTTTGAGGATGCTGGAAGCTTGAGTGGCCATAGCCTGGGCAATTTGATGTTATTAGCGCTTGATGGGATGTGTGTCAGGCCGCTTGATACTTTGAACTTATTTAGAGATTTTCTTGGGGTGAAATCACATATTTTACCTATGACAGAAACGCCAGCCCATCTTTATGCTTGTTATGATGAAGGCCATGTTTGGGGTGAAGTTGATATTGATGCACATGATCAGTTGCCTGCGAGTATAGGGATTACGCCAAGAGTTGGCGCACCTCAAGAGGCGGTAGAGGCCATTAATCATGCGGATCTTATTTTGTTAGGCCCCGGCAGTTTTATTACAAGTATAACGGCACCTCTGCTGGTTTCCGAAATAAAAGAGGCCATTGTTCAGTCCACAGCGAAAAAAATATATATCGCCAATATGGTTGCGGAAGAGGGGCCGGCAGGGAGTATGTCGCTGGATAAAAAACTACAATGGATTCATGAAGTGGCAGGGCAGGATATTATTGACGCTATTATCTGGCCTGACTCACGCGAATTAACAGCAAAATCAGAAAAGCTGATCAACGTCGTTGATTTGGCTGATCATGCACATGAACGCTTGCATGATCAGCGTAAGCTGGCTTGCGCTATTCAAGATACCTACCGACAATTAACCTAAGGATTACGCTATACCCATGGTGTTATGGGTTTAGGTGTTTTCACGCGCATCGGCATCTCATTTTAGCTTTGCTTTTATCGCTCGTTTCTGGCTCTAACGGAAGGGTTGATGTCAAACTTGGCCGGTATATTGCTACTGGAGTTGGGTAGCGGTTGATATACCGTATTAAATGCAGAAGAATTGCCAAAATTTTGGCGAATATGGGAGAAGGACGATGACAGATCCAATTGGCTCTAACAGAATAACGACCCTATTAGGGGGCGCCGGTAACGGGAAAGGAAAAGTTGACGCGGAATCGTCAGAGAGTCGTCAAGGCTCAGGCCAAAAAACTTCAGCCGAATCCTCTCAAGGCCGTGATCATTCCGATCAGCTTGTTTTAAGTTCAGTTGCGATGGGGTTGAATGAGCAGAGCCGTTCAATGTCGCAAGCTATTGAAACACCACAACAGGCAAAAGAAGCGGTAACGCAGCTCAGGGAGGCATTAGTCAGCGGCGCTGGAGGAACAGAGGTGCATGGTAATGCGATCCCTGGTTTGGTCGCTTTATTGAAGCAACCTGCTTAATTGGGTTTTATCGGCGTTTCAACGTGATGGTTGTGAACAAACGAATCCGTATGAATCGCTTGCAATGCTGCGCCCTGTAAAAAAGATTTTTTCTTCATGGTGTTAACCATATCTGGATGACCACATAAAAAAACTTGCCAACCCTTTAATTTTGGGTGTTGTTGCAAAGCTATCACATCGGCACGTCCCTTTGTCGCGCCAGAAAATGAGGAGCTTCCCGATAAGCAGGGTGTATAGTTGAAATTTTTATGTTGTTTTTTTAGTGCCAATAACGTGTCGACTAAATAGAGGTCGGTTGTTGCTCGGCTACCGTGAAATAGATGAATGGCTTGAGTATGTTTTTGATAGAGTGCGTCTTGTATGATGCCGTATAAAGGTGCGAGACCCGTTCCCGTACCAATCAATAATAAAGGTTGGTGCCGGTGATGTTCAGTCATGTAATAACAATCACCGTGAGGGCCTGAAATCAACACTTCTTGAGCGATCTCTAGTTCGTCGAATATCCAGGTAGATAAGTTGCCAGATGCAATTTTTTTGATATGTAGTTCAATTTGATTGTTTGCCTGAGGGAGGCTCGCTATAGAGTAGCTGCGAGTTATACCGTTTGCGCCGGTCAAGTTTAAGAATTGTCCTGCCTGGTAGTTGAACGGGCTTTGGCTTTGTAAAATTAATTGTAGAATACCGGGTTGCAGTTTGTTTTTTTGAATTACAGTTGCAATAAGTTTGGGGTTAATGTCTTCGTCAGGTAAATGAATATTTATATCTTGTGTTGGTTTGCAAACACAGGAAAAAAAATAATTTTGGTTGACCAGGCTCGGTTTGAGGTCAAGTTGGGCGTCTTTGGGGATCTTTCCTTTAGAGCCGCGCATTAAGCAAGTTTGGCATACGCCACTTTTACAAGATGAGGGAATGGACACACCGTGACGTGTGAGACAGTCTAATACAGACTCGTTGTTTACACAGTGATATACCTGGTCATTAAACGTAATACGCGCCACGAAGTGTCTTGTCCCGTTTCTTATCGCCCTAAAACATCGTCGCGTGTGGATTCTGCGATTGCCGCCGCTTCAGAGATCAGCTCAGCAGGCACTTTTAACTCGGTCAAAGTTGCACCAAGGTTTTCCATTACGGCATCAAAATGGCTATCATTTAATCCCTTTGCGACTAAGTGTGCATGGCCTTCACGCATGTCTTTGCCGGAGTAATTGTTTGCTCCGCCAAATGCCAGAGTTAAAAACGCTTTTTGTTTAGATGCTTGCTTGTCCATGTCGACACCTTCAAAAAATGAGGATATGCGATCATCAGCTAAAACTTTTCTGTAAAAAATATCGACAGCCGCATTCACTGCGGTTTCACCACCAATTTTTTCAAATAAAGATGTACTCATAAGTAATGCTCCTGAAGGTTATGATGAAAAAGTGATATAAAGTATATTTCAAATACATCTTTATACATTTGTGTTATTTTGTCAAGCTTTATCCTGTCAGACGACGTGTCTGACCTCTTAGGAAAGCTTAAAATTCAAATCTTGAAAGTCCCTTTTTTTAGCGCCCATTTTGATTCGTACAGCGATATGAAATGTTTCGAAAGTTGTAATAAAAAATTCAACTTAGAGAAGGGTAAATTTCAATCGTCACGAGCCTTTTTGAGAGGTTAAGAATTAACGTGGTATGGTTGGTTTACAGAGGGTGAGCTGTATAATTGTAAAGGGAAAGGGTATGTTGAGTGGCTGGCGAGTTGTTTTTGCATTAGCGCTGTTGTGTTATGGATTTTCTGCTGGTGCCGGTATTTTTCATGACCCTGATTTAAATTGGAAAACTTTACATAGTCCGCACTTTAAGGTGCATTATCATACGGGGCTAGAGTCGCAAGCACACGCTGCTGTTGTTATTGCCGAAAAAGTGCATGAACGCTTAACAACACTTTTCGATTGGTTTCCGCAGCAAAAAACGGACGTGATTCTAACCGATGAAACGGGTTTTGCCAATGGTTCGGCGACACCGTTACCCTATAACCGCATGCTGCTTGTTGTGACGCCCCCCGACGAAGGTCTGATGGATTATGCGATGTGGCTTGAGTCGCTGATTGTTCATGAATACACACATATCATTCACGTGGATAGGGTGGAGCGTAATCCTCAGCGCCTGCGATCTGTGTTGGGTCGCCATCCTTTGTTGTTCCCCGGTTTGTATCAACCCCTCTGGCTTATTGAAGGTCTCGCGACCTATTTGGAAACAGATGTAGAGCGAGGTGTCGGTCGAGGTCAGAGCAGCTATTTTGATATGTTAATGAAAACAGAAGTGGCATCTGGACTGAAACCGATCCGGCAAATAAATCAGTCTATTCGAACCTGGCCTGCGGGGGTCACCCCTTACTTGTACGGTGTTTATTTTTACCAATTTCTAGTTGACCGTTACGGTCAAGCGACCTTGTCAGCCTGGCTGAAAAGTTATAGCAGCAATGTTGTTCCTTTTCGTATTAATGGTAATGCCAATGCTTTTTTTGGTCTGAATATGACAGAATTATGGCAACAATATGAAATTTATTTACAAAAAAAGTTTGCCTCAAAGGAACGGCAAATAACAACAGACAATAAAGTGGGCGAGCGTTTGACATATTATGGGTATAACACCACGCAAATCCGGGTTGATGATGCAGGCAATCAGTATTTCATCAAAAATGATGCTCGCACCGAACCCGCGTTGATGCGTAGAACGCAGACTGATGGAGACATAGAAAAAATTTCAGATGTTCATGTGGGGGCTCGATTTGATTTGCACGAGACGGCGGGTATCATCATTGCTCAGCCGGAGCGATATAACAACGCCAACCTGTTTTATGATTTATATCATATTGATGTTCATTCAGGAGAAAGTCGAAGGTTAACGACAGCAGCGCGATATCGCTTTGCTTCCTGGTCCAGTGATGGCAAGCAAATTGCGGCAGTTAAAAGCGAAAAAGGTCGTTACAGTCTTGATATTCTCTCCCAAGAAGGCGAGTGGATTGAAAATTTATGGAAGGCAAAAAATGGTGAAATACTTTCTTTTATAGATTGGTCGCCCGTAGACGATTTGATTGTTGCTTCTGTCTGGCGTCCATCAGGTGGATGGAACCTGGAAGTGTTTGATATGGAAAAAGGCGTCTGGAGGGCGCTGACTGAAGATGCGGCTATTCCGTTACATCCTCTATTTTCCAGGACGGGTTCGCGTGTGATTTTTAGTGCGGATTATGACGGTATCTATGATATTTATGAGCTGGATATTACTGAGACGATGATGTCGAATTTTTCGCGAAGAACACGAGTGGCTGGCGGTGCTTTTTTCCCTTCTGAGGCAGCAAACGGGGTGATGTATTATGTGGGTTACGATAAAGAGGGCTATGATCTTTATCAGTTTAATGATGACGTTCGGCTGCTTGCCCCAGTACCGCCACAAGGGAGTACGGCGACCTATCGACCCTTGCCAGAAAGTTTGGCTGATGTCACAACAACAGCTTATCAATCAATGGAAGGATTGCAGCCTAGTTGGTGGTTCCCCATATTTGGTCTTGCCGATGATTTTTTTTTACTGGGTGCGGTTACATCGGGCTCTGACCCCTTAAATAAACACAATTATAGCGCGACGTTGGCTTATGAGTTTTCCAATGATCAGTTAATAGGTGGTCTAGACTATCTCTATGATGGTTGGCAGCCAAGTTTCGCATTACATGGTTCAAGAAGTATTGCTTTACATCGCTCATCAAGTCGTGATCTTGAACGTGTGAGACAGTCCGATTTTTATCGCGCTACTTTGAGTTTTCCTTTGCTTCGTTATCGTGATCAATGGGCGCTTTCTTTCGGGATTGAGGCTGAAATTTTGTCGGATAGTTATGTCGCTCCGAATGTGCGGGCAGCGGCTGATGAAAAAGACTATGTTTTGGGTAGCGCCCTCAGCTACAACTCGGCTAGAAATTATCTGTTAGCCATTAGCCGCAGCAATGGTCGTGCTGTGAGTGTGCTTGCAGAAACCAGCGAAGTGGGTGGTGGGAGTTATACCGGGGAAGTTTATTCTTTAGACTGGCGCGAATATCTAGCGCTAAAAAGAGAGCATGTTCTTTCATTTAGAGGTTTTCTAGGTTGGGGGACGGATCAACCGAGACAATTTCAATTAGGGGGTAGCGATACAGTGGGTGGTGTGTTTAATGCGTTAACTCCTACTTTGGCTTCTCCTTTTAATCGGCGTGATTATGCGCTACGAGGTTATGCTGATGGTTTGGCTATATTGCGTGCACGTCGTGCGGTGTTAGCGAGCGTAGAGTGGCGTTTACCCTTGTTGCGTCTGGAGCGGGGGTGGATGGCGCCACCGCTCGGTCTGGATCAATTATCAGCGGCTTTTTTTATAGATAGTGGTGCAGCCTGGCAGCAAGGTTCAACGCCAGATCGTTATTTTACGGGAGCCGGGGTAGAGCTCAATAGCGATGTACGGGCTTTCTATTATTTGCCTTTACGTTTACGGTTAGGTTATGCGTATGGTTTTGCCGATGTAGGAGAGCACCAGCTCTATTTACAATTAGGGGCTGCATTTTAGACTAATCCAGAAAATAGTCCATTTCTTAGTCTATCAGGCTGTGATCAATCCACCCTAACGTTTGCTGATCATGTAACAATACGGCTGTCCATGAACCTTGTTGAGAGAGCGTATAGATGCGTTGTCCTGCGTCTACACGCGAAACGACATCGGCGTTACGGTCAGGTGAAAGATAAACATTGACTTCTGCTGATGTGATTGTTTTATTTGTGTCTTTTAATAAAAGGCGCAGTCCAGTTTGTGCTCTTGCTGCTCCGGTGTTAATTGCGGTTATAAACCATTTTACCGCTTGTACATGGTCTTGTGGTACGCCATGCCCCTTATGATACATTACACCGAGGTTATATTGTGCAGAGGCAAACCCTTGCTCCGCTGCTTTAGTTAACCATTGTCTGGCTATGGTATAGTTTTGCTTAATACCCGCACCTTCATAATGCATGAGTGCGTAATTGTACTGGGCGCTGGGTAATCCCTGTTTTGCTGCGAGCAGATAGTATTTTTTGGCTATGGTAAAATCTTGCGGTACACCTTGCGCGTTTTCATATAACATAGCAAGATTGTTTCTCGCCATGGCGTAGCCTTGCTCAGCTGCTTGCGTATACCACTTTGCTGCAGTGCTATAATTATGTTTTACGCCTTGTCCGAGTTCATGCATTACGCCAAGCGCATATTGAGATCGTACATCCCCTTTCTGAGCGAGATGCTGCCACATTGCAATCGCTGCTGGATAATTGGCTTCCTGGTAAGAGGTAAAGCCGATAATGAAGCTGTTGTTATGGGACTGGATTGGCGCACTATTGAGTAATGCGACGAACAAAATATTCGATAATATGGTCACTGCAAGCGGCCTCTATGTCTTTATCGTCAGGAAGGATTGAGTAAAAACTACTTTAGACCTGTATTGCCGTTTAGGTCAAGTTTCATCTTCATTTGAGCTTTGTTTTAGAGGTTGTAGCAAACTTTATGCCTGAATTTATCTTTTTGTTAAATAAAGATATTTTTTATTGTAGTTGGTGCTATTGTCAGAATTTCCGACAATAGGCTCAGTGTTCCTCTGTTGCCAGGGAAAGGGTTTGTACCCTGGGTCGCGTTGTTTTTTTAGCCCGCAATGTAACGGTGTCCGGCCTAATATTTAGGATAGCAAAACCAGAGTAAGCTCCACCGCTTTAAGGTGGCCGATACACTGAAGAGAAAAAGAGCGCCTCTTAAGGCGGCAAAATCAAATGCACAAAGATGAAAAAAATACTTGATATGGCATTCTAGAAAATGCAGTCAATATTCTGCAAATACAGTATATACCCGTAGCGCTTGAGATTTAGGTGTTGAGTGTGCGTCCTATTCATTTACTGGCAAGGCGAAATGACGAGTAATAGCGGGCTATTGCGAGGAGTTTCAACGTAGCGAGGGAATCAATAGGGCGTGCAATCACACCTAAATCTTAATCGCTACGGGTATATTAGGAATATTCCATTGTCTGCATAAGCGTATCGCGCTTTCTGGACACAACTGTCGAAGATCACCAAGCAAGTCTGGCGTTTTATAAAAAGTTTTTTTTGCAAGAACATCGCCTAGCGTTCTATCAGCGACAGCTCAAACCTTTGTTATTGGCTACTTATGATTCTTTACCGGGCACCGTTACCTTAATCCCGAGAAAGGTCAATCAGAGGTTGATAAAAATAAGGTAGCATAAATTTTAACTTCAGGTGACAACTACTCTAACAAACGTCGCCATTAAAGCCCGCAGGCGTCATTGGGTGCGGGGTTACAGCTCGCGCCATTTGCGTCTACTGTTTTCCGAATGCATCGATCCACTCTATGCTCATTACCTGCCCTGTCCCGGGCAATGAACGATACATTTGAATCTCCAGAACCCATAACCATATTCACAGGAGCTTCCCAATTGACTTCTTTAATCTGGGTTTCAATTTCGACTTTAACCGAAAACTCAGAGGTTGCATCGGTTGCTGAGTTAATCGTTGCAATACACCCCTCGCTATATGCTTCGTAAGTATCCGCGATAATGAGTTCGGGTCGTGTTTGATCTATATAGACCGTAGCCTCGTTTGCTGAGCCGAGATTGCCTGCAAAGTCTGTTGCCAATACATTTAGTGTATAGGCTCCATCCTCCATGGCTGAGACCACAAAGGGTTGTGTTATTCGTCCCGTTTCCTGCAACGTCGGGTTTTTGATGTATTTTTCTGAAAAATTGATTTCTATTTTTGCTATACCCTGAGCATCTGAGATCTTTGCGGTCACTTCAAAATCACTATTAAATGCCTGTCCAGACAGGGGCCATATATCGCTAACAACCGGAGGTGTATTATCGATAATAATTTTTTTCGAAATCGATGATGTGAGACCGATGACATTGGTTGCAATGAGTCCAAATTCATGTAGCCCATCTTCCAAAGTGGTTGAATCTATATTCACGAAGGGATTCGAAAAATCTGATATGCTGGTATGTACAGCATCATCTACTGTAATATCAATTTTAGCTATGCCGGCTTGATCTGTTACAGTAGCGCCAAATTGTTCGATGATACCGGAAACCGTCTCTACATCCGCAAGTGACAGCGTACCGATCACGGGGCTTAAATTTAAACGGGGTATTTCTGGCGCATTGGCAAATAGATTTAAATCGAGTAAGGCGCTATTGTAGTTTGAAGCGACTACGAGCAAATCTTCAGCGGTTAAGGCGCTTTTATTTAAATCTGAATTGGCAAGGCGCAATAAACGCTGCGGAATTTCATTTGTATAATGTTCGGCTCTGACTGGAACCACGCCCATTAGTAATGCACCGTCTGCGCCTAGGCCATCAAGACGTCCATCTATCCGAATGTCTTCGTAAGTTAGCTGGGCAAACTGAATACTGTTATATAGCGTATGGACCACGTCCTCTGCATTTTGTTCGCTGACCCATTTAGTCCATTCAGAAATGGCGGCTGTCAAAAAACCATAACGATAAGAATTCGTTAATTCCGTATCACTTGCAGTACCCAAAGTAATGTTTTGTGGAATGGTGTCTGTAATCGACACGCCTGTCATGCGACTTACAGACCTATTGGCTTGTTCTATTGCTGTAGTGACTTCTACACCAGTATTGATTAAAAATTCAGCGAGTCCTGTCGCTAAGTGCGTATAATAAGAAATTGTGACCTGCTTGGAAGCGTTTGCATTATAGTTAATTACCGTCGATAGTTTTTGCTCTGAATTCAGAGCGACGAGTGTGCCGCTTGCTTCTTCCTCATATTGGCCGCCCTTTATTTCAAGTAAAAGAGGTTGGTTTGCTATAGCTAAATCGACTGAAAAATTGCCAAACTCATCGGTACTTCCGCTATTAAACTTAGTACCTTTATTACCTGTAGAATAATCATAAACAGTCACCAAACCATTGACAATTGCGGCATCAAAGGCCACACCCTCAACCGAGGTAGCTGGTCGACTTTCGGGCAAACTACCCCCGCCGCCACAACTCGTTATCAATATGAGTATTAGTATTGCGCTAAAAAAATATTTTAAATTTTGTATCTCTTTCATGCCGCTCGCCTCGTATTGTCTCCCGAAACCAGGGAAAACAGGGTTATTCTAACATGGCTAGCAGGATGGTTTTGATTTGGCAGTCGAAGAAAATGACTTGAATTGTAATCAAATAGCAATAAAATAAAGAGATTTAACCTTGGTTATTGTATTTTTAATACCCAATTTATTGAATCCCCCCCCCTTGAGGGGAGGCGTTTTGATTCAGCTACTTTCTTGCCGTTTTTTGCGGAAAATGAGTTAAAAATCGTATATTTCTCATGGGGTGATGCGATTGTTATAGTCGGCTTGAGTCAAAGAATGATTGTCGTTCTGGGTTTGCTCTCCAACGAGTGTGCAGGTTGATGGGTTTGATAAATCGAGTTCTGTTAAATTAACAGGTTGATATTGGGGTTGCAGGGCTTTTTCTTTCATGCGCTGTTCTACCGCAACGTGGAGCAGTGTGGATGCGGAGGTCGCGATGGGGCGATGATATTTTTTACTGAGTTTCCATAGGCCAGACCAGGCACTTTCGATGGGAGAAGCGTAGCACGGTTTGATTTCATTCATTTTGTCGAAGTGTAATGTGAGACCGTGCGTTTTAGCTTTTGATAGCACCCAGTCTAATGCGATGTCACTCAGCCCTCGTTCTTTATTGCCACCGCCAACGTCAGAATGTGCACCACTAAACCAGACTTGCTCTATAAATTGGGAAGGTTCCCACATTGTTGGCGCGAATTTTTTTCTTTTTTCATCAATTGAAACCGCATGGTAAGCATTTTTGACATCAGAGTTGAGTTTTCGATCTTTGAATTCTTTGAAAAAAGGATTGAATCGATTCAGCCAGCTCACCGGGATGCCAAATGCCCCAACGGTGTCCCAGACGCCGATCATTTCAATTTTACACACAGGGTGTGAATACCTTTTTTTGAATTCCGCTTTGGCTTGCTCATCTTTGCCGTGATACAGTTCGTAGCCGTTTTTAATCTGATCGATATGATTATTTTTAAGCAAGCCACATTTATAAATTAAACCAGCAAGGATTCGTACGGTGTAAGCCCCGCGGCTAAAGCCAAACAGGTAAATTTGATCCCCTGGTGCGTAATTTTCGGCGATGTATCGATAACATTGAATGATGTTATCGGAGATGCCCAGCCCCGTGATTCCACCTATATATTTATGAATCCCGGTACCGACACCACTATCATAAAATACAATTTGGGATTGATCCGGGTCATTTATTATGACTTCTTTGATCCGGCCTACATTTGTATTTTTTTCGCTGCCTGATTCCCATTTGTTCCACGTTCCATCTGAACACACGACAATACGCTTAGTCATGATCTTAATTCTCCATAAGTTTAGGGTCAAAAGCAGTGATGCGTCACGAACCTCCGGAAAAACCGGTGATTGTTCGTTAATGACCTCTGTTTTTGAGATTCATAAAGAATATCGCTTGAACTCACGGAAGAAAAGTAACAAATGCACAACGAATATACCAATTATTACCCCATTCAAATGCTAAGGTATAGCCTTATTTGCATGACTTTTGTTCAATAAACTCTAAGGCGTTCCCATCTGGGTCGCGGCAAAATAGTGCTCGACGAGCCGATTTGCTGGCGGTGAAGGAAATGTGAGCTTGCGTCAGCAGGGTGGCTAATTGATCCAGATCATGGACAGCCAAGGCGATATGACGGTCTTGTCCGCCATGTTGGGGTCGCTGAGTCGTTGGGTCGGGATTGGGTAATTGCAGTAAATGAATTTGTTGGGTGCCTACATTTAACCATATGCCGGGATAACCTAAGTCGGGACGATCAGGGTCTCGTTCCAATTTTAAGACGGTACAGTAAAACTCAAGAGATTGCGCTACATCCGAGATGATTAAACTGGCGTGAATAATATGGTTGATCATTCGGACAATAAATTTTTATGTTACATTTTGACCTGCAGCTTGCAGGTCGGCATGATATGACGAGCGTACCATCGGTCCACTGGCGATTCTTTTAAAGCCCATTTTTTTTGCGATTTCACCGAGTTGTTCAAACTCTTCAGGCGTGACAAAACGAGTGATGGGCAAGTGGTGGCGGGTGGGTTGCAGGTATTGCCCTATTGTTAACATGTCGCATTGATGATCTCGTAGATCTTGCATGACGTCTTCGATTTCTTGCATCGTCTCACCTAAGCCGACCATGATGCCGGATTTAGTAGGTACTTCAGGATGAGCGGCTCCGAATTGTTTGAGCAGATTGAGAGACCAGAGATAGTCAGCGCCAGGACGAGCTTGTTTGTAAAGGCGGGGTACGGTTTCCAGGTTGTGGTTAAAAATATCAGGCGGTTCCGGGGTCAATGCGGTAAGAGCCTTTTCCATACGTCCACGGAAATCGGGGACTAAAATTTCGATTTTAATTTCTGGGCTTTGGGCGCGTACAGCCTGAATACAGTTGGCGAAATGACCGGCCCCCCCATCTCTTAAGTCGTCTCTGTCTACCGAGGTGATGACAACATAGTTTAACTTCATGCCGGCAATCGTTTGTGCGAGATGTTTTGGTTCGTTCCTGTTTAACGCCAATGGCTTGCCATGGGCAACGTCACAAAAAGGGCAGCGTCGCGTACAGATATCGCCCATGATCATAAAGGTAGCGGTGCCATGACCAAAACATTCGCCCAGATTTGGGCACGCCGCTTCCTCGCAAACCGTATGCAGCCCATTTTCTCTTAATACCGCTTTGAGCTGGCTGACTTTTTTGCCGCTCGCAGCTTTGGCGCGAATCCACTTGGGTTTTTTGAGATGTGTCGTGGTGGGCGCAATTTTTATTGGAATTCGTGCTACTTTGTCAGCGCCGCGTTGATGTCGGTTATTGATTGGCGGGGTTATTTTGTTATCGTTCATTTTGAGTATTTAAGTGATTGGGCGGGTTTCAAATGTGCGTGTTTGATAATTCATGTTACGAGTAATATAAGTCAATATTTCCTGGCTTATGTTTGAGACGTTGCAGTTGGGTAAAAAGTTTCGCAGCTGAGTCATTTTTATATCACTTAAACCGCAGGGGTTGATGCGTGAAAAAGGCTCTAGATCCATGTCAATATTAAAACTAAGGCCATGGTAGGCGCAGTTTTTTTTAATCCGTAAACCCAGGGATGCAATTTTATCGTCCTCAATATACACGCCAGGTGCTCCGCTTTTTCGTGCAGCAATAATATTATGTTGTTGCAAATAGTCAATAATGCTTTGCTCAAGCAGATAAACGAGTCGGGTGACCCCCATATCCAGCCGGTTTAAATCGAAAAGTGTATAAAAAACAGCTTGGCCAGGGCCATGATAGGTGATTTGTCCCCCTCGATCTACTGGGATAATTGGAATATCTCCAGGGTTCAGTACATGTTCTGGTTTGCCATTCAAGCCTTGGGTAAAAACAGCGGGATGCTCGGTTAACCAGAGCTCATCGCTAGTTTGTATGTTTCTGCTTATGGTGAAAGTTTGCATGGCGCGCCAGGTTGAGACGTAGTCTTGTATTCCTGCTGAGGTACGGACAATTAATTTGTTGGCAGCCATGATGATGCTTATAAGGCCATGATCACAAGTTCGCAATCGCTAAGATCCTGGTAGATGGCATCCAATTGTGCCTGGCTTGAAGCTTCGATCGTGGCGGTGACGGCTAAATATTTCCCGGTTTTGCTTGGTCGTGAAGTGATGTGAGCTTGTTCTAGCTTAGGGTAGTGTGTTCGTACGATCTCGCTGACAATGTGTTCGAAATCGTACGATGCTGCTGTGTTCCCCATCGCTTTTATGGGGAACTGGCAGGGAAATTTAATAATAGATTCTTTTTCTTTTGGCACGGGTTGATGCTCGTTCGGGCTCAGTGTTTATTGATGTATAAACGCTTGATAGAGGGTTAACATGCGAGCCCACAAAGGCCCCGGTTGTCCATTTGCTACCGACTTATCATCGAGCACGGTAACCGGGATGATTTCTTTCGTTGAGCTGGTGAGCCAGATTTCATCTGCTTGTTGAGCACGCTGTAGGGAAATACGTTCTTCAAGGTGAGCGATATTGTTTTTAGCCGCGAGTTCTAGCACCAAGTCTCGGGTGATGCCGGGTAACAGTTCCGCGCTTTTAGGAGGAGTGATGATACTCCGGTTTTCGACAATAAACACATTACTTGCAGCGCCTTCGGTAAGGTGATTGTCTCTTAAGAAAAGAGCCTCATCTGCGTGACTATCGAGCGCTTGTTGTCGAGCTAAAATGTTAGCTAATAAAGAGATTGACTTGATGTTACAGCATTTCCAACGTAAGTCTTCCATCGTTATTGCGGCCGCACCTTGAGTCAGTAAATTGGGATCGACGACGGTAAAAGGATGACTCACGGCAACGATGGTCGCCGGTGTTTTTTCAGGAAACTTGTGATCTCTTGGGGCAACACCGCGGGTGATTTGGATGTAGAGACTTTGTTCTTTCGTGTTGTTGCTGAGATTTTTGGCGATGAGTGTGGTGAGTCGTTGCTCCCATTTATCATGGCTCAGCGGTGGTGCGATGCGAATGTTGATTAAGCTGTGATCCAGTCTTTCAAGGTGTTGTTTTAAGCGAAATAACTTACCGTTATAAACTGGAATGACCTCATAGACCCCATCACCAAAGACAAAACCCCGGTCAAAAATAGAAATTTTTGCCTCATTAGCGGGGACAAATTCGCCATTTAAATAGACAGTTGCATCATGGTAGCTGCTCAGTGTTTTCATTATTATTCAAACAGTAACATCATGTCATCGATTAAACGGCTAATCATGCTGCCCTCTTCTATGGTTTGTAGTGCGATAAGGGGGCGATGATCGAGTTGTTCTCCGGCGAGTTTTATTTGCAAGGTGCCCAGCTCCTGGTCAGAATGTACAGGTGCAATTACGGTGGCAGGCAGGCTGATTTCAGGTTTTAACTGCTCGTATGTCCCTTTAGGGATCGTCACATATAAATTATCAGCGATACCAATAGGGAGTTGTTCAGTGGTGCCTTTCCATATTCTGATTTGCTGAATGGCTTCTTTTTTACTATAAAGAAGATGGGTTTCATAAAAACGGAAGCCGTAATTGAGTAGTTTTTGGCTTTCAGTCGCGCGTGTATTTTTAGTTTTAACCCCCATAACAATAGAGATGAGCCGCATTTTGTCGCGCTGAGCTGAGGCGACCAGGCCATAACCAGCTGATTCGGTATGTCCTGTTTTAAATCCATCTACCGTTTCATCACGCCATAACAAAGTATTGCGGTTTCGCTGAGATATACTATTATATGTATACTCTTTTATCTTGTACCATTTGTAGAGCTCTGGAAAGTGTTCAATAGTGGATCTGGCTAAAATGCTCAAATCCCTGGCGGTTGAATAGTGGTCTTTGTGTGGCATGCCCGTACTGTTTACGAAATGTGTATTGCTCATGCCCAGTTCTTGGGCGCGCTGATTCATGACCGCAGCAAACACCTCTTCACTGCCTGCAATATATTCAGCCAGCGCAACAGTGGCATCATTACCCGATTGTACAATTAAGCCCATTAACAGTGTTTTGACAGGAATTTTTTTGCCAACCTCTACAAAAGTGCGAGAACCTTTCATTTTCCAGGCTTTTTTGCTTATGGTTACTAAATCATCAAGTTCAATGTTGTTTTCTTTCAGTTCTTCAAACAGGATATGCGCCGTCATCATTTTGGTTAAGCTGGCCGGTTCGAGACGCTTGTCTGCGTCTCGTTCTGATAATGACTGACCGCTATGAAAATCAATCAGTAGATAGCTGTCAGCGGTAATGGTCGGTGCGGCAGGTATGATGGGCGCTGCGACAGCATAGCAGGGCAAAATAACGAGCAGCAGAGCAAATAATAGACAAAATATGTGCTGTGATAGTGGGGTTGTTGCAGTCACCGCGGTTAGGCCTCCGGACTTGTACTAAGTGATATTATTGAAGTAATTTACCACATGTGAAGGTGTTTAGGGTCGCTGTTATTGTTGTTTACATTAATGGTTTTAAATTGTTATTTGTAGCAAGGCGAATAGGGCGCGGCTTAGGCCATTGATAAGCAAATCTTCCGTATCTTGCTTATACTCTTTGTTTTCCTTTATGCAGGCAAGACGTTACGAGGCGTGTTTGTCGGTATTAATTTTACTGTTATTTAGTGGGGCAGGATTTGCCTGTGATTTTAGTGGCGCTAATGTATATACCGTTTGATTATGACAGATAATTGCCCATATATGCCCATAGTGTTATGAATTTAGGTGTTTTCACGCACATCTGCATCTTAAATTCGGCTTTTCTTCAATTGAAAAAATTCAACTTAGCCCGCTAGGCCTGCGTTTTTTCTCAATTAGAAATGCCGAATCTAAGGCACATCTGCACGCACTAGCACCTAAATTCATAACGCTATGGGTATATACTGCGTTATAAGTTAAGTTGTACGCCTATTTTTGTAATGCCTTCCCTTCAGCAAGAATAAATTCAAGGAAAGTTTTTGCGACCAATGATAATGTTTTATTTTTTAAATGCACGGCATACCAGCGTCGCTTAATCGGAAAACCTGTGACATCCAGTACGGCTAGTTTCCCCGCATTTTGTTCCAGGCTTAAACTGTGTAGAGAGAGTATGGCCAGCCCTAGCCCTGCCATGACGCCTTGTTTAATCGCTTCACTGCTACCTAACTCCATATAGGGGTCGATTTGTAGTTTATGTTTTTTCAATAGCACGTCGAATACCAGGCGTGTACCTGAGCCTTTTTCACGCTGTAAAAATCGTTCTTTAGTTAGGGATTTTAATTGAATGTTTTTGTTGTTCGCTAGCGGATGGTTGGGTGGCGCAACAACCACCAGGACATTTTCAAGAAATGGATAGGCTATTAATCCGTCGCCATCTGGAATGCGGCCCATTACAACAAAATCATCTTCATTGTTTGTTAAACGTTCTAGCAACTGAGCACGATTGGTGAACTTCAGTTTAGGTTCAACGTCCGAGTAATTTTGCAAAAAACGACCCAACAAATGAGGTATGAAATATTCTGCTGTTGTCACTACGGATAGATTCAACGCGCCTTTGACCTCTCCTTTTAGCTCTTCAACCTGAGCTTTTAAGTCGTTAACTCGGCGTAAAATATCAGTGCTCAGCGGGTACAGGGCTTTTCCGGCAGCCGTGGGAAATACTTTTTTGCCCACTCTTTCGAATAGGGGTAATTCCATTTGTGCTTCCATTCGTTTAATTTGAAGAGAAACTGCGGGTTGAGTGAGGTAAAGTTCTTCAGCGGCACGCGTGTAACTCGACAAGCGGAAAACAGCTTCAAATAGCTTGATTTGTTGTAAGGTGAGATGCATAGGGTTATTGTATAACAGAATGTAATGGATTTTATAATAATAAATAATTTTTACAAATTGTAATATTCGGCTATAGTAACAACACGTGACGCCGATATCACCTTGCTTAGGCGCTTCCAGATAGACTGGGAACACCCTAAAAACGCAAAGAAAACTGGCGTGCGATTGACACCGTTTTTCGGGGTTAGAGGAGTTTACTCCTTAGACCAAAATGAAAGCAAATTTAGTTTAAGAGGAAGCGAGCAATGGCAGATAAGAAATACAATGCGGGCGTTAAAGAATACCGCGAAACCTATTGGATGCCTGAATACACGCCTTTAGACACGGATCTTCTGGCCTGTTTCAAAGTCACCCCACAAGATGGCGTACCTCGTGAAGAAGTTGCAGCAGCCGTTGCGGCAGAATCTTCAACGGGTACTTGGACAACTGTATGGACAGACTTGTTAACAGATTTAGATCATTATAAAGGTCGTGCTTATGCGATTGAAGATGTACCTGGCGATGACACTTGTTTTTACGCATTCATTGCTTACCCGCTAGATCTTTTCGAAGAAGGTTCCGTGGTTAACGTACTGACCTCTTTGGTTGGTAACGTCTTCGGCTTTAAAGCACTGCGCGCACTTCGTTTAGAAGATATCCGCTTCCCCATTGCTTACGTTATGACTTGTAATGGACCGCCACAAGGCATCCAGGTTGAACGTGATATTTTGAATAAATATGGTCGTCCTTTATTGGGTTGTACGATCAAGCCTAAACTAGGTCTATCTGCGAAAAACTACGGTCGTGCGTGTTATGAAGGTTTGCGCGGTGGTCTGGATTTCACCAAAGATGATGAAAATGTAAACTCACAGCCTTTTATGCGCTGGAGACATCGTTTTGACTTCGTGATGGAAGCGATCCATAAAGCAGAAGCTGAAACAGGCGAGCGTAAAGGTCATTACCTGAACGTCACTGCACCCACATCTGATGAAATGATGAAGCGTGCTGAATACGCGAAAGAAATCGGCGCACCTATTATTATGCATGATTACCTTACAGGTGGTCTTTCTGCAAATACACAATTGGCTCAATGGTGTCAAGAGAATGGCATGTTGTTACACATCCATCGTGCAATGCATGCGGTACTTGATCGTAATCCGCACCACGGTATCCACTTCCGCGTATTAACCAAAATATTGCGTTTGTCAGGGGGTGATCATCTGCATTCCGGTACGGTTGTGGGTAAATTGGAAGGCGATCGTGAGGCGACTTTAGGCTGGATCGATATCATGCGCGACTCTTATATTAAAGAAGATCGTTCACGTGGTATTTTCTTCGATCAAGATTGGGGCGCAATGCCTGGTGTTATGCCTGTTGCTTCAGGTGGTATCCATGTATGGCACATGCCCGCGTTGGTTAACATCTTTGGTGATGACTCTTGCCTACAGTTTGGTGGCGGCACATTGGGTCATCCTTGGGGTAATGCAGCAGGTGCAGCAGCTAACCGAGTTGCGGTTGAAGCTTGTGTTGAAGCACGTAACCAAGGTCGTGAGCTTGAGAAAGAAGGTAAGGATATTCTTGCTTCAGCGGCCAAGCATAGCCCAGAGCTTAAAATGGCAATGGAAACCTGGAAAGAAATTAAGTTTGAATTCGACACCGTTGATAAGCTGGATGTTGCTCACAAGTAACCCCTTTTCACACCGTCATGCGGATACAAGAGGTTGGGCGTTAATTCATTAATCGCCCAACCCTCCCCGCTATCAAATTTGAAATCATTGAGGAAAGAATAATGAGTGATATGCAAGATTACAAATCAAGCTTAAGCGATGTTTCAAGTCGCAAGTTTGAAACTTTTTCTTATCTGCCTGAGTTAACGGCAGATCAGATCCGTAAACAGATCCAATATATTGTTGGTAAAGGCTGGAATCCAGGTATCGAACATACTGAGCCTGTTAATGCCATGAGCAACTTTTGGTATATGTGGAAGTTGCCTATGTTTGGCGAAACTGACGTGGATGCCATTTTGGCTGAAGTTGAAGCTTGTCACAAAGCACATCCTGCTAACCATGTGCGTTTATTGGGCTTTGATAACTTTGCTCAATCTGCAGGGGCTTCAATGGTTATTTACCGTGGTAAGTCGGTTTAAAAAAGCCGGGGTAGTAATACTGTAAAACGAAAAGCCCCTGCTCGACATTGTGCGACCAGGGGCTTTTTTATACCGAAAGTTAAAGTTGAGATCATGCGATGAGTAAACCAGGCACTTATGTCGGATTAGACAAAGAAGTATGGGGTGGTATGACCACTATTGGTAAAACAATTCGAGATGCTTGGGTATTTGAAATTTTACCAGAAACAGAAAATTGTGCGGGTTGGAACCTAGCCGGGATTGACGCTTTGTTACAAAAAGTGAATGCCGAATGGGATAAATACGGCTGTTTGGTGAGCCACTTACCAGCAGAATTAAGGGAACGTCACGATCGCATCCATGGCGATGCGTTCAAAAAAGCCAAGGCTGTAGGCTGGTCTGGCGAATTTGAAACTGACGATGAAAATTATATCGATACTCCAGAAAAGTAATAGAAGGTGTGTTATGTCTGTAAATAAAATAACCGTAGACCCAAAAGCGTATAAAGTAAAATCTGAGCCGTATTACCAGGCAGTCGGTGACGAAATAACGCTTTACGAAGCGGCTTATAATGCGCGTATGCCAATGATGCTGAAAGGGCCAACGGGCTGCGGTAAATCCCGTTTTGTTGAGTACATGGCATGGAAACTAGACAGACCCTTGATCACGGTGGCGTGTAATGAAGACATGACCGCCTCGGATCTGGTCGGTCGTTTTCTACTGGATAAGGATGGCACAAAATGGCAGGATGGACCGTTGACCACGGCTGCACGTATTGGCGCGATTTGCTATCTGGATGAAGTCGTAGAAGCACGTCAAGATACCACTGTTGTGATTCATCCTTTAACCGATCATCGCCGTTCATTACCGCTGGATAAAAAAGGCGAGTTAGTGGAAGCACATCCCGATTTTCAGTTAGTTATTTCCTACAATCCGGGATACCAAAGTTTAATGAAAGATCTAAAACAGTCGACCAAACAACGTTTTGGCGGATTGGATTTCGATTATCCCGAAGAAAAAACAGAAACTGAAATTGTAACAAAAGAATCTGGCGTTGATGCCATTACGGCGGGTAAATTGGTTCAAATTGCCCATCGCGCCCGCAATCTTAAAGGGCATGGTCTGGATGAGGGTATTTCTACTCGTCTATTGGTTTATGCGGGTCAACTCATCGCTAAAGGCGTGACACCGCTTGCTGCCTGTAGCATGACGATGGTGACACCATTAACCGATGACCCTGATATGCGGGATACGCTAAATGCCGCTGTACAAACTTTTTTTAATTAACAGCGAAATTTGACTATGTCGATCAAGCTTGAAGATTACGAAACATTCCTGGAAGAAACTGCACCAGAAATTCGCGATGTGGCTACCAGCACCTTCTATGAGGCGGCTCGCGTCATGTCACCCGCCGGTCTGGAAGAATATATGGAAGGTGCCAAAGGGCTGTGTCGCCTGGGACGCGGTAGCGATCTGGTGATATCTTATTTACAAGATATGCCGCTGGTTGTAAAGGAGTGCGGTGAAGATATTATTAATGATGTTCTTGGCGCTGCGATGAAGCTGTCTTCTATGACCTCAGGCGAAGTGATTTCCCTGATGTTCAGCAGTTTACCCACTGCTGCACGTCGTTTAGGTGATGCAGAGCTAGTGCGCGGCTATCTGACTCTGATACACCAACTGTCCGGTACCGCTGCCCGTGGCGTGCGCCCGATGTTAAATCACATTGATGAATTATTATCCAAGCTGACCTTAAGTGGGCTGCGTCGTTGGGCTAATTTTGGTGCTCAAGCCTATCGTCGTGATTTTGATAACCTGACTAAATACTTCAATCTAGAGTCTCAGGATAGCAGGGCGATGTTGCAAAAAGAACGTCGTGGTACGCTGTTTATTGATACTCAGAGAAAACTTAACTTTTATCTACGTGCCTTGTGGGGACGAGATTTTTTTCTACGCCCTACCGGTGCCGATTATACCGACTTTAGACCTTACATTAGCTCGCATATTATGCATATGCCCGATGCGGTAGATGATGCAGGCGATGTTAAAGGTCTGGAGTTGTATCGCGCTACCGCAGCACACATGGCCGCGCATCTATGTTATACCCATTCTGCGCTTTCTGCTGAACAACTCAGTCCGGCACAGCTCTTTTTTATTGGTTATATGGAAGATGCGCGTATTGAATACAAAGCGGTTACGGTCTTTCCCGGCCTGAAAAAATTGTGGGCTGCGCTGCTTGCTCAAAAAATTGAAGAAAAGGCTGAGCATCCGACGATGAATGTCCTGGAGCATTTAGCTCTAATGTTATTGGATGCCACCATTAAATGCGATGACGCTGTGCTCAATATGTTTGCCGAGCAGTTCCATAACGCCATAGATTCAGAGCAAGAAAACAATCAATTTTCCTGGCATCAAGGGCTAGAGTTATTTAATATTTTCTCTTCCCGCAAGGCCGTCCCCAGTCTACGTATTCTCGAACGCATCCGCATCCCCTACAGGGACGATAATCGTTTTGTTTGGGAATTTGAAGAATTCACTTTTGACACCATGAACGAGTACATTGCCGCATCACAACGACAAGTACGCAAAACAGTCAGTGTAATAGAGATGGCACACGAGGTAGATTGTGAATTGGCGGGAGATGATGCTCAAGAAATTTGGGTCTGCGCCACAGAAATGTATCCGTATGAAGATTATGGCGTCAGTTTCAATGAAATGTGGGGTAAAGAGCGGGTTTCAGAACCCTTCCATTATCGTGAGTGGGACTATCATATCCAACTGCATCGTCCTGATTGGGCTACAGTTTATGAGCGCCGCCAACCCAAGGGTAACCCCGAAGACATCGACAAGATTTTGACTGAGCATCGCCCGGTAGCCCATCGTATAAAACAAATCATTGATATGTTATCGCCTGCGGGAGTGCAACGCGAGCGAAACATGGAAGATGGCGATGAAGTTGATATTAACGCCGCGATTGATGCGATGATATCCATCCGTATGGGTGAGCAGCCGAATACCCGTATCACTATGCGTAATGTGTTAAAAAATCGTGATCTTGCTGTCGTTATACTGCTGGATCTTTCCGAGTCAACCAATGAAAAAATTGGCGGATCCGATAAAACGGTATTGGAGTTGACTCGTGAGGCGGCGACGCTTGTCTCAACGGCGATCAATGGTATCGGAGATCCTTTTGCTATACACGGTTTTGCTTCTGATGGTCGTCATGATGTGCAGTATTATCGTTTCAAAGATTTTAACCAGCACTACGATGATGAGGCTCGATCACGTTTAGCAGGCATGAAAGGGGGCTTATCTACTCGCATGGGGGCTGCCATGCGGCACGCGGGTTACCACCTGTTAAAACAATCTGAGCGCCGCAAGCTACTGTTAATCGTCACCGACGGTGAACCCGCAGATATTGATGAACGAGATCCCCAGCATTTGCGGAATGATACCAAAAAAGCGGTAGAAGAATTGTATAGCACAGGTATTCTCTCCTATTGCTTGACTCTGGATCCCAACGCGGATAGCTATGTAAAACGTATTTTTGGCAACAATAATTATACGATTGTCGATAATGTCGATAAATTACCGGAACAACTGCCCGTGCTGTTCGCCAGCCTGACTAAATAGGAAAAATCGTGAGTCGAGTTGCTGATTTGCCCGTATATGCGCAACGCAACGAGCAAATTAACAGCACACTTTACAATCTTTGGCGCCGAGCCAGGATGCATTTTACGATGCCCTTACGCATCGAATTTCCGGATCGCCCCGGATTAATCTTGATCCTTGAGAAAAATGAATGGGTGTGCGCGGATGAATCGCAAAATGATTTGCCCGTGTTAGCTTGGGTCAGTTTTGAAGACCAAGGGCGTGATAAACTGCATATGCCCGTACAGTGTAAACTTAACTACTATCATTTTGCTGCATCCAAGTTACGTGCTCCGGCATTGGAATTGATGGAAAACACATTAGACATTTGGCTAAGGGACTGTAAATAAATTAAAAAAAGCTCTATCCACACCAATAACTAATATTTATTACATAAAATGAAAACCTGAAATCACAAGCGCTTGCATCTATAATTGCACATAGATGAAGAATTTGGCTTGTTGCACAGGCATGAGCTGAATTTTGGATGCACCTATCCTGTGGGAGTCTCTTTTTTCTTTTGGTTTTTCTGGTTAAGGGTCTGTAAAGTTATTTATTTACAGCTTCTAAGGTGGCGTATCAGGATATGATACGTAATCATCGTTTTATCCAGACAGACTTGGAACGATTCGTTATCTCGCTTACTTATGATAACGTCTTGGTTTAACATACTATTTGTTAATTAAATATTGGTAAACCACCGCCTCTGGCGGTGTGACTCACATAGGCTCTGCCATTCCGGCGTGTAAGTGTGGAAAATGGTCCCCTTC
>JAADHS010000167.1 GCA_013151745.1 Gammaproteobacteria bacterium | reverse complement strand
TGAATTTCAAAAAGGGCCGCTGTTTCATCACTTTGTCTTGGCTGATGAAATCAATCGCGCACCGGCAAAAGTACAATCGGCATTACTCGAAGCGATGGGAGAACGACAAGTCACCGTGGGTAAAAGCACCTATGCCCTCCCGCCTCTTTTTTTAGTGATGGCAACACAAAACCCGATAGAGCAAGAAGGCACGTACCCATTACCCGAAGCCCAACTGGATCGGTTTTTGATGTTAGTGCGGATTGACTACCCTGACAAAGTCGCGGAAAAGAAAATTCTCGAACTGGTACGCCAACAAGCCATTGCTGCCGGAAATTCACAACCGGCTCCTCAGCAACAAACCGTTTCACAGCAGCATATTTTCGAAAGTCGGCAGGAAATACTTAAGCTCCATTTGGCACCCGCATTGGAAGACTATATCATCGAACTGGTCACGGCGACACGACAACCCCAGCAGTACGGCGACGATCTGGCTCGCTGGGTAAGCTATGGTGCCAGCCCCAGAGCAACCATCGCTCTGGATCGTTGCGCCCGCGCCCATGCCTGGTTACACCAACGGGATTATGTTTCTCCCCAGGACATTCAGGAAGTTGCACCTGATATTTTGCGACATCGTATTCTCCTGTCTTTTGAAGCCGAGGCAGAAGGCTTGACCACCGACACCTTCATTACTGAATTACTCAACCGCATTCCTGTTCCGTAACATGACCACTTCTTCCGGCATTATCGTCACCACTGATGAGTTGATCCAGTTGCGCGGCAAGTCAAAAGTGCTAACGAACAACAAACAGCACATTCGTTCCAGTAATGCAGGCGGTTATCTTTCGTCATTCAAAGGTAGAGGCATGGAATTTGATGAAGTTCGCATCTATGAACAAGGCGATGACATTCGACATATCGACTGGCGCGTTACTGCGCGTACCGGACAAACTCATAGCAAACTATTCAGAGAAGAACGTGAGCGCCCCATTTTACTCATCGTTGACCAAAGCCAGAGCATGGCATTTGGTACACGTACCGCCTTTAAATCCGTTGTTGCAGCAAAAGCAGCCACTTTATTAGCCTGGGCAGCTATTGATAAAAGGGACAGAGTGGGCGCACTGGTATTTAATGACCATCAGCATATCGAGCTACGTCCTACGGGCGGCAAAAAAGCGGTTTTACGTCTGATTAATACACTAACAAATTACAACCCCGACCCCACTGCAGCCACAACGAATCAATCGACCTGGATAGATACCCTGGTTAAAGCACAACGAATATGCAAACCGGGCACCCTGATTTTCATTCTCAGCGATTTTCGCTTCCCCGATGAAAATGCACAACGACATCTCAGTTTATTGCGCCGACATAACAGCATTGTCAATATTTTCATCTATGATGTGCTGGAAGAAACCGCCCCCCCCCCTGGGGTCTACCCCATAACGAATGGCATACAACGACGCCATATAGATACTGGTAATGCGATTACGCGACAACGTTATGCCGATCAATTTCAACATCGCCAACATTTTTTAAATGAACTCAAAAACAAAGGTATTGCAAAATATTTCAAACTGGCAACCCATGACAATATTGAACAAACCTTAAGCCGTGGCTTAACACAAGCACATTAGATTATGGACAACACGCTCGACAATTTACGAGACATTACGCTACCGACAGCCGTTTCATGGTGGCCACCTGCACTAGGTTGGTGGCTGCTCGCCTTGATATTAATCATCGTTATCATCTTATCCACTTATTGGTTAAAAACAAGGCTATATCGAACCTCAACCCTGAGCTTAGCGCAACAAGAACTGAACAACATTATGCTCAAATACAATGATGATCACAACAGCACGACATTAATGTCCCAACTTTCAATATTATTGAAACGTTACGCACTACTCTGCTTCCCCGAAGAAAATATTGCTGGATTAAATGGCAAAAAATGGCAAGATTTTATTATTCGACATGGGCCTGATATTAAGGATATTGATGCCGAAAAAATTGCTGAGCAACTGACTACCTCGCCTTATAAAAAATTTGAAAACACAGATTCAGATACAAAAAAAATAATCACTTATTTTAATAACTGGTTAAAATACACCCACGCTAATAGTAAACATAAGTTTCAATATAAAAAAAAGAAGCGCAATGATTGAATTTACTTGGCCTTGGCTTGTTGCCCTGGCACCCTTACCCTGGATCATTAAAATACTGTGCAAGCCGGTTGCACCCAGCCAGGAGCAAGCGTTACATTTACCTTTTTTTGACGCCCTTAATACACCAAAATTTTCGACAAAGTCACAATCGAAAATGAATCGCTGGACAGCATTTTCTGCATTACTTGCCTGGATCTTGTTTGTTCTGGCATGTACCCGCCCACAATGGGTAGACGATCCCATTGCATTGCCTTTAACCGGACGAGATTTAATGCTGGCTGTCGATGTATCAGGCAGCATGGAAACCCGGGATTTTGTGCTCAACAAGCAAGCGGTCACCCGTTTAAGCATCGTTAAACATGCCGCCAATGCATTTATTCAAAAACGCAAAGGCGATCGTTTAGGTCTGATTCTTTTCGGCTCGAATGCTTATCTACAAACACCGCTTACTTTTGACCGAAAAACAGTGCGCCAATTGTTAAATGAAGCCGTGATCGGTATCGCGGGTAAAGAAACCGCGATTGGCGATGCTATTGGTCTGGCGCTTAAACGTCTTAGAGCCGGTGAAGTACAAGATCGTATCTTAATACTCATGACCGATGGCGCCAATACCGCCGGAGAAGTGGAGCCACTGCAAGCTGCGGAATTAGCCGCCGCTGAAAACTTGCGCATCTATACTATCGGTCTGGGTGCCGACGAAATGATTCTTCAAGGAGGATTTTTTGGCCAACAAACCATCAACCCCTCTCGAGATCTGGATGAAAAAAGTCTTAAACGCATAGCTGAACTGACAGGCGGACAATACTTTCGGGCTAAAAATACAGACGCGCTCAGTAATATCTATGCCGAGCTAGATTTGCTCGAACCGCAATCCTCAGACGAATCTTTTTTTCGACCTACACAAACACTTTATCACTGGCCTCTGGCGCTGGCTTTACTTTTTTCTGTTTTAGCGACCTTACTCTACTTTCAGGTTTTTAACTCGTGGCTAAATAACAACCGAGTCGGGCATCATGATTGAAAACTTTCATTTTTTACGCCCTTTATGGTTGCTTGCTCTTGTGCCCCTGGCACTTACTTTGGGCTGGTTATTCCAAAAAAAAAGAAACAACAGCAGCTGGACAAAACTCTGCGACAGTCATTTGCTACCCCACCTTCTTCAAGGCAGCCCCACACCTCAGCGACTGCGCCCTTTTTTTCTCCTGGCCGCTATTTGGTTTCTCAGTGTTATCGCACTATCTGGCCCAACATCAGTCGAACTACCTCAGCCTTTGTTTCAGACGGCACTGTATCGTGTCATCGTTCTTGATCTCTCCAAATCGATGGATGCTCCCGACTTACGACCCAGCCGCTTAAGTCGTGCCAAAATCAAACTTCATGAGTTATTGCAACGCAATAAAGAAGGACAAGTCGCATTGATTGTTTACGCTAACGATGCCTATGTTGTTTCCCCCTTAACCCAGGACAGTGCAACCATTGCCGCCCTGGTACCCAGCCTGACCACTTCATTGATGCCCGAACAAGGCAGCAATGTGACGGCAGCTCTTATAAAAGCAATAGATTTATTGCCTGATACAGCAAATGCACATAATGAAATTATTTTACTGACTGATGGTCTGGACGACCCGGCATCCGCATTGCAAATAAGTCAAAAACTAAAACAGCACAACATCACTTTGTTCGTTCTCGGTGTCGGCACAAAAGAAGGCGCACCCATCCCGCTACAGGGCGGATTTCTCAAGGATCGTCAAGGTAATATCGTCATTCCAAAACTCGACTCCAGCCCTTTGCAGCAACTAGCAAATTCCAGTGGGGGTAACTATGCCACTATAAGCCCAAACAATCGAGACATTGACCTCCTGAGCACGACCTCTTTGTCTTATGAAACAGCACTAGCAACACAAGAGGAATTAACCCACAATGATCAATGGCGTGATGATGGTCCTTGGTTATTGTTGTTTATTGTACCTTTAGCGCTGTTATTCTTTAGGCGAGGAATTATATTTATTATACCTCTTGCCATCATCACCTTGCCTCAGCCCAGCTATGCTTTTGAATGGAAGGATTTATTTTTACGCCCCGACCAACAAGGACAACAAGCCTTTAACCAAAATGAACATAAAAAAGCCGCTGAACAATTTAATAATCCGGAATGGAAAGCCTCGGCCTATTACCGCGCTCAAGATTATGACAATGCCGCTAAATATTACCAGGAAATAAAAACCAGTGATGGCTACTACAACCTGGGCAACGCATTAGCAAAACAGGGAAAACTGGAAGCGGCCATAAAAGCTTACGATGAGGCACTTAAACTCAAACCGGATCATGACAACGCCCTGTTCAACCAAAAATTAGTTAAAGATCAATTAAAAAAACAGGAACAGGAACAACAAGGGGAAGGAGAAGGAGAAAAAAATTCATCCGAAAATGGAGAGGAAAAACAAGATAAAAATAGTAGCAATGAGAATAAAGAAAATTCAAGTCAGTCCGACTCACAAGATGGCACTGAAAACCAGCCCGACGAACAACAAAATAGTGAATCTCAACAAGAGCAAAATGACAGCGAAGACAATAACAAAGATTCTGCCCAGCAACAAAATGAGGAACCCGCAACAACGGCTGAAGAACAGCAGACTGAAGACGCACTCACAGAACAAAAGTCTGAAAAACATAAAAATCAGGACGTTTTAGCCCAGGAACAAAAAGAAAATAAGCCCATAAATCCTAATCAAACGCAAACAGAATCTGAACAAGCCCTGGAACAGTGGTTACGCCGTATTCCTGACGATCCAGGCGGTTTGTTACGGCGTAAATTTCAATTAGAGCACCTACAACGGCAAAACACACCAAACAATTCGAAAAATGAGTGGTAAATTAATGATCCAGTTAAAAATCTATATCGTTATTTTTTTCGTTCTCATGTCGGTAATCCAAACCAGCTGGGCAGCCACGGCGTCTATTAATAGAACTATTATTTCTGAAAATGAAACAGTCGTATTAACCGTCGAAACGCAAGATATGTCGGCACAGCAAATTGATTTCAGCCCACTGGAAACAGACTTTGAAATAATAAGCACCTCGCAAAGCAGCCGCATTCAACTGTTTAATGGTGCCGGTTCGTCAAGTAAACAATGGCAAATTACGCTCGCCCCACTACACAGTGGAACACTTACTATTCCAGCACTTACGGTGGGTAAAGAAACAACGACAAAATTAGAGCTATCGGTAGAAGATTTTGACCCCGCTGACCTCGATAAAAAAGCTCAAGAGGTCTTCCTTGAAACTTCACTGAGCAAAGACCAGGTTTATGTACAAGAGCAAATCATTTTCACCATAAAACTATTCCACAGTGCCGCAATACGTAGCGGTTCACTGACCTCACCTGAGGTAAAGAATGCCGTGATTGAACGCCTGGGAGAGGATATTTCTTATCAGGCCGAAAAAAATGGAACACGCTACTCTGTATTAGAGCGTCGTTTTGTCATTTTTCCACAAAAAAGCGGCACGCTCACGATTGACCCTATTCGGTTTAGTGGCCAAATTCAGGACAAGCGAACACCGCCGCGCTCACGATTTGATGATTTTCTGGGGCAATCGCTGTTTAATGATCCATTTAGCCCCAGCTTAAAAAATTTTCGTACTAAAAGTACTCCTCAGTCCTTCAAAATACAGGCTCGGCCTGATGCGGCGCAAGGGAAAGATTGGCTGCCCGCTCAAAACCTGGAAATAACAGAAAATATTACGGAACAAACAGATCAACTTGAGATAGGGCAACCCTTAACGCGCACGATCACAATCACGGCAAAGGGCTTGAACAGCTCGCAACTCCCTGAATTACTCCTGCCTGAACTTAATAATGCTAAAAGTTATCGTGACCAGAAAAGCCAAAAAAATCAGGTAGGTAAAATCGGAATAACCGGAATTAGCCAACAAAAATTTGCCTTGGTTCCCACTGCTGAGGGCACATTACAGTTACCAGAAATTAAAATTCCATGGTGGGATGTTATAGAAAATAAACAACGTTTTGCTATACTTGCAGCTCGAACGATGACGGTTGCTCCGGGGGGAAATAATAGCAACCTTGCTGTAACACCCTCTGCAATAGAAAATACGCGGCCCTCTTTTTCCACTCCAGAAACTGGAAAAACTCTCTCCTCGATATGGATTATCGTAGCGAGTTTATTTTTTATTTTGTGGTGCGTAACACTCTATTTGCTCTGGAGAGAAAAACACAAGCAAACACAAGCTATTTCTTCTAAAGCTGATATTTCCGAGCATCTTAGCCTTAGAAAAAAACAAGGCGCAATAGAAACCGCCTGCAATGAAAACAAGATTGAAGTGGCCTATACGTCGTTAATGGTTTGGGCAAAAGCACGTTGGCCGGAACACCCACCTCATAACCTTGTAGCGCTCGCTTCTCTCTGTAAGCAAGACGACGCCGTATCCGCACTGCAAAACATGGATCGTACACTCTACTCAACAGAACAAAAGTCGTGGAATGGCAAACAATTTCTTACTGAAATAAACTCATTATTGCATCAAAAACCACATCGTAATAACAAAAAAACAAGCCCTGAGCTTCCCCCTTTATATGCCCGTAATCCCTAGCATCGCGTCTGAGATTCAAGCCTCATCACCCTATAGAAAACTCAGGCCACCACTTGCGTGGTGTGATATTATCGCAGCAGTGGAAGGGCTGAATTTCTTACACCTATATCATATTTCAGGCATCGTTTTTCTTTGGTCGAACGACGGAGTCATTATTAACCGACTACGGTCTCTTTAAAATTAATTGCATAATAATTATCAAATGAATAAATTTTTCCGATCATTACATTTTTTCTTATATAAAATCCTCGTTTATTTGATATTTTCTTCTATTTTAGTCGTTAATGCAAAAGCAGATGAAACCAGTTTTTTTCTTGGATCCTCCGTCGCCAACACAACTATTCAGGAAAATGGATATAAAAGTGATACGTCCTTTGCACTTAATTTCGGTTATCGATTCTCATCAATATATCTAGAATCAAATGTAACTAATCTTGGCAGTTTCAAACTGAAACGATCAACCGATACAAAAATTAATTTAAAAGGCATTTCATTACTGCTAGGCAAGCAATTCAACATTGCAAAAGAGTTGAATATGAATATACACGGAGGGGCGATATTATGGAAAGCGGACGCGACGCTATTAAATAAATCTGTTGGTGATGATCAAAAGACCAGTGCCATGCTGGGGCTTGGTATTTCATATTTTTTTAAAATACCCAAACTCAGCATTAGATCACAAATACAGTATCTATTTGATATCTCCGAGACTGACATTTCATTATTATCTGTCGGTATAAACTACCATATTTAAGCAACCTTAGAAATGACAGCACAGGAAATTAATATGAAACATTTATGGTTGCTGGGCATTTTGCTTGTTTGTCTCTCATTGTTCGGATGTGGCGGTGATCATGATCGTGATATTATTGTGGCTTCAACTCAAATTTCAACCGATAGCTTTGTTGCTAATATCCATATTACTAATGGAGGAGGGGAGACGACCGCTGTAGAAACACAACTCCGACTATCCCCGACCTCGGCAGTGATAGACTTAAATGAGGGCGATAAGCTCTACGCTTCAACCATAGGCCCGGTCGATCGCATTCGTATTGCTGATGACTTATTTACTAATCTGGCTCAAACTGTGAATCAAATTAAGTTAATGACGGGTTTTTTTGCGGATACTAGTTTCCCAACAACATTATTATATTTCGAAAACAACGTGCTCGGGGCTTTGTACAAAGAAAATAGTAGCAATACGACTTTTACTGTTTCTTTGGATCGGCCAATAGGTACAAATGCATCTGATTCCAATGCAACTTTACCTCTGGGGTTTTCAATTATCACACCACAAAGTGCAATGCGTTTTTCGCGTAGCACTGATAGTATTATGGTCAGCTGGAATACCATCGATAATACAGCTGCAATGAATATAACTGCGTCATTGATTTGTACCGGCAGTCATACCATTATTGGATTAGACCGCACTCTTTCAACAGATACCGGCAATATAAATATCCCGGCAGGCACTTTTGTAAGCACAGACGATAATTGCAAAATCAGAATACTACTGGATCGTTTTCGCTTAGGCACAATTGACCCACAACTTGCCGTTGGAAGTCAAATTTTCAGTCACCAAAAGCGCTTTGTTGAAGTACTTTCCATTCCCTAATAATAAATACTTGCCGTGTCAGCTACTTAACTGGCACACAGGCGAGGTCACTTTTTGCTTTCTTTAACCTAGATTCCACAGTTGATCCACGATGTATAATATCAATATGTTACCTCTGAGACAGAGCCGCCTCAAAACATGACATATACCCGTGGCGTTTGAGATTTAGGTGTTAGTGTGCGTTCAATTCATTTCATGGTAAGGCAAAATGACGAGTAATAGCTGGGCTATTGCGAGGAATTTTAACGCCGCTATGGAATG
>JAADHS010000047.1 GCA_013151745.1 Gammaproteobacteria bacterium | reverse complement strand
CTCTAAGTTGAGTTTTTTCGATTGAGGAAAATCTGAAGATGAGGTATAGCTGTGCGTGAAAGCGCCTAAATTCATAACGCTATGGGTATATCGAATACCTTTTGGTTATTCAATAATTATGCAAAGTAAAGAAAAACTTCAACGACGATAAAATCACTGGCGACAGGTTCCTACCGAACCCAGCCCACACTCTCGGCCATCTACCCATATCGTTTTACTTAAAATAGTCTGTGAAAAATCAGCACCGCGTAATTTCGCTCCTGTCAAATCCGCATAAGACAAGTCCGCTGCGCTTAAATTGGCTTCTTTAAGGTTCGTTTTTTGTAAATTTGCACCTTTTAAATTCGCATAACTAAGGTCAGAGGCACGAAAATTGACATGGCTTAAATTTGAATAGGATAAATTTGCTTTTAGCAAGACCGACCCACTCAAATTGGCATTAGATAGATTGGCATTACGAATATCAGCACCTGACAAGTTTGATTCAGGATATGATATACCTGCTAACTGACAATTCGCCCAAACAATGTCTGTTTCAGGCTGAACTAGACAATTCGTTTTTTCATTGACCTCAGGCGCGGGGGCATAGATCAAAGAGAATAGCACTGCAGCGACAACTAAAAATACAATCGTGAAACTTTGTATACGCTGCCGTCGTTTATATTTTTTTTGCAAGTTTTTTCTATTATTTCGAGATGCATCCAAGCGCTGGTCTCTTCTCTTTCGGTAATCAATTTCACCTGTTTTTTCTGAATCTCGGCGATCCGTAGTTGGCCTTGCCTCCCCCCGTTCAGCAACCCCCGTTTCGCGACGATTACGAGAACTTCGCTCGTCCGCCCAACGTTTAGACAGTACGATGCGCTCACGATTTACTGGGTCATCAAGATCACTTTTCATCACATCAGGAATCAACGACTGTAGCTCCGATACCGACTGCCAATGAAATTGATCCAGACTCAACTCATCGTCAATAAGAACTTGACCCAATAATAAGCGTCGTGAAATAAGACGCCCAGGAAAAGGACCCGTAATTTTGTCCTTACGCCGAACATACCAAGTTTGATTAAGCACGTCTTTACTTGGTTTTTCGATATTTTGATTCATCATTTAGTCCTTAGAAAAGGAATACATAACAATTTGTCATCGACAAATGTTTAGAATAACAAAGAGAAACAGTTTCGAGTCAATTTTTATTAACACAACAGGGTAAAGATATATAGCATTTTTTCCGATACCGTACTGATACGGGCATTCACAATCCCCGTCAATACTCCGGAGATAAAAATGAAAATTGGCCTTCCTTCTCACTCGCCATTGCTGAGCTTATCGGAAGTCAAACCCGCACTCAATAACTGGAAAGTTGGACAAACACTACAAGCTATTGTTATTGAACCAGGGAGGACAAATAAGCAACAGGTCATATTAAAAATCGGTACGCAACAAGTCCACGCTAAAAACGTACAAACACCTTTTCCCCCTTTATCTGAAGGAGTGAATTTAAAACTAAAAATAATGAGCCTAAGCCCTGTCCCCGTACTCAAAGTTTTAAGTGAAAACAAAATAGAACTAAAAAATGAAATAATTCGAAATTTTCTGCCCAGGCAAACAGCTTACCCTTCATTACTGGCCAGTTTACATGCTTTGTCGGAATCTAAAACAAGACTCCAGGAAAAAATACCCGTCCCACTACAAGTCATAATAAACAAGCTTATAGACCAGCTACCCACCCCAAGTTCTGTTAGCTCACCCCAAGGACTAAAATCTGACTTAAATAATTCGGGTATTTTTTTTGAACAAAAAATATTGCAAAAACAAAATACGTCAGATAAACCCATTGACTTTACAAAGGACTTTAAATTTAACTTGTTAGCACTGGCTAACGAAATTAAGCAACAAATAGCTAAAGAAGGAAAAACAGATTCCCCCCCTTTTGTACCGCAATCGCTCACACCCGCAGGTCGTCAGTTTTCTCCAATCAACACCGTATCACAAACGTTCTCCTCCTTAGTGAACTCGTCAGGTAATTCCGTTCCCAAAGAGCTTATGGAAGGTAAACCACTGACTGTTGCCATATCCAATAGTGAAAAAAACACCTCCCTTCCACCGATGCATCATACCCCGGTTGTCGCTCAAGCAAAAGTCTTCGACTCATTAGTGAACATACCCGGAATCAACTCACTACTGTCCGAATTGTTTGAACTCGTCGACGGAACCTTGTCGCGTCTACGCTTAACTCAGTTAGCCAACACTCAAGTTGATACCAATGTTGTCTATCTTTTCGAGCTCCCCGTAAAAAACCAAAATGGCATTGATGTTATCAATCTTAAAATTGAGCAAGAAAACAGCAATCAAAAACATAAAAATCAGCAGGGATGGAACATTACGCTAGCCTTTAATTTTGAAGAATTAGGCCCGGTCTACGCCCATATCACGTTACGTGGCAAAAAGGTAAATACCAACATTACTTCGGAATATCACACAACAAAATTATTATTTGAAAAACACATGGACAAACTTAAAGAAAGTCTTAGTCAAGCAGGCATGGAGATCAATAATCTATGCTGTACCCACGGAAAGATTGAGCAACGAAATTTAAAAACCCATATCAGCCCGATACTGGATACTAAAGCATGAACAATAACCCTTCAAAAAATACAGCGGTAGCACTCACCTGGGATGGTAATATTGCACCTATCATTTCAGCTCAAGGGCTGGATTCTGTGGCTGAAAAAATCATTTCACTCGCTGAAGAATACAACATACCTCTACATGAAGATGCCCAACTCGCCCAATTACTCATGACATTGGAACTTGGCGAAGAAATTCCTGAAGAACTCTATATCGTCATCGCTAAAGTCATCGCCTTTGCTTACTATGTATCAGGAAGAACATCTGTTTTTGAAAAACAGGCATTATAGAAAGCCGTTCATAAATAGCAGAACTATCCCGGCTACAGCATCGTCCTATCAACCTCTATATTTATTCATTTTATGGGAAAAACATGAAATAAGACACGTTTCTCACATCTAACATTCAAGCACCGCTAAAATCTGTCGAAAAACTAATATAGAAATTAGCTATTTTTGAGACCAGCCCCAAGCTGAAGCGACGTGAGCACGACTGCATGGATACAAAAGACAAAGACGAAAATTATGTCGTGCACGTCTCTAAGCCACTGAAACATAAAAACGGGTATAGAACCTGCCCATTCATAAAAAGAAAATAATGTTCATCTCTGAGCACGATGCCTTGATTACGACCCATTTAAAAAATTTTTAAAAATATTCGTAGCTGTGCAGATAAAGAGAAATAGAGAGAAAATATAGATGAAACTACCTATTGGTTTTCGGCCTGTTTTTTTGGGGTCTTTGTCCTTATTATTCGTTGCCTGCGGCGGTGACGATGGTGAGTACAACACGCTATCCCCTCCTCCCGTTGTAGCCCCTCTATCTTCCGGTAAAATCACAGGGCAGGTTTTTAATGGAAAAAACGGTGACGCGGTCTTTGCAGCAAAGGTGAGCGCAAGTGGAAAAAGTACAAAAACGGCAAAGGATGGCAGATATACACTATCGAATGTAGCACTCAGCGATAGAATTGTGGTAACTGTTTCTACCCCTGGTTTTGCTAACCAAGAAAAAATCACCCGTCTATCAAACTCCTCTCCAAATGCAAACCTGCCTGTGAGTATATTGCCCTTCGAGCTGACTCAGGAGTTCAATCCAAATACAGAACAAATACTGACCGTTTCCGATACTTCTGCCCGTGTTATTTTGTCTGCCCGCTCTCTGGTACAAAGTAATGGCAGCATTCCAAACGGTAATGTAACGGTTCATTTAACGGTGATCGACCCCACTGTGGATATTGAATGGATGCCAGGTGATATGCAAACGAACGTCAATGGCGAAGTACTTTCATCAATAGAAAGTTTTGGTGCGATTCTAATCACGTTTACAGACTCTAAAAACAACAAGCTGAACCTTGCACAAGGAAAAAATGCCACTATTCACATCCCTCTTGCCGACAAAACAGGCAGCCCACCCTCGACCCTTCCTTTGTATTTTTATAATGAAGACAATAGTCTGTGGGTAAAAGAAGGTCGCGCTACATTGATTCCTGACCCTGCAGGCCATTATTACGAAGGCACTGTCAGTCATTTTTCCACCTGGAGTGCAGGCACTCTCTATTCTCAAATACAAATCAACGGCTGTATAGAAGACTCGTCATCTGAGCGCATCACAGGCGTGAACATTATCGCCGTCGGTGATAATTATTCCAGCACCGCTTCGACGATAACAAATTCTTCCGGTCATTTTTATATTATGGGGAAATCGAATTCTTCCGTATTGCTATTTGGTTTAACAGCTGGAAAAAAAACTAATACCGTTAAGTTAAAAACGACCGAAGTAGACACCACAATAGAAACCTGTCTTGTCCTCCCCGTCAAGGATGAAACTGGCGATACCTCGATTTCGATCAAATTAAGTTGGGGAGAGAGCCCGTTAGATATGGATGCTTATTTCATGGGCCCAAGAGGTATACGCATTCGATTCGATTTTTCAGGAAGTTTATTAAATTTCCCCTTTTCACAACTTGACGTTGATAACAAGGACAGCTTAGGGCCCGAGATAATTACTATCTTTAAGTTTCCTGTTGCGGGCATTTATCGTTATTCAGTCCACAACTACAGTCGAACATTTACAACAGAGGTCACCGAAGGAATCACAGAATCACCGACAAGAGTTGAACTTAACGTCAATGGTGAAATTACGCTCTTTACTCCCCCACCGGGAGAGGAAAATAATCATCTGACTTGGCATGTTTTTGAATTCGTAGTTGCTGATGATGGTCGTTTTAGTGTAACCCCTGTTAACACATGGTCAGATTCTGCACCCTAACAATACACCTTCATAAAAAACGATTAACCACTTAGGAAAATGTACGCTCCTTATATTTTTTAGAAATACTTTCTGGTATCAGCTCGTTTTATCCTTGAGGTACATTCTTAATAATAATTCAGCCTCATCGTGCACTAAACCACAGGTCTCAATTAACTCGTCAATGCCTGCACCTTTTTTGGCGAGTTTGATGGCGTGTTCATAGGATTGTGAAATTGGATCGCGTAAATCCAACTCGTTAAGGCGTTCATCTAAACGCTTCATTTGCTGGTCAACTTTTCCGAGATGGTCACCTAGGCCAGCAGCGCCGGTCAACAACGCACGGACATCGGCTTGCGCTCGCTCTACACCATGGCTCTGTTCATTGATTATATTTTGTATACGTCGTAATTCAATTTTCAAATACCATGAAAAACCAAATAACACAAACAAAGTAAATGACAAAACAGTGATAACAACAAATTCAGTACTCATACAAAATCATCTCATGGATACTCAAGGAATAAGCACGTGATATAACGTCTGCACTTTTTCCTAAAAACCGGCTCCGCCACCCAATTCATCTTCTGTAAGAAACTTGTTTAAATCAACTAAAATAAGCAGTTTTTCTTCTCTATTGCAAACACCTTGAATAAAACGTGAGCTTTCTTCATTACCAACATTTGGCGCAGGTTCAATTTCTGATGCTCGCAGATAAACAACTTCCGAAATACTATCTACCAAAATACCAACCACTTGATCAGAGGATTCAATAATTAAAATACGTGAAGCATCATCGACATTTTGCTGTGGCAAGCCAAAACGCGCTCTCGTATCTAAAACCGTTACGACATTCCCACGTAGGTTGATGATACCTAAAACATAACCTGGCGCACCTGGCACAGGTGCAATTTCAGTAACTCTGAGCACCTCTTGTACCTGCATAACATTAACGCCATAGACTTCGTCATTTAACTGAAATGTAACCCATTGCAACATGGGGTCATCTTGATCCTCAGATTGCGTTGTAATTTTGATTTGGCTCATCACCTTCCCTCTATGTCTAGCTCTTGAATTTAACGCCATTAACTTGGCGAAAACAAACTGCACATCTCAAATATGCATGGTTAGTGCCATATATATCCGTAGCGATTAAAATTTAGGTGTGATTGCGTATCTTTTTCATTCCCTGGCTACGTTGAAATTCCTCACAATAGCCCGCTACACCTCGTCATTTCGCCTTGCCAGAAAATGAAAAGAACACACTCTCAACACCTAAATCTCAAACGCCACGGGTATATACCTGTGGCGTTTGAGATTTAGCTCTTAATCGTCATGGCTATAGTGACGTGCTTTTGCGTAAAAACGATCAACATCGATCAAACTACAATTTTGTTTCGGTAGCACACCCGCTAACCAGCTATGTTTTTTAAATGACTTTCGCCATAGCACATCCGTTTTACTGATAATAATTTCTTCATCAGTTCGCTCACAAACCAAACCCCATTTTCCTGAATCAAACACAATCAACTTCTGATAACGCCGTTGATTTAAATAATGCGATCTTTTTGGATGATCCTTCGGTACTACCATCATTGCGGTATCAAAGACCAGTAATTTTTTGCCATTGAAATTGCGGACACCCAACAAAATATTTTTGTCGTGCGCAGTGAGCTCCTGCTCAGTCCAATCCAATACACAATGAATACGTTTTTTGGGCAACATTAAATTGAGGCCCGACACATGAATAGGCAATAAATTAATATAACTTGAGCTTGTCTCTTTCAATCCTTGTCGTTTCATGGTGTTCGTAATACCACTCAGCCCGTAGGTTAAAATGCTACCCTGAATATCAATATCTTCTCGATCTCTGGATTGCTCCCATAATATATTCCATCCATGTGCTTGCAATCTTGTTACTCCATTTTACTCATCAGATGCTTTGTTTGTATCGACATCTGGTACAACCTTAACCTTGAAAGGTTCAGTAATACTTATTCCTGGAACTACTGAAATCGTTCCCGTTTCAGTCACTGGACGATGACTGACATCAATGGGTTGCGTCCAGACATTTTCATCTCCATTTTGAGGCACAGGCGGTTTGCCATTTTTCGCCATGGAAGCAAAGATTAAATCTTCACGTAACGATCCAGCCTGTGTTTGGTTCAATACGATCACGCTGACTCGCCGATTTTTTATTCTACCCTCTAGCGTTGTATTATCTGCAACAGGTCTAAATTCTGCATAGCCGACTGCGGATAGTTGCGCAGGATGAACACCCTTTTCTGCAAATAACCTAACTATCGCACCTGCTCGTGCAGCAGATAATTCCCAATTGGACGGATACACCGCAGACTTTATAGGTCGATCATCCGTATAGCCTTCCACTCGCATTGAGTTTGGAAAATTTTTCAATACTTTAGCCAATTTGGTGGCGACATCCCTGGCCTCTTTGGATAAACGGGTTCCGCCTTGTTGAAAAAGAAGTTCACTTTTAATTTCAATTTCAACATAGTCATCCTCGTAACGAACCGAGATTAAATCTTCATTAATCAAGCGAGGTAGCGCATCATTGATACGATCTGCGATTTCAGACATCGATGCGGCTGTACCCTCACCCGATGTTGTTTTTTTTACTAATTGTGGCATAGGTAAATTAGGTGCAATCACAACGGTCGGAACTTGATCCAGAGCATGGTTGGCAGTAGGTGATTTAGCCGGTTGCCCCACTTGAATGGGCATCAATGTTTTGTTAGACGAACGAAATGCCGCTGACAGAGAATCTGAGAGCACGCGATATTTACCTTCATTCACGGATGATACTGAATACATCACTACAAAAAAAGCGAAAAGTAGCGTAATAAAATCGGCATAGGACACCAGCCAGCGCTCATGGTTTTCGTGTTCTTCCGGTGCCTTTTTTCTTGCCACGACGGTATCACTCTAATGTAAATAACTTTGTAATTTTGTTTCAATATTTCTCGGATTTTCACCTTCTGCAATAGAAATCACACCTTCGATAATCATTTCTTTGAATTGGCTTTGGTCATGAATAATTAACTTCAATTTTGTCGCCATAGGCAAAAACAACATATTCGCCAAACCAACACCATAGATAGTTGCAATAAATGCAACGGCAATACCGCTACCAAGCTTAGAAGGATCAGCAAGATTATTCATAACATGTATTAAACCCATAACCGCTCCGATAATCCCTACCGTAGGAGTATACCCACCCGCTGCTTCATAAACTTTGGCAGCCTGCAAGCTCAGGTGTTCTTTAGTGCTCAGATCAACTTCCATAATGCTGCGAATGGTTTCAGGCTCACTACCATCAACCAGTAATTGCAAACCCTTTTTTGCAAATTCATCCGTTTCCGATTCAGAAATGGTTTCTAAACCCAACAAACCCTCCTTACGTGCAATATTGCTCCAGTTCACAATTTTGTCTATAACCGCATGGTGGTCTTGTTTCGGCGGAATAAATACCCATACTGACACCTTAATTGACAACATAAATATCTTCATCGGAAACTGCACCATAATTGCGCCCAGTGTACCGCCAGCAACGATCATAAAAGCCACGCCCGACATTAATGAATCAGCATGCCCACCTTCAAGATAGTTGCCTACTAAAATAGCAGCTAAAGCAACAATAATACCTGATATACTTAGTATATCCATACACTATACGCCTTGACGCAAACGCGCTCCGATCTCAGGAAGAGGAAGAATGGAATCACAAATACCTGCATCAACTACCGCTCCAGGCATACCATAGATAATGCTGGTCACTTCATCTTGTGCCCAAATGGTTCCACCTTTAGCTTTAATCAATTGACTCCCCTTACAGCCATCCCGCCCCATCCCCGTTAAAATAATTGCCAGAGTTTTCCCGCTAAACACTTCTGCCACAGAACGGAAAGAGATATCAACACTGGGTTTATAGGTATCATTTACAACCGCTTCTTTCAATTTAACAACAATTCCCTCTGCGCCTTGACTCGCCAAAGTAAATTGTTTTCCACCCGGCGCAATCAAAGCAACACCTTTTTGTAAAAAATCATTATTTTCAGCTAACTTCACTTTTATTGCGCTTGCCTGATTCAATCTTTCTGAATAAATCCCGGTAAAGGCGGCAGGCATATGTTGAATCACAATAATGGGTAAGGAAAAATTTTCAGGTAATTTTTCTAAAATGTTTTGTATCGCCACCGGCCCACCCGTTGAGGCGGCAATGGCCAAAAGTCCATATCCTTGAGTATTTAACCAGGAGGGCGTTTGACTTTTTTTGAAAAAATCTATTTTTTTCTTGCCAATATGCGTGCTATCAACCGCTGTTCTTGAATCATTTTTTTTGCCTATATGATAAATTCGATGTCGTAACACACTCGCTGCCACAGCGAAATTGCTTGCAATATCTTCAATTTTTTTAGGCAAAAAATCTACCGCACCCGCCTCCAGGGCATCCAGAGTTACTTTGGCACCTGCCGTCGTCATTGAAGAAAACATCAGAATGGGTGTTGGCTTCCTTGCCATAATTTCTCTAACAGCAGAAATACCATCCATTATCGGCATTTCAACATCCATTGTGATGACATCAGGTGCCAGCTTATGAGCCATAACAATAGCCTCTTGACCATTACTGGCTGTACCTATAACCTCCAGCAAGGGGTCTGCAGCTATAATTTCAGATACACGGTTACGAAAAAAACGTGAGTCATCAACGATGAGAACTCGCACAGTCACTCGATACTCCTTTTTGTACCGCCTAATTTATATCCTCTTTCCATATCGTTCCATGAGTCCAGGCATATCAAGAATCAAGGCAATACGACCATTCCCTGTAATAGTGGCACCCGCCAAACCCTGGGTTCCCTGTAAACTGGAACCCAGTGGTTTTATAACGACTTCTTCCTGGCCAATCAATTGATCAACCACAAAACCAACATGCTGTGAGCCATAATTCACAACGACCACATACCCCTCAGCAGGAGGTTCTGCGTATTCAGCGTCTTTCACTAACCATTGTCTTAAAAAAATTAAAGGAATCGCTTTTTCACGAACAATAACTACTTTTTTACCATCGACCGTACTGGTACGTGCTGTTTCGTTATCAAAAATTTCAATTACATTCGCTAAGGGCAAAGCAAATATTTGATCCGATAACTTAACCATTAACGTCGGCATAATAGCCAGCGTTAATGGGACTTTTATGGCAATGCGACTCCCCTTCCCCTTTTCAGAGTCAACATCAATCGTGCCATTAAGCTGCGTAATCCGTGTCTTTACGACATCCATTCCGACACCCCTACCCGAAATATCAGATATCTCGCTCTTGGTAGAAAAACCGGGCATAAAAATCAAATTATAAGCACCATGGTCATCAAGACGGTCAGCGGCTTCCTGGTCCATCAATCCTTTTTCAACAACCTTGTCACGCAAAAATTGGGCGTCCATCCCTGCGCCATCATCTTCGATGACCAATAAAATATGATCCCCTTCTTGTTCCGCCGAAAGCTTAATAGTGCCATTTTCAGATTTACCTGACTTCAGTCTAATCTGCGTATCTTCAACACCATGATCAACGGCATTACGAACCAAATGTACCAAAGGATCGGCTAAAGCCTCTACCAAATTTTTATCTAGGTCAGTCTCTTCACCATATAATTCCAAAGTGACTTGCTTATTCAAACTTCTAGCCAAGTCTCTTACCACACGAGGAAATCGACCAAAAACTTTTTTGATCGGTTGCATGCGTGTTTTCATTACCGAATTTTGTAAATCTGCTGTGACTAAATCCAAATTGCCTACCGCCTGAGTCACCTCTTCGTCCATAGAACCACGCAAAGTAGCAAGACGGTTACGCACTAGTACAAGCTCGCCAACTAAATTCATAATATCGTCAAGCCGCCGAGTATCAACCCTAACCGTCGTTTCAGCTTGAGGCACGCTGGATGATTCTTTCGCTGGCACCTTTTCAGGTGATACCTTGGAGACAACCGGCTTTGGCTTTGGCTTTGGCTTTGGCTTTGGCTTTGGCTTTGGCTTTGTTTTTTCTTTAGGCTGAGTAACAACAGGTACTTTAGCAACTGAATCTACGGATGCAGATTTTTTTGGTTCAATGTTTTTTGCGTCTACAGTGGGTTCGGCTACCGATGCAGGTTTGCTTCCTATAGGCCCATGAAGTTCATCTAAAATTTTATCAAACTCATCGTCGGTCATAAGACCCGAGTCTGATGAACCCGGCAAATCCGATTTTGTTGCTGTCACACTGGCGACATCAACAGTTTTTGGCGTCTTTGTATTCGCTTCCGATGGCGTATTTAGTTGATCCAAAAGAGCCTCAAATTCTTCTTCTGAAATTTCATCAGAACCCACGCTGTCAGACGCTTTTTCAGAAACACCAGAGCCCTCTACAATCTCATCAAATAAAACGGCAGCTGCATCGCCGTCACCAGCGGGTTCAGCCGTAACGGCAATATCTTCAACACTACCTTCAGTCGAAAATCGTTCCAAAGCTTTGAGCAATTCAGGGTCGGCAGGTGAAGGGTCAATCCCTTTTTTCACTTGTTCGATCATTTCATTAACGGCATCATAAGAACGCAATACAACGTCCATAAGTTGTGCATCAACAACCCGGTCGCCTTGACGCAGCAAATTAAACACATCTTCAGCACGATGACAAATAGCTACTAAAGTATCCAATGCCAAAAATCCAGCGCCACCCTTGACGGTATGAAAATTTCTAAAAACAGCATTAAGCAATTCTTTATCTTCAGGCTGTTTTTCTAACTCAACTAATTGGCCGCCCAGCTCTTCTACCAGTTCGCCCGCTTCAATAAGAAAATCCTGAAGGATTTCATCATCGGTATCTATAGCCATTTCTGCTACCTCAAAATCCTAAACTTGATAACAAATCATCAACTTCATCTTGCCCATTAACGACTTCACTTTCCCGCTTCAAACCAGGAACTTGTGGGCCAGTAGCCTCTATATCTTTACCTGGTTTTTGTACTTCAACAGTGCTTTTTCCCATATTATTTTTACCTGTAATACGAATAAGCCCGACTAAACTGTCTTCTACTTCTTGAACGAGCGTTATCACACGTTTAATAATTTGCCCTGTCAAATCTTGAAAATCCTGAGCCATCATGACATCTGAAAGCCCTTTGTGAATTTCTACGGCATTAATTGCTGTCCATTGTAAAAACGCATCGATTTCATTGCTCAGGCCTCGAAATTCTTCTACCTGCATATCCCGATTGGTAAAACGATCCCATTCGGTTTTTAAATTAATGGCCTTTTTTTTCAGTTGCTCTGATCGTGGCAAAGTCTCTTCAACGACACTCAAAGTTTTGTTCGCTGCGTTTTGTGTCAGTGTAATAACATGGTTCAAACGTTCTTTAGCATCGGGTATTTCTAATGCCGTGAGTTTTGAAATACGAGGCTCGGACTCAAAGTTATTTAAGGTATCGTGTAGTTCACGTGTTAGCTTACCAATTTCCTGAAATAATCCATTTTCATGTAATCTAGATAAGCCACTCAACAGGGTATCTGCTTCGGCATAGCGCTTGGCCTCAAGCTCCACGACCAAAGCCTTGGCATGTTCAAGACAGTCCGCGTATTTGTCTTTTTTCTGCTCCATATACAATTCCTTTTGCAATTCTTTTTGAAAACTCAAGCATCAATACGTTCAAAAATTTTTCCGATTTTTTCTTCTAATGTTTGAGCTGTAAATGGCTTCACAATATAACCATTTACACCTGCCTGGGCAGCCTCAACAATTTGGTCTCGTTTAGATTCAGCGGTCACCATTAATACGGGCAGGCTTGCCAGTTTGGCATCAGCACGAACCGCTTTCAATAAATCTATGCCTTGCATTCCTGGCATATTCCAATCCGTGATTAAAAAATCAAAATCTGCGCCCTGAAGCATAGGAAAAGCCGTTAACCCATCATCTGCTTCCTGGGTATTAGAAAAACCCAGGTCTCGAAGCAAATTTTTTATAATTCTGCGCATGGTAGAAAAATCATCCACCACCAATATTTTCATATTTTTATCCAAAACAACCTCCAATCTGTCTAGAAAATAATTCGTACCTGAGTTATAACTATGATCTAGCCATCCAGTGCCCTAACCTGGCCTGTAATCTTAATAGAGCCTGACTGTGAATTTGACTGACTCGAGATTCACTTACTCCTATCACTGCGCCAATTTCTCTAAGATTTAATTCTTCATCGTAATACAATGTCATCACTAGTCGTTCTCTTTCTGGAAGCCCTGAAATAGAATCGGAAAGATTTTTTTTGAAATCTTCCCTTTGTAAACCTTCAAAGGGCCCAGGAGCACGATCCGAAACATGAGTTGCCAACGCTTCGTCGTCAACACCCATATCATCAAAACTAAGCACCAGATAACCACTCGCATCCTGTAAAACTTGATGATATTCTTCTAAAGATAAATCCAACAATTCAGCTACTTCACTATCTCTGGCATCACGACCTTGCTCATTTTCTATTTTTCTGACCGCTTCAGCGACCTTTCTCGCTTTACGGTGAACAGAACGAGGTGCCCAATCATTTTTTCGAATTTCATCTAACATCGCACCTCGTACCCTGATGCCTGCATAGGTTTCAAAACTCGCACCTTGAGTGGCATCATAGTTCCGGGACGCTTCCAGCAAACCAATCATGCCAGCCTGAATAAGATCATCAACCTGCACACTCGGTGGCAACCGACTCATCAGGTGATAAGCAATACGTTTAACCAACGGTGCATGTTTATTTACAATTTGATCTATATCGCCCAGTGTTACGTTTATATACATTGCGAGTCCATTCATAGCGTGATCACCTTACCGTCGTGGTTAGCGTGTATCAATCTTTCGACAAAAAATTCCAGATGCCCCCCGGCTACTTTCGGTACAGGCCAGTTATCGGCCTTGCTTGCCAAATTCTTGAATGCAAGTGCAGCCTTGCTGCGTGGGTAAGCTTCAACAACACATTTTTGTTTTTGTACCGACTTGCGTAAATATTCATCATAAGGCACAACCCCCATATAATCTAAAGTGACATCAAGAAATCGATCCGTTACTTTCATTAGCTTGTTAAACAATTCCCTTCCCTCCTGTACACTGTGTGCCATATTGGCCAAAATCCGAAAACGAAATACGCCATGATCACGATTTAAAACCTTAATTAATGCATAGGCATCAGTAATGGATGCCGGCTCATCACAAACGACAACGATGACTTCTTGCGCTGCGCGAGTATAAGCTGTCACACAGTTTGAAATACCCGCTGCCGTATCAATCATGAGTACATCGATATCCTGCCCCAGCTCACTGAAGGCGCGAATCAACCCCGCATGCTCGGCAGTACTTAATTCCGACATGTCTTTGTTACCTGAAGAGGCAGGAACAATACGCATCCCCGCTGGCCCATCTATAATAACTTCCTCTAACAGACGCTCTCCAGACAGCACATGTGACAGATTATAGTGCGCTCTCAAACCCAACAAAACATCAACGTTGGCTAACGCCAGATCCGCATCAAGCAAAATAACTTTTTTACCTGCGGCTGCCATTGCGACACTTAAGTTAACGGAAACGTTTGTTTTACCCACGCCTCCCTTACCACCTGTAATCGCAATAACACTAACTGGACGACGTTGGACGATGCGCCGTAACCCGGACGCTTGATCATTTTGTGCGTCAGATATAAACGTCAACTGACTGCCCCTCCTATGTTATAAGCTAATGACTCTCCCTCAAGGAGGCCTTCGTTTTCTTCCATTATGGAAACGGTTTTTCTAACCAGAGCATCAGATCGAGCCGTTTCCATATCTTCAGGGACACGTTGCCCATTACAAACATAGGCAACCGGTAACTGGTGATGAATGACAGTACTCAATGCACTGCCCAGTGACGTTGTTTCATCCAATTTTGTTAAAATACAGCCCGCTAAATCGGCTTGTTTGTAAACACTGACAACCTCTTCCATTGAGGATAATCGAGTGGTCGTCGACAGCACTAAATAGCTTTTCAACCAGCTTCTGTCTCGCCGCAATATATCTAACTGCTGCTCAAGCTGACCATCCCTCTGACTCATGCCGGCCGTATCGATGATAACCAACCGTCTATCGTAAAAATCTTCCACCAATTGACTTAAATCATCTCCCTTCGCCGCGACTCTAACGGGTATATCCAGTATTCTTCCATAGGCTCGAAGCTGCTCAACGGCACCAATTCTATAATTATCTAAAGTAATGAGTGCCACATGTCTGGAACCATGTCTTAAAGCATACCGAGCAGCAAGTTTTGCAACGGTCGTAGTTTTTCCTACTCCGGTTGAACCCACAAGAGCAATCACGCCGCCATCATTCAATATGTCGTCATTGGTATTAGGAATTTTTTCGGCAAGTAAACCTTGAACTTGATACCAAAGATGCGAAAGCTCATCACCCGGTGAAATACTATTAGCTATATCTTGACAAAGCGAGGCACTCAAACCCATACGGGTCATACGCTTGAGTAATTCAGTATGCATGGGGCTTTTTCTTTGCATTTCGTTCCAGGCAAAACCAGAAAGTTGATTTTCCAGCAAGGTTCTGAGACTTTTCAGCTCATTTTTAACTTCGACCAAGCCAGGTTCACGAGAAACTTCGGAGTCCATTTTTCTAGATGAAATGTTATTCCGTCGTTCATTTTTTGGTAGCTCATTTGATGATGCCCAATTAGAGGGTTCGCGGTTTGGCGGCGTCGATTTTGATGATGCCCTGTTTGATGACGCTCTGCTTGATCTCCCCTCAGAGCTCGTCCTGATTTTTTCTTGATCAGGGTTCGTACCTGAACGTGGGTTGTTATTATTAAAAATAGATTCGTCATAATCAATGGCTGAAACAATTTCTATTCCACCATCAACCTGCCGATTAGAAAGTATGATCGCCTCTGGCCCAAGCTCTTCTCTTACCAACTTAATAGCTTGACGAATATCAGGGGCAAAAAATCGTTTTATCTTCACACGCTTTATCCTACATCAAAACCTAATAGAATCTTGCTGACTATTTACCTACACTCGCCACCACTTTAACTGTTTTGTCATCGGGTATTTCATTGTAGGACAAGACGCTTAATGTCTGTATTGCAAAGCGCACAAACCGCGCTAACATGGGTCTCAAAGGTGCAGAGACCAAAAGCACCGCTGACTTTCCTTCCGCTTCTTGCCGTTGTGTACATTCCATCAAAGAGGTTTGTAATTTTTCAGCCAAACCGGGTTCTAACCCAGCGCCTGATTCTCCTCCTGTTTGTATGGCGTCATGCAATATGTGCTCCAGCTCAGGGTCCAGGACGATAACGGGTAGTTCTTGCTCTATTCCATTGATCTTTTGCACGATCATGCGACCAAGTGCAACCCGAACCGCAGCGGTCAAGATGGCGGGGTCTTGACCCTTCGCACCTTGTTCCGCCAATGTTTCGGCGATGCTGCGCATATCACGTATCGGTATATTTTCATTCAGCAGATTTTGCAATACACGAAGAATAATCGTAGGAGGAATAATATCCGGCAACTCTTCCACCAGTTTGGGCATGGTTTTGGAGAGATTATCCAGTAATAATTGAACCTCCTCTCTACCCAGTAGCTGAGCGGCCTGCTTCTGCAAAATATCACTGACGTGTGTAGCAACAACAGTACTCGCATCAACTACAGTATAGCCCAAGGTTTGCGCTTGATCTTTTTGTGCGGGATCAATCCATACGGCATCCAGGCCAAAGGCGGGATCTTTTCCAGGAATACCCTCTATCGTTCCAAAAACCTGACCGGGATTGATTGCCATATCACGATCAACATGGATCTGGACTTCACCCATAATAACCCCCATCACCGAGATGCGATAACTACTCGGCGATAACTCCAGGTTATCTCTAATGTGAACAGAAGGAATAAGAAAACCCAATTCTTGAGTCAGCTTTTTCCTTACTCCCTTTATTCTATGCATTAACTGCCCCCCTTGTTTTTTATCCACCAGGGGGATCAACTTGTAACCCACTTCCAAACCGATAATATCGACGGGAACCACATCATCCCAACTCAATTCTTTAGGTTCTTGCGACTCAATTAAAGCTCTGCCTGCGGTATTTTCTCCGTCGGCAGGTATTAATTCCTGGGTACCAGACTGAACGCTGGGCGCCGCGATTGTTTCTCTAGACATAGCCGGTTTATTTTTGCTGATATAATAGGCACCCAATCCACATAATGCAGCCAAACCAAGAAATGCCATATTCGGCATACCGGGTATAAGACCAAGGGCGCCTAATACCGCCCCCGGGATTAACAAACTTCGAGGGTCACTGAACAATTGACTCAGTATTTGCGCCCCCATATCCTGAGATGAAGAAACACGAGTCACCATTAATGCTGCGGCAGTAGATAAAACCAATGAAGGAATCTGAGCAACCAAACCATCGCCTATCGTTAACAGGGTATAATTGTGCATCGCATCACTAAAAGCCATATCATGTTGAGCGACGCCAATAATTAACCCCCCTACAATATTAATAACTAAAATTAAAATCCCGGCAATGGCATCTCCCCGAACGAACTTACTGGCACCATCCATGGAACCATAAAAATCGGCTTCTCTGACAATCTCTTCGCGACGTTCTTTTGCTTCTTCCTGGGTTAATAACCCGGCATTAAAATCCGCATCGATGGCCATTTGTTTACCTGGCATAGCATCCAAAGTGAAACGGGCGCTGACCTCAGAAATACGACCCGCACCTTTGGTCACAACAATGAAATTAATAATTACTAAAACAATAAAAACAACCAAACCTACGGTATAATTACCACCCGCAACAAAGTTACCGAAAGACTCAATCACATTGCCTGCCGCCCCGGTACCCGTATGACCATCGAGCAACACCACCCGGGTTGATGCCACATTCAATGCCAAGCGAATGAGCGTTGCCAATAATAAAATAGTAGGAAAAACAGCAAAATCTAAGGGTTTTTTCGCATAAACACCGGCCAGAATAACCACTAAAGACAAAGTAATATTGAAGGTAAAAAATAAATCCAACAACACCGGTGGCATGGGTAAAACCATCATCGACAGCAAAGCAATCAATAATATCGGAACACCTAAGCCACTTCGACCGATTCGACCTAGGCCAGTCAGTATATTTTCCATTATTAAAAAAACCTCTATGACTATGTTTTATTTACAGTCTCTTAGGAATGAAACACAATAACTTTTACAATCAGCATCTCAGCTCACGCCCCTTACCTACATTACTGCAGTTAATCAGAACGAACGAAGATGGACTAAATCAGAGCACCACTTGTAAACGTTATTCAATTTCCATTCCTTAGTCTCTACGGTACGCGTCAGGAATAGGGACATTCGACATTGCAATGGGTTTTGCTGAATAACGTCGGCGTTTTTTCTTCAATCCATAAACATGAGCTAAAACAAGCGCAACCGCTTTGTATAAGCCTTCAGGCACTTCATCCCCTATTTCCGTTGAATAAAATATGGCTCGAGAAAGCGCGGGGGACTCTAAAATAGGCACTTTTGAATCGGTCGCCACACGTCTGATTTCGAAGGCAATGAGATCTGCCCCCTTAGCTAACATCACGGGGGCCGGCATCGTTTTGGGGTCGTAGCGTAACGCAACCGAAAAGTGGGTTGGATTAGTTACAATCACATCGGCTTGAGGAACATCGCTCATCATTCGACGCCGGGACATTTCCAATTGAACTTCTCTTATTTTTCTTTTTACTTCTGGCTTGCCTTCCGTTTCCTTGAATTCATCTTTTATTTCCTGGAAAGTCATTTTTAATTGTTTTTTGTGATTCCATATCTGAAATGGAATATCAACAAGCGCAATAACAATCAAAGCCGAACTGGCCAGCATAAAACACCATAAAAGCAACTCTCCTGCTTGTGCCAGTGCGGGCTTAAGCGCTTGCCTGCCTAGACCTAAAAATTCATCCGTATAAATCCACAACAACAATACTGCTGCAGAGAGCACCACCATAAATTTGGCAAAGGCTTTAAATAATTCCATAAACCCCTGAGGACCCAGAATACGTTTCAATCCTTTAATAGGATCCATTTTTTCCCACTTAAACCCAACTGCTTTAGTGCTGAATGACCAACCCCCAATTAAAGCAGGCGCAACAAGTGCAATTAATATACTTAAACCCATAAAGGGCGCCAACATTAACAATGCAGCCTCAACGAGAGTACGCAATCTCGAGACCATTTGTTTTTCATCAAAAACTTGCTCTCGTGATACCTGGAAACTAAAATCCATTATTTCCTCAAAGCTCGCCATCATTGAATTGCCCATGAGCATAAAAGCGGCGGCAGATCCGATTAACATCACTACATTATTCAGTTCTCTGGAACGCGCTACTTGTCCTTTTTCCCGAGCTTCCCGCTCGCGTTTCGGGGTCGCCTCTTCGGTGCGTTCTTGACCATCATCTTTTGCCATAATTTCTCAACATTTAAAATAAAACTTTCTATACTTTTAAAATTTTTTTGTGATTTATTGACGTTCATTGCAATATTATTGCCAGCTATATAATTAAAAAATTATACCGAAAACAAGACGAATTTCGCCTATAACACGTTATATTCGTTAATATTGAAAATATCTAAAAAGAAAATAAAGAAGAAAGGAAATAAAGAGTGTCTATAGATTGACGAGCTGGCGCATAAGCGTCAATCCTTCGTTGGTTAAACGAACAAAATGGGTTTCCACATGACCTAAAGAAAACATCATAAAGGCAAAACCGACCGTCATAATAACGGGAAAACCGACGGCAAAAATATTAAGCTGAGGGGAGGCACGAGTCATGACACCAAAGGCAATATTGACGACTAATATTGCCGTAATGGCAGGTAAAGAAATCAATACGGCACCTGCAAATATCCAGGTACCCCAAAGCACTAGATCCATGTACCCCCCCACTGGAATTCCGCTGGGAGCGATTGGCATCGAGATAAAACTATCCGCAACAACTTGTATCGCAACCAAATGACCATTGACGGCAAAAAATAATAACACCCCGATAATACTGTAAAACATACTCACAACGGGAACTTGTACGCCATTGGTCGGATCCACCATAGAAGCAAAACCCAACCCCATACCCAGTGCAATCATTTGCCCTGCCGTAATCAAGGCTGAAAAAACGATACGCAAAGTGAAACCCATGCTGACACCAATCAATATTTGGTTAATCACAATGAGCAAGCCTTCACCACTGAGCGGGTTAATGTCAGGAACATCCGGTACGATTGGCATAATAACCAGGGTTAAAACCAGTGCAAAAATCAATTTGATCTGCATCGGTACATTGCGTGCTGAAAAAGCCGGAAGCGCCATAACCAATCCACCGATGCGTAATAAGGGCCACATAAAACTGCCAACCCAACCACTTATTTCTACCATAGTGAAATGCATAGTCTAACTAACCAATAAAATGCGGGACATTTTGAAACATCTCCCGCATAAAGCCCAGTAATTGTTCTAATATCCAGGAACCACCGATGACCAAGGCTAAAAAAGTGACCATTAATTTTGGAATAAAACTCAGCGTCATTTCATTGATTTGTGTTGCCGCTTGAAACATACTCACTAACAAACCCACAACCAATGCCGGCAATAACAATACTGCCAATACCAACATGGTGACATAGAGCGCATTTTGCCCAATACTTACGATCGTCTCTGGTGTCATGGCTCTCTACCTCAACAATAAATCTGAAAATTTAATTTAACGATAAAAACTGGATGCCAAGGTACCAATAATCATCGCCCAGCCATCGACTAGTACAAACAGCATAATTTTAAACGGCAATGAAATAATCATAGGCGATAACATCATCATGCCCATCGCCATTAAGACACTGGCGACAACTAAATCGATAATCAAAAAAGGAATAAAGATAAGAAATCCGATCTGAAATGCTGTTTTCAACTCACTTGTGACATAAGCAGGAACCAATAAAGATAAAGGCACATCATCAATAGATTCAAACTCTTCAGCTTGCGAAATAGTGGCAAACAGCTCAAGATCGCTTTCTCTGGTTTGCGCTAACATAAACTGTTTAAAAGGATCCGTTGCCTTTTCAAAAGCTTCAGGTGCTTTAATTTCCTCATTCAAATACGGCGTCACCGCATTTTTATAAACATCATCAAATACCGGAGCCATGATGAAAAACGTCAGAAATAAAGCTAAGCCAATCAAAATTTGATTGTTTGGTGTTTGCATCGTTCCCAAAGCTTGACGCAGTATTGCCAGCACAATAATGATGCGTGTAAAAGAGGTCATCATCAGTAATCCTGCAGGCAAGACGGACAACAATGTCATTAACAACAAGACTTGTAAACTGAGTGTATAAGTTTGAGCACCATCGGCACCCGTCGAAACGGTTATCGCCTCTAATCCTGGCTCGGCCAAAGAGACCAGTGGAAAGAATATAAAGAGTATCGAGACTGCAATCGTAATACATCGTTTCACGAAGAAAACCTCTGATTTAGCGCCGCTTGCAGCCGTGCCGAAAATGATCCGGATAACGGCTTTTGATTTTGGTTTGGGTCTTGTATGGACTCATCCAGAAGATGTATTTTTCTGACATGCCCCGGAGCCACACCCAATACTATTTGATGCTCACCAACCTGAACCAAGACAATTCGTTCACGTTGGCCTACTGATAAAACAGCAATCACTTTAAATGCCCCCCCTATTGCCGTATCCACCTTAGCCACCCGTTTAACGAACCAGGCCAAAGCAAAAATAGCAACAAGAACGATGCCCAGGCCAATACTGAGTTGTAACAGGTTAGCAATTGAATCTGTGCTGGTTATTGCTTTCGACGTAACATCGGTATTCGCTTCTTCTCCAGCACTGACAGTGCAACACACCACGATGCTCAGAAAAAAAAATATTTTTTTTATATTCAGCATTATTATCTTATTCATGATGATTAACCTAGTTTTTTCACTCGCTCAGACGCACTCACCACGTCAGTTAAACGAATACCATATTTTTCATTCACCACCACCACTTCGCCATGCGCAACCAAAGTACCATTGACCGTCACATCTAAAGGTTCACCTGCCAAACGATCCAGCTCAACAACAGATCCTTGATTCAACTGTAATAAATTTCTTATGCTGATTTTTGTTCTACCTACTTCCATAGAAATGGTGACCGGAATATCCAATATGACTTCCAGGTTAGCATTTTCATCTCCTGGTACCGTGACACCTGCGCCTAATTCTTCAAATTCAGCCTTGGGCAAATCCGCCGTGACTTGTTGAGCTTCTGACTCCGCTTGTTCTGCCAGAGCTGCGGCCCAATCATCATCGCCGCCATCATTCTCATCACTCATAGCACTCTCCTTAATTATTGCTGTTGTAACGATTGGCTATTTTTATTGCAAAATTTCCGTTAGTAACACCTAATTTACCTTTAAATATAGGCACACCATCCGTCTCTAAAATCACCTCTTCTGGCATATCAATAGGGATTACATCACCCGGTTTAATATTACGTAAATCATCCAAAGTAATTTGCGTCTCAGTTAAAACAGTCCCCACTTCAACTTCTGAAGTATGTAACTGATCCCGCAAAGCATCTATCCAGCGATCATCCGTATCATCTCGATCACTTTGCAAGCCGGTATCCAACAAATCACGAATAGGCTCTAGCATTGAATAGGGTAAAGTGACATGCATATCTCCGCCTCCCCCTTCCAGCTCAATATGTAATGTGGTGACGACCACCACTTCTGTAGGACTGACTATATTGGCAAACTGAGGGTTCACTTCTGAATTTTGAAACTCAAAATCCACTTTATAAACAGGTGCCCAGGCTTCTTTAAAATTTTCAAAACACAGATTCAGCATAATTTGAATTACACGGAGTTCAGTCGGTGTAAATTCTCGACCTTCTATCTTGGTATGAAAGCGCCCATCGCCACCGAAAAAGTTATCCACAATAGTAAAAACCAGCTTGGGATCAAATACAAATAACCCCGTTCCTCGTAGAGGTGGCATTTTGATTAAATTAAGACTGGTAGGAACAAACAGGCTATGCACATATTCAGAAAATTTGAGCACCTGAACCCCGCCTACTGAAATTTCAGGAGATCGCCTTAAAATATTAAACAGGCTAATGCGAAATAACCGGGCAAAACGCTCATTGATCATTTCCAGAGTCGGTAAACGACCCCGTACAATTCTATCCTGGCTAGTAAAATCATAATTACGAGCCGATCCATCGTCTAAGTCATCTTCACCGTCCGTTTCAACGTCGCCACTGCCTACACCATGTAATAGCGCATCAATTTCATCCTGGGATAAGAGATCGTTAATAGACATTGTTATTGCATCACAAAGCTGGTGAAATACACTTCTTCGACGCCGGGTTGCCCCGTTTTTTCTTTCAGTATTTTCTGTATTTCAGAAAGGACTTGAGCACGAATTCTCTCTTTACCCACTCGAGTACTGATCGTCGTGAAATCCTGGCTACTAAATAAAATAATGAGATTGTTACGTATGATTGGCATATGTTGCTCAACAGCAGCAATGACTTTTTCGTCTCTTGCCATGAGCTCTACAGTCACTTGCAAAAAACGAAGCGCTTCTTCTGCCTGAAAATTCACGACAAAGGTCGGTTCTAGTTTTTGATAAAGAGCAAGCTGCGGTTCCCCATTCTGAGGTTCGCCTGCTGTGGCATGCTCATCACCATGCTCACCTGAAGTAGATTTCGTACTGACCTCTTCCCCGACCGGATCTTTTTGGATGAGCATCAGCGTAATGCTAATATTGGTCGCGATAATGGCAACAATACCCAGTGCAATCAAAGCAATTTTAATCATGCCTGATTTGTCTTTTTTTACTTTGGTATCATCTGAAGCTTCGTCTGAATCATCTGATTTCGGCTGATCAGCCATGGTCATCCCTTCCCGTGTTAATGTGTCCTGAAAAGGGGAATGCAAACGTTATACCATCGAAAACAATTTATTTTTTATTTTAAATTCAAACAGTTAAAAGTCTATATTTTGATTCTGTCAACGTATTGACTCTGAATCAAAAAGATTATGGCAAAAATCCGTCATTGCTAAACCATATGAAGAGGCTAATATTGAAGAAAATGGTACAAAAATTCTAGTCACATTTTTGCTGTCAATACCCTCATCAGTTAATATTGATGAAATCAAAAAATATGTTGTACAACCAGAAAAATTAACGGTTCACGGTAGAGAAGCGTATTTATATTGCCCAAATGGTTACGGAAAAAGTAAATTTTCGCCTAAATCAATCGTTTGCTATTCGGGTGTAGAAAGCCGAAATTTCGAGCACGTCTAAAACGCCGCGGTAATTGGAAGTACGTGGTTAGTTTGGCGCTTACTGTATGTAGCGTGGATTGAGGAAAAACCGGAGATGCGGTACAGGCGCGTGTGAAAATGCCTCAACTTCTAGCTCTATAACGAAAATATTTACGGTTTAAGTCGTGACCAGGTTTTCTTTTTTACCAGATATAACATGAATGTGAGCACAAACAAATAGAGCATGACATAGACTCCTAGTGTACGCCGTTCTTCAGCTTTAGGGTCGGCTGTCCAGGCAAGAAATGCCGCAACATCGCGTGCATTTTGCTCTATTGTTGCGCGCATACGCTCATTATTTTCGATTGAATAAGCGAAAACATCCGGCATTCTGATGTTGGGATAGAGATTATTGATGATGGTGCCATCACGGCGCTCATGGTAGGCAAGCAACAAGCTGTAAATATATTGTGCTCCACCACTTCGCGCTTTGGCCATCAATGACAAATCAGGCGTAGTCATGCCAAACAACGCGTTCATCTGTTCAGCATTCATTTTGCTGAGGATGGGGTCGCTGGCACGGTTCTCCCCTCTGATTTTATCAACCTCTCCGGAGGTTAAGCCTATCGTCATCAAATCCCGAAATTTAACATATTTTAAATCATGGCATAATATGCATAAGTTCATGGTAACCCGCATGCCATTTTGTAGATTACCCTGCTCATGCTCGATATTCTCTTCTCGCAGGCTGGTCTCTTGACTTTCCGCCCAGCTATGGGGGGGCATCGTGAAACAACAAACAAGCAATAAAGCCAAATAACAATAAAATTGTTTTATCATTTTGGCTTGCTACACCCACACGCTTCTTCGCAGCGAATTAACTCTTCAACTTCCGGTGGCAACCCCTGCCTGCGTAACCGCTTTTCTTCATATTTTGACAAAAAAGGAAGCAACATAAAAGTGGCAAAGTAAACTAATGTTGCTATTTGCCCAATCAGAGTCCAAAAGTCCGTAGGAGCTTGAGCACCAACATAGGCCAAAACAATAACGTCAATAATAAAAACATAAAACATCGCCCGGTAGATGGGTCGGTATTTTGCGCCCCCTGGAATTTTCGATCGATCAAGAAAGGGCATCGCCGCAAATATCATAACCGAAAGCCCCATAGCGATGACACCACCCAATAAATCAGGTACCGCACGCAAAATGGCATAAAACGGTAAAAAATACCATTCTGGGACAATATGTGGTGGTGTCTGCAAGGGGTTTGCCGGTTGATTATTCTCAGCCATGATAAAAAATTCAGGATTGAAAAAGACAAAATAACAGTAAATAATCAGAAACACGCCCAACCCAAAAAGATCTTTAGTGGTAAAGTAGGGATGGAATGGAATATTGTTTTTGGCCGTCAAATTGATGCCGGAAGGGTTGCTGCTCTTAACGTGGTGCAGCGCAATCAAATGAATGATAACGATACCAATAATAATAAACGGAAACAAATAATGTAGCGCGAAAAACCGAGTTAAAGTCGCATCCCCTACTGCAAAATCACCACGTAACCAGATGACCACTTCCTCGCCAATGAAAGGCGTTGCACCAAACAGGCTGGTTATCACTTGTGCACCCCAAAATGACATTTGCCCCCAGGGTAAGAGGTAGCCCATAAAGGCGGTGGCCATTAATGCCAGCAAAAGGGCTTGCCCCGTCCACCACATCAACTCCCTCGGCGCACGATATGAGCCATAATAAAGTGTACGCGCCATGTGAATGTAAATCACGGCAAAAAACGCCGAGGCACCAACAGCATGCATGTAACGTATCAACCAACCATAATTAACTTCACGCATGATATGGTCAATTGAATCAAAAGCCAGACTGGCATCGGGCTTATAATGCATCGCTAAAAATATACCGGTGATAATTTGCAACACCAGCACAAATCCGGCAAGAAAACCAAAATTCCACCAATAACTCAAATTTCTCGGGGTCGGGTATTCAACCAAGTCGTGCTTAACAAATGAGGAGAGCGGAAACCGTTGGTCAATCCACTGTATGACCTTACTCATTACGCTTTACCCAGCAGTAGTGTGTCAGCCGAGACGAATTGATAAGGCAGCAAGTATAGATTTTTCGGCGCTGGGCCACGCAATACACGGCCACTGTTATCATAGCGACTGCCGTGACACGGGCAAAACCAGCCCTCTGGTTTTTTCGTTGGTACGCAACCTAGGTGTGTACATAAGCCAATCACGACTAACCATTCCGATTTCAAAACGCGCGCCTCGTCGGGTTGCGGATCGATATTACTACCCATTGAAGTCTGCATGGCGCTGATCTGCGTTGCGGTGCGATGAAATATGAACACCGGCTTACTCTGCCATTCCACTGTTTTTACTTCACCGGTTTGAATTTGGCCAATGTTTATTTCTACAGTAGACTTGCTCAAAATATCACTGGAGGGGTTCATGCTACTCACAAATGGCCAGGCCGCTGCGGCAATACCGACACCAGCAACAGCGCATGTTGCTTTTTCAATAAACTGACGTCGATCTGGTTCTTCGGGTATCTCTGTTTTATTGTCAGATTCGGATGCGGTCATGGGCAAACCTCACAGGTTGGAAAAATAAGCGGCAAGGTTTGCAATGTCTTCATCACTCAAACCTTGAGCGACGGAATTCATCATTGGGTTCTTGCGATTCCCATTCCGAAAATCTTTGATTGATTTTATCAGATACGCTTCTTTTTGACTGGCCAGGTTAGGAATGTCGGGCATCAGGCTGATTCCGTCTGCGCCATGGCAACCGCTACAGAGCATGGATTTTTCTTTTCCTTTGGCGACGTCGGCAGCCAGGCTCACACCCATTGCTGTGAAGGAAATCAGTAATATTGACATGAAAAAATAATTTTTCAGAATGGTCATTCATCTGCTCCTGTTAGCAAGATCTTCATCGTTAATTTTAGATCATTTACAGCCAACACGCCACTCTTTTCGTGCCCCCCTATTTTCAGATTTTTAACTGCTTGGCTCATTATTTCAATGAAATAGTTTACCGTTTCAGAATGGATTTCTAACCGATACCCTCCAGTAATTTTTGCATCATGTTTTCGGCTTGCGCGATGTAACCATGACCAAACAAGTTAACGTGATTCAAGATATGATAAAGATTATATAAACATTTTCGGCTTTCATAACCGCTATCCAATGGGTAAGCTTCGTTATAAGCAGCATAAAATTCTGCAGGGTAACCCCCAAACAATTCAGTCATTGCCAGATCGGTTTCACGATCCCCATAATAAACAGCGGGATCAAAAATCACCGGCGTACCATTGTCAGTACCACTATAGTTCCCTGACCAAAGGTCACCATGTAGCAGTGAAGCAGGGGGCGTATAATTTTCAAAAAAAACATCAACTTGACCCAGAAGTTGCTCGCCAAGATTTTGAAAACGAGCACGACAACCTTGTTGCTGCGCAAGATCCAACTGGTATTGTAATCGGTTTGTTCTCCAGAATTGCCCCCAATTGTGACCCCGTGTATTGAGTTGAACGGTTGAGCCAATCGTATTGTCGCGATACCAACCAAACTGGTTATGGGTCGTTTGATGCATCATTGCAAGTTGTTGTCCCAACGCAGTGTATTTAACCATACGCGCTGAAAGAGGAATGTATTCCATGATAAGGTAGCTATTACTGGCAGTCGCACCAAAACAGAGTGGCTCAGGTGTGCGAATGGTGCGGGAACGATAAATTTCCAGCAAACCTTCGTACTCCGCCGCAAACATGGAGACAAGTCCAGGTTGATTTAATTTTATAAAAAATGCTTGCCCGGAATCTTCAAGGAGAAAACATTGATTGATGGCCCCGCCCGAAATGGACCGTGGGGCAGATTTGAGCATAAAAGGAGCCCCGGTGGCCTGGCTAATTGCCGCGTTGATTTCAGACCATAAAGGCATAATAAACCCGCTTAATAGTAAAAAATACCGTTTACCCTCAGTTCAACTTAATGTGGACAGCTTCACTAATAGACTCAAATTGCACCTTATCAAGCGAACGCTCAAAACCTAAGTTGTTAATAAAATAGCGCAGGGTTGTTACTTCACGATCTTCGCTGCTCACGACATATTGTGTAGAATAAAAATAAGCAACGCCGTCCGTTGCATTACCGTCTTCATCTGTCGTGGAATAAGCAATCGACGTTTTTCTTGTCTGTAACACGCTGCCTATCTTCTGTGACGGCTCTTTTTTCAAAATCATTCACTGATTCATTTCGTAAATATAAACCAAGATCATAACGAATTTGTTTATTTTTGTATACTATACCCATGGGAAATTGATAACTTGAAACAGTCGACCTAACAAGTAGCGAATTATTGACCGGTACATCATACTCATCAGAGACATAGCCCTTTAAACTTTCGAAAAACACACCCGCACCGGCATAAAATGAAATCCCGTTTTTACGAAAAAACAAGAGTGGCGAAAAAATTCTAATATATGAAATGCCTGCCCCACTAATTTCACCCTTGGCGTAAATTCGATAAAAATCGAAAAGTTTCACTTGACCCTTCCCGGAGAAATAATTGGGCACTGCTTTGATCCATAGATTGATAATCGAAACGAGGGAATCCGTTTTCATCCAGCACAGCCTGAATATCCGCCACGGAGAACGACAAACTCGCCGATTCACCTGAAGTAATACTGTCAATGGGTTGTCCCGATTCATCTGCCAGTCTCACCGAAGTAAAAACAGGAGGATTAGCATCCTCTAAGCTCAAATCGACATGCGCCTTATAGGTTGCCTTACCGGGTTTATCTCCGACGGAATACTCCCCTTCAACTGATGACAGTTCATAAGTATATTTTGACGGTAATGGCACTTTTTGCCGCACTAGGCGTCCCGATCGTATGGAATCCAAGGTGTCCTATGTTTCCTGCGGCAATCACAAAAACAACGCCAGCAGCAACCGCAGCATCCACAGCTCGTGAAGCAGGATCATCAGGGCCTCCAAGGTCACTCCCCAAACTGACATTGGCCACATCAATACGATCAGAAAAATCACCATCCATGTTGGGGTCGATCGTCCGCTCAATTGCGGCGATAACACTTGATATCGTCCCGTGGCCATCAGAACCCAGCACTTTATAAGCAACTAACCGCACCTCGGGGGCAACCCCTTGCATTCTTTCACTATCCGCCGCGATAATATCCGCAACGTGGGTTCCATGCCCGAAATCATCCATCGGATCTTCGTCGTTATCCACAAAATCATAGCCCCCTATGACTTTGAAACCTTTCCCTAATCCACCGCCCAGTGCGGGATGAGTATAATCAACACCCGTATCAATGATTGCTACGGTGACCCCTTTTCCAGTATAACCCGATTGCTGACGAATTTGATCTACATGTGTTTTTTTGGTTTTTTTGGCAAATTCGCTTTGATCTTGTAATTGTTATATATATTTTTCACATAAGGCAGCGATTTTATGGCCTCGATATCATGAGATGATGAGAGCTTTAGATGTACCCCGGAAAAGGCTCTGGAATATTTTCTATGTATGCTGGCCGGTTCCGCCTGCTGAGCGCCCCCTTTTCCGCTACTTTTTATTCTGTTATGGCTGGTTATCTCTTCCACATCTTTTTGAAATTGATCAAAACGCCTATTATGACTGGATTGATCCACCTTCATGCTCAGCTTCCCTTGCAACTTCGCAGTTTGTTCTTGAACGATCAATGGTTCGTCAACAAACTCGACAATAAGATCTAACCTTCCTTCTGAATCGACATTAAAGACAGTTTTTTCTATTTTTTCCTGTGAGCACATGGCTGATTTTTTTCCCAAAATGGCTTGTTTTATAACTGCTTGATGACACGCCATCGACAATTTCAACGTTGATCTGCCCTTTTACAACACCGAAAGAAAATACCGAGAGCACAAAAACCCATAAAAATTTTATTTTCATAAAATCATTCCTTTAAATTGAATTATCAAAAGTAAATCAGACTCATCGCAGAACTCACGTGCTGAGTTTTCAAAATACGGAAAAGCAGAAAATGAGGTGAATGGGTATACAGTGATTTAAGTCTCGCCTGAGACTTTGTTCGTACGGGTGCTACCTTAATCCTGGCAGCGCCGAGAGTGATAGATGATTTTTCCGAAAATCATGAACGAAAAATTGCTTTGTCGTATCTTCAGAAAATAACAGACTCGGACACCTCAATGAGATATTAGGAAACTTTTTTTGGTGAGATGATGGGAATGCTGGTCACGAAAAACTTTTGCATCAAAGCAATGACCGGAGCTATTTCCCCAGGTGTCGCGTTGTCATGGGTATCGTTGATACAAAGCGAGAAGATGGAAGAATTTTTGGAGCGATGTTCAAAGGCACGCAATCCACTTTCAAAATTTAATGATCCCGTTTCAAAATAGACGCTATTCCCAAGGACCACTCGACCACGCCCAGTAGCGATCATCCATCGGTAATAGAGGTCCGATAACAAGCTAAAACTACCCCGGCAGCGGAACTGTTCCAGTCGCGATACACGAAATAGGTCAGAGTAAATTTTCTCCATTTCGATCATGGTGCGTTTAATAACCGGCATGGGTGTATGCCCTGGCAAGTTGCGAACAACCTCAGAATATCCTTGAAATTCCAACCACTTGATCGACTGAACTGCAACCTCAAGGGCTGTAAAACGTTCACTTCCCTCGGCGTTTCTAGGAACCTCAACAATCGAGGCATTGAATATCACACCATTTTCCGTAAAGAAATTTTCCACTGTCACATCCCGGCAAAGAAAGACATCATCATTGAAGTAGAGATAATACTCTGAAAGCCCATCAATGCGATGCAGACATGCCTCAATATTCATTGATGAAAAGGTGGGTAAGCCACCCGGATGCAAAATATCGGCGTGATCAATCACTGTCACGCAAGGAAACTGCTCAATCCACTCAGGCCTCTGATTATCGGTCACCAGGAAAATGTGACCATGATCAGGAAAATAAGCCTCCAATGCCTTTAGGCTGTACCACAATTCATTATTATCACGAAAACGGCCTTCAACATTGGCGGTTCTGATCAGCGGGGCGTCTTCGTTTTCTCTGGCTGCCTTTGCTCGTTTGAATCGCCAGACGGCATCAGACCCATCGACCCAAGTATAGACAATATCGATTTTAGTACGCATAAAACGTAAGTTGTTCAATTATATCTTGTGACGAGAAGAGGGAAAAGCTACGCGATGCTGTTTAGAAAGCTCTGCTGCATCCTCGGCAGACCCTAAGTGATACAGCACCATACGCTTCAATTCGGAAGGTTTGTACTCTTGCTCAATGCAACTAATTCCACTGTGTGAGGAATTCCCCCTCAGCGAGCAGTCATGAAAAATGACCTCGCCCTGAGAGGCGTGAGCAACGATCTGTTCCGGGATAGGGCGTGTATCGCCTGTAAATAAGAATCGCCCTTTTAGGGAGATGCCGTAAGATGCAAACGGCGCATGATGACGTGATTCAAAGACAGAGAAGCGTAGGCTATCAAGGATGAAATGGTCGCTCACCGGGATCAATTGGAAAGCATCCCAGAACTGCGCGCCCCCATCTGATAGAAAGTTCGGTAGAGAACCCAAGCGGTGATGCAGACAATACACCAGTGAAGCAGGCACAAAGAGTTTGGTGACAGGTTTTTTCGGGTGAAGGATGTTGTGATAAGCCAGATTTTCAAGCCCACCGATATGATCAAGGTGGGCATGTGTAATAAAGACGGAGCTTGGGACGGAATCAAATTCCTTCTTATATTTATTGAAGGAAGTAAAACCGAAGTCGATACAAAGTAGAGGCTTTGACTCCACCAAAAGAACAGCTGACGAATCCCCCAGTTCCTCTGAATAAGCGCTCCCGCTACCTAAAAATAGTATTTCCATTTCCGGGGAGGTTATAGCAAATTCTGAAATTTTCATAACTATTTTTTCAGTCTCGATGTGGTTATGTAGTGGTCAAGTAAATCCGTACAAATAAATAGATTTTTTAAGCAACTTTGTTCAGTTTCAACAGATGTTTGATAACTATTGAAACTATGAGAACAATAGCTGTTGTAATACTTGATATGAATTAGTCTCGACTTAATCTGACACTTCGTGTTGACATGAAGAGAGTGACCCGTTTTGATAAAGGTGTCTACATTTTAACTCAAAACAAAAGATAACGCTCAATGTGTACTGGTCAACCTAAATAGGACAGTAATTTGTCGATCAATCCTAAGCTGAGTTTTTATAATGAAAAAAGCTAGAAAATGAGGTAAATGAGTATAGAGTGATTCAAGTCTCGCCTGAGACCTTGTTCGTACTTTCGCCACTAAAATAATAAATACAGGGGTCGTTACCCTAAGCAGAGGAAAAGAAAACCAACGTAATTTTTGCTTAGAGTAAGGCCTATGATACGACGCAGCCCGGATTTAATGTTGGTCATCATCGTCATTACCGTAATTGGAACGACCGCGACCAATATTGCCTAGGGTGCATCAAATTTTGGCAAGATTATTAGACCATTACATTATTTACATCTTGTATATACCCGTAGTGATTAAAATTTAGGTGTGATTGCACGCCCTCTTCATTCCCTGGCTACGTTGAAATTCCTCGCAATAGCCCGCTACACCTCGTCATTTCGAC
>JAADHS010000273.1 GCA_013151745.1 Gammaproteobacteria bacterium | reverse complement strand
AGTGCGCTCCTGCAACACGCGCAGCAGTTTGACCTGCATGCTCATGGGCATGTCACCAATTTCATCCAGAAAAAGAGTGCCGCCCTCTGCCATTTCAAAACGGCCTCGACGAGCACTGATGGCTCCAGTGAAAGCCCCTTTTTCATGGCCAAACAATTCACTTTCCAATAATTCACCGGGAATTGCGCCGCAGTTAATGGGCACAAAAGGTTTATCACGCCGTACAGAATGATAATGCAGATTACGTGCAACCACTTCTTTACCGGTACCAGATTCACCCAAAATCAGCACCGTGGCTTCGGAGTTGGCAACTTGTTCAATCAACTTGCGCACTTCAATCACTCCGCGGCTGTTACCCACCAGACTGCGAAACAAATCCAGGTTGACGCCACCGCCACCGCCGCGTTTTCGACCCAGGTTAAACACTTCTGCACGCTGCAATAAATCAGATAGTTCGGAATAACGTAAGGGGAGGTTCAACATGGCAAAGGCGGACTGCACCATGTTTTTATCCAGTGAACGATCACTGTCTTCTGCCAGAAAAAGTACAATGGGTGTACTTTCAGATTTTTTCTTTATCTCGTTGAATAATTCAACAAGGCGTTCGGTGGAGCCACAATTTCCCAATAAAACTGCTTCTGTTCGATCATCCAGAAAATCCAGTGCTCTGCTGCTGTCGGTAACATTCACCGCTCCTTGTGCAACAAACTCCAAAATAACAGCGAATTTCTGACGCTGTTGGTCATTATCTTCGACCAGCAACAGAGTCATTGAATCAGGCATTTTTTCCTCCCAGAATTAAGGCCATTTGCACACACCCGATGCGACAGTTTCCTTCGCAACGCACTAAGTTATACACCATATTTTCGGGATGTCAAAATATTGTCACGGATAAGCAAATAAAAATTACTTTATAAAACCGTATGCTGGGTGGGTTACTTCGTTTCTCCTATAAAGCTTGAGAGCTAATGCCCGATAAACTATGAACTTTCACTTTTTACGTGCCAAGGCAATGGCACGACGATGCTGGCGAAAAATATACTTGTCCAGCTGATCTTGTAAACTTTCTTCCAGCGGGCAGAAATTCACTGTGAAGCCTTGCGCCTGGACATCAACAAGCCGTGCGCAAAGTATTAATGGGCGGGGAAAGTTCGGGTCAGGGTAGAGGCGGATTTTTAATAATGTGTCATTCTCAAGGCTGGCAACATCATCCTCAACCTGCACACAAAGGCCGTACGCGCCAAAGGTAACAACATGCTGCGTCGGTAAATGACTGTTGTTGGTCATCATTTCTGTGACCAAACTCAGCAGCAAGTCCAAACGTGCCTCAAGACGGTTAAATTGCTCGTGGCCGTTAACCACGTCTGCTTCGTCGCCCTCCTGAGATACCATCTCATTCCTCAACAACAGGTTTTGCAGTAACTCTTCATTGGCACGATGATAGCGATACTGTTCGCCTTCGCTGGGCAGTGCGGTCAGCACCTCCCAATCTATCGGTAAATAATCATTAAAAGTGATGCCGTCCAACAGCGAGTTGTGTGATTTGCTATGCATATCCCGCAGAGTAATCGAAGCCATTTGCTTTATGCAACCGATGAAAAAAATTGAATAGGAAAATTATTGTGTGGCACAGGCCAGTGGCCGATGATTATTTATTGCTGGAAGTGAAGCCCTGAATAGCTTGATAAGCCGCGCTGGCTTTACCGGAATTTTTAATTTTAAGTAACTCATTTTGAATAACCGGCATCTCTGCCTCTGCCAGACTTTTCGTTTTCTCATCAATGGAAAGCACTTCCCGGGCGAGTTTAACGTTATCGGCAACCCCTTGGGAAAACACTTGATTCAGTAACGGCAGGCGGGTTTTTTCCAACTCGGTGAGTTTTTCCCAATCACCCGCCTGTGCAGACAACAACATTTCCCGGGTAAATGTCAGCAACTGCTCAGCCGGTGAAAATTTTATCGCGGCGCTCATGGTATTTATAGCCTATCAACCAAAGTCTAAGGCTTGATGCCATCCCAGCCTGATTTTATTTCCCGCAAAATCGTGTTCACTTCATCCAGGGCTAGCGGATCATTTTTCGCATGCCCCGCCATCAAACGCTGCAACATGTATTCATATAATGCATCCAGATTTTCAGCAATTTCTCCACCCGCGTCCATATCCAGGCTACCGCGCAATCCATCAGAAATAATCGAAATGGCTATTTTAATCTGTCCGGACTTATTGGGAATATCATTATTCAGCATATACCCTTTGGCTTCACCAACGGAAGAAATCGCTTTGGAAAGTAATTTTGTAATCAACTCATGAGGACTGGCACCCAAAACCGCAGCATCAACTTGTACTGTTTGATAAGCATTGACTGCCGTTTTCGTGCTTTCCATTCCAAGCTCCATTTAAAAATTAACTGTTAAAATATCTTATTCTCTAATATCAATAAAACAACACGATCCAAAAATCATTTATCAGGTCATCATGTTGAAGAAGGGTTTAAACTGTCAAGTTGTTGTGTCAAGGCAGTATTTGTTGATGAGAGACTGGCGACCAATACATCCAGAGCCGTAAACCTCGCACGCATGCGTGCCTCTATCCGTTCCAGCCTACTCTCAAGTGTTACCTGTCGGTCCTCCAGGTCATTAATTCGGTCTTTAAAGATATTCGTACGCGAATCAATCGTTCCATTGAAAACTAGCATCTCTTCCGTAACGCTGCCAAGCCTAGTAGCGTATCCATCGGCAGCAGAGAATAATTCTGCAACATTATTGCTGTCAGCCTGTATTGCGGTATCCAAAACGGTTTCATCCAGCGCAAGTGTACCGTCACGCTGAAAAGCAACACCAATGCTGGACAGCGACGTGTATGAACCCGTAATGCCTGTTGGTGCCTGACTCAGCACATCACGAATCGTATTGAGCATTTGGCGAGTGGTTGAATCGTTTGCAAGTGCTCCGGCCGTACTTCCTGCGATGCCCGGTGCCGTTTCTTTATTAATTAATTCACGAAGATCATTATATGCGGTGATAAACGTCTCAATGGCTGCTTTTGCACTGTCGGTATCTTGCGACACAGACACATTAACCGGCCCTGCTGTCACCGCTGACAAACCCAAAGTGACACCGGCAACTACATCGGTAACGGTATTGGAGGACTTGATGATTGCTATACCATCCACCGTAAAGTTGGCATCCTGTGCGGTGATTTTTTCTGAAAAACTCTGTGCCCCGGCAGGGTCCTGACTCAATAAAGCAGACAACGCTGCTTCGCCTGAAACCGCAACCCGTATACTTTCACCAGAGCCGCTATCTGTAGAACTTAATACCAGCCGGTATGGGTTTGTGGCATCACCATCATTGACGATAGTTGCCGTAACCCCTTGATTAGCCGTATTAATCGCATCCCGGATACCTTCCAGCGTATTGTTGCTGCTATCAATAACAATATCGAAAGAAGGATTAGCGCCTGCGGTAAACGTCGCACCACTGTAGGTTCCCGCACCGGCATCAAAAGTACCGCCAGAAATAGTTCCTAAATCAATTGTCAGCGTAGTGGCTGTGCCACCGCCAATCGCTGCTGTCGCATCGGCCTGCCCTGTCGCTACAATCTTTTGTGACTGAGCAAGCTGGCTGATTTCGATGGAATAATTACCGGCAATCGAGCCCGCTGTCCCTGTAGCAGTCACAAAAGCGGCATTGGATGAAGTCGCTTTATTGGCAAGTATGCTTGTGCCTGACTGCAAACCTGCCAACGCAGACTGAAATGATGACAGGGAACTTTTTATCGTTCCAAGTGAAGATACCTTGGCATCAAAACCGGTTTTTTGTGCGATGATCCGCTCAAGCGGAATACGCTCAAGTTTCATCAGGTCAGTAACAATACCGGAAATATTGAGATTTGAGCCAACCCCCTGAGAAGTGACTGTCCCAAAACCAAAACTAAAATCTGAAGACATTACTGCTTACCTCAATTCAGGCTGAAAAGTCATGCATAACACGCACAGAGCATGATACATGCCAAGCACTACACCTAAATTCTGTGAGTGGCCGTGCTTGCAGGCTGTAAGTTATACCCTTTCCTCGAACATCATACCCTGCTGAACCTCATCCAATGCGCGGGCAATAGCCACCATTGCTTCTGAAGGAATTTGACGGATCAATTCACCTGTTTCTGCATCTTCAATCCGCACAACATTAATATCCGTTCCTTCCGCAACCGTAAACTTCAAATCACTAAAACGTCCCTGCAAAGTCATATTCACCTTCTCAACAAGCGTGTTCAGTTCTTCAGTATTAGGTTGTAAAACTGGAGTTACATCTTGCTGGGCTTCAGTAGAGACACGAACCTGCCTCGCATCCGGCAAAGAATTGCCTGAAGTTACCGGCGATTGACGGGCAATCGAAGAGGGTACCGAACCTGTCTTTATTAAATCAGAGACATCCATACATACCTCCTACTCATATAACCCGGTTATGTTTATTCATAACCGGGTTATTACTACAGAGTTCCACCAATCATCAATTACCTCAAAAGCGACAACACGTTTTGCGGAATCGAATTGGCCTGGGCTACCATTGCTGTACCCGCCTGCACCAGAATCTGGCCACGCGCCAGATTTGCGGTTTCCATTGCAAAGTCCGCATCCATAATCCGGCTACGAGCCGCTGCATTATTTTCACGAGCTGTTTCAAAGTTCTGGATAGTAAATTCAGATGTTGCGATAGTGGCACCGTAACCCGCACGCGTACCAGCAAGCGCACCCAGTGATGTAGCAATAGCAGCTGTAATAGCGACAGCACTGGCACCAGCACTGGCACCAAGATCGCCGCCAACTAAAGTACCTGCCGTAAAGGCAGCCTGAAAGGTATCCAGAGCATCAAATTCCACCTGAATCTTCGATGCCTGAGCAGAGCCGTTTGTTCCTTGAGCCTGCACCGACAATTCATTCATTCGTTGCAACACGTCGGTAATAACGGCAGCTTCACCATCCAGTGTTTGTGCGGTAGAAATATTGTCTGCTGCGTTACGAATTTGTACGCTGAGCCCACGAACGGTTGATTCCAAAGATATGCCAACGGCCAAGCCGGCAGCATCATCACGCGCACTGTTCACACGCAAACCAGACGACAAACGCTCTATAGACGTCGCCAGACTCAGGGAATTTTTATTCAAATTCTTCTGGGCATTTAACGACATGATATTGGTATTGATAATACTTGCAGCCATTTTACTAACTCCTTATTTGCACCCCAATGACGCGACTATTACGGGCCAATTTTGAGGGCAATTTACATTCAGCGGATATATCTCAGTAATTCAAGTTAAAGATATTTACCACTCTCGCTTTTATCTCAAAAGAGATAATACGTTTTGCGGAATCGAATTGGCTTGGGCTACCATCGCCGTACCCGCCTGTACCAGAATCTGGCCACGCGCCAGATTTGCGGTTTCCATTGCAAAGTCCGCATCCATAATCCGACTACGAGCAGCTGCATTATTTTCACGCGCTGTTTCAAAATTCTGGATAGTAAATTCAGATGTTGCGATAGTGGCACCGTAACCCGCACGCGTACCGGCAAGCGTACCCAGCGATGTACCAATAGCGGTTTCGATACCCGCAGCACTCGCTCCAAGACTACCACCGATAGCAGTACCTGCTGTAAAGGCAGCTTGAAAGGTATCCAGCGCATCATATTCGACCTGAATCTTCGATGCCTGGGCAGACCCATTTGTCCCTTGTGCCTGTACGGCCAGTTCATTCATTCGTTGTAACACATCGGTAATGACGGCAGCCTCACCATCTAATGTTTGTGCTGTCGAGATATTGTCTGCGGCATTGCGGATTTGCACACTGAGCCCACGCACTGTTGACTCCAAAGATATACCCACAGCCAAACCGGCAGCATCGTCACGCGCACTGTTCACACGCAAACCGGAAGACAGACGCTCTATGGAGGTTGCCAGACTCAGAGAATTTTTGTTCAAATTCTTCTGGGCATTTAACGACATGATATTGGTATTGATAATACTTGCAGCCATTTTCCTAACTCCTTATTTGTCCCCCAATGACGTAACTATTACGAGCTAAGCTTGAGGACACTTTACATTCAGCGGATATATCTCATTGATTCAAATCAGAGATATTTACCACTCTCATTTTTATCTCAAAAGAGATAATACGTTTTGCGGAATCGAATTGGCTTGAGCCACCATCGCTGTACCGGCCTGCACCAAAATTTGTCCACGCGCCAGATTTGCGGTTTCCATTGCAAAATCTGCATCCATGATACGACTACGCGCAGCTGCGTTATTTTCACGCGCTGTTTCAAAGTTTTGGATGGTAAATTCAGATGTTGCGATGGTGGCACCGTAACCTGCGCGTGTGCCTGCAAGAGCGCCCAGAGCCGTACCAATATTACTTGCTGTTCCCGACCCAAGGGTACCCGCAATAGATGTACCTGCTGCAAAGGCAGCCTGAAAGGTATTCAGCGCATCAAATTCCACCTGAATCTTTGATACCTGGGCAAGGCCGTTTGTGCCTTGAGCCTGTACCGACAATTCATTCATTCGTTGCAACACATCGGTAATAACAGCGGCTTCGCCATCCAGTGTTTGTGCGGTAGAAATATTATCTGCTGCGTTGCGGATTTGTACGCTGAGCCCACGAACGGTTGACTCCAGAGATATACCAACGGCCAAACCGGCAGCATCGTCACGCGCGCTGTTCACACGCAAACCGGAAGACAAGCGTTCGATAGACGTTGCCAGACTCAGGGAGTTTTTGTTCAAGTTCTTCTGGGCATTCAAAGACATGATATTCGTATTGATAATACTAGCAGCCATTTTTTTGCTACTCCTATGCTACCCCCCTTGCTAGCACGACTGATGCGAACCGAACAAAGGGTGCTTTATATTCAGCGGATATATCTCCTCAATTCGGAAATATTTACCGCTCCCGCGCACTATGTCGGACCTGCACCAAGATGCTTTAATCAAAACAGGTTATCCATCAGACACAAACAGCGACTACACTGAAAACGACGTGTACATCGTAATAACTTCTCCAAGTGGCACACAATTTGCTGACAAAATATCAACAATTGATCCAAACGCCATAAAACCGACACAGGAGATCGCCTCTTGAGCGACATCGACATATCGCAACAAACCGGTATAGGGGGCGTTATCAGTAATACATTCGGTGAGCACTATTTATTGGGTATTAATCGACATGTATTTCAGAAAACCGATGCCAGCACCGTATTTCGTACCTATTTTGGCGATTCTCTGTTTGAAGAGGATACGTTTCACATTATTGCCGGTACCGATAGCGGCTTGTTGTATCAATATATAAAGGCCCATGGCATTCCAAAGGGCAGCCAGTATCTCTTTGTCGAATTGCCCGAGATTCTGGCATTGTTGGAAGACTTTGAGCCTCAGCGGGTAGGAAGGTATGTAGAATTAGCCGTCACTAGTGAAAAAAACTGGTTGGTTCAAGCCGAAGAAATGGGGGCAAAAAAATACGCGGCTCTGGGTCGCTTAGTCCCTCTCCGTTCGCTGGGGGTCGTTCATGGCCATTACCATGTCTACCCGGCATTTTGGCGTAAATTTAAAAAAGCATTTGATAATTTCACTTGGCAACAGGCAAATTTACGCGATGGTCGCCGCTTTACCCTTTGTCAAATTGAAAATCTAACGGAAAACCAAATCCCGGCAAAGTGTTTGAAAAATACTTTCAATGGTAAAACAGCTGTTGTATTAGCAGGTGGTCCATCACTGGATGAATTACTGCCCTGGGTGAAAAAACACCGTGAAAACTTGCTGGTCATCGCGGTATCCCGCATCAGCTATGCACTGCTGGCAGCTCATATTCAACCTGATATTATCGTATCCATCGACCCTCACCCTATCAATTTGAATGTTTGCCAGGATATGCTTGCATTTCAGGACAGCACACTACTTATTAACGAATTTCATCTGGCTTCAAATCTGTTATCCAGCTGGGGAGGCCAAAAAATATTTATGGGGTCTCGCTATCCATGGCCTACTCCACTGGAACCAGAAAATCTACCACCCACCATAGGCACAACCGTCACTAATACTGCTTTTGCACTTGCTGTTGAATTCGGTGTCGCACAAATTGTTCTTGGCGGAGTGGATTTTTGCTTTAACCAGCAAGGGTATACCCATGCCAGTGGCTCAGCCGAACATGCCATGGGTTCCATGCCTCAATTCAGTGACCAACAGGTGCAAACCAACAATGGCATGATGGCGGATACCACGAATTCTTTTGCGCAATCCGCAAACCCTCTCGATGTTGTTGCTCAAAATGCCATTTCCAGAGGCTGCCGAACCATTAATCCGGCACCCGGTGCAATGCGCTTGCCTCATGTGGAATATACCCCGCTAGGTGATATTCAAGTTGCACCGATGAATAAATTGGCTCGTGAAATTCTTGTTAACACGGTACCGGCCAGCAACACCAAAAACCGAGTCCAACTTTACAAAGAAGTACTGGGCGAAGTGGATCGCATATTGAAAGAGCTGAAAGCAATCAAAATATTGTCAGGCAAAGCACTGATGCACAACCGTAAACTCTTTGCCAAAAATGAGCCGGGAGCAGGCTTCCACAATAAAGAAAAAGTAGAGAATATAGAAGAAAAACTTAATAAAAAATACCCGGA
>JAADHS010000039.1 GCA_013151745.1 Gammaproteobacteria bacterium | reverse complement strand
CCAGCTTAAACTGATATTATAACAATTAAGCTCTTCCGCCTAGTAAAAGAATAATACAATCCACAACATGACAATGTCAATGAATAAATTCATATAAATTATTGTTTTTCAATGAAAAACAAGCACATACCGAAATCAAAACAAACCATATAACAGGTTAAATTAATTCATGTTTAAAACCAAAACCTCTCAATATTATTTTCCGGAAAGCAACCTAGAAATCAATAATTATTTTTAATTTCCGAGAAAATACATGACCTTAGCGATTGGAGTTTGTGGTTATAGCGGCGCAGGCAAAACAACACTTTTACAAGCCGTCATTCCCGAACTCATCAAACAAGGTATGCGTGTTGCTGTGGTCAAACATGACGTGCATAAACTACACATAGATCACCCCGGAAAAGACAGCGACTTACTGTTTCGAGCTGGGGCAGATATTTATTTGCAGTCGATAACTGAATCGTTTTTCCGCGAACAAACGTATAACGAGACATCTATTACGGAAACAATTCGCAAACTCAACCCGTATTACGACATCATCCTCATCGAAGGATACAAACATTCAGACATTCCGAAAATTTGGTTGTTGAGTGACAACGAAGCTAAACCGCCCGCTGAATGCCGTTCTATTTTAGTGACCCTAGGTCGCCAGGATGACCGACTCCGTAGTGCCATCCAACTGATCCAGAAACAGCTTGCTGAATATCACCAAAAAACTATAATTTATGCCAATATTTTGATCGGTGGAAAAAGCACAAGAATGGGGCAAGCAAAACACCTGATACCTCATCCAGATCAAGGCAGTTGGCTGGATCATACGCTGTCGATTCTCTTACCTTACTGTCACGAAATCATCTTAACCGGTAAGGCCCATATCCCCGAACATTTAACGTATATAAAACATCTGCCTGACGCCCCCAATGTTAAAGGCCCCATGAGCGGTGTACTTGCAGGCATGCGTTGGGCGCCGAATGTATCATGGATACTCTGTGCTTGCGATATGCCGATGATGACAGAAAAAGCAATAGAATGGATGCTAAACCAACGCCAAATTGGAGCTTGGGGCGTATTGCCTAAACGTTCCGCTCAAGATCCTGCTGAACCCTTACTGGCGTTGTATAGCCATCATTGCGCGCCATTATTAGAACACGCGGCTACTGCACAACAATTCAAGCTTAACGTATTAGGTGAGCATGATAAAATTCAGACACCGACCATACCCGAATCGCTACTCAATGCATGGTTAAATATGAACACACCTGAAGACTGGAATCCTGATTTATGGAATTAAGCATTATTAAACCGGACGACTGGCATTTACATCTTCGCGATGGCGAAGCACTCAAAACAACCGTACAACATACGGCCAGATATTTTGCACGCGCGATTATTATGCCGAATTTATCTCCACCCATCACCACTTGTGAAGCTGCAGCGCAGTATAGAAGCCGAATTATCGATGCCATACCTGAAAAAGCACGTTTCAACCCACTTATGACACTTTATTTAACGGATAAGACCACACCTGAAGAAATAAAAAAAGCCAGTGAAAGTGATTTTATTTATGCCGCTAAATTATATCCAGCAGGAGCAACAACAAATTCTAGCGCGGGCGTTACCGACATTAAAAACATTAACACCGTATTAGATGCGATGACACAACATAATTTACCCTTGCTGGTACATGGCGAAGTCACCGATACTTCAATAGATATTTTCGACAGAGAAAAAGTATTCATTGAAAAAATACTTGACCCTCTAAGCAAGCAACACCCTGACCTTAAAATTGTAATGGAACATATCACAACACAAGATGCCACAGAATTTGTAAAACAGAGCAGCGCTAACATTGCGGCCACCATCACCGCTCACCATCTGCTGTTAAATCGTAACAGTCTATTCGTCGGTGGCATAAAACCTCATTACTATTGCCTGCCTGTTTTGAAACGTGAAACTCACCGAAAAGCCTTGGTTGCCGCAGCCACGAGTGATAACAGTCGTTTTTTTCTGGGTACAGACAGCGCCCCCCATGGGCAACACGATAAAGAATCCGCTTGTGGTTGTGCTGGCATATATACCGCCCATGCCGCTATCGAATTATACGCACATGTTTTTTCCGAAGCCGGCGCATTAGATAAACTGGAAAGCTTTGCCAGCTTTCGTGGTTCTGATTTTTACGGCCTGGAACGCAATAAAGAAAAAATTACTTTAATACGACAACCCTGGACAATACCCGAAACTTACCCTCTTGGCGATAAAATACTAATTCCCTTTTATGCGGGACAACAGCTAAATTGGTCGGTCAAGCCGAGGAATGGAACACAATAGCTATAGCAAGTGACGCTCTAATTTAGTCAGTATTTGTTCGTTCTGGTTGCCTACAGGGTGTAGGTAAAGGGCGTGAGCAGGAACTCAGAAGCCTTGAGAAAAAGCGCAGGAATAGTCGCTCCTATTTCAAATTTTTGTGATTGAAGAACGGGCAAAGACGGGCTGAAGCAAACGACCCCATGGACGGGGAGGTAGAGCCGAGCTTGGAACAGAGGCCGAAATGCCACTTGTATAAGTTATTGTGTTCCATTCCCTAATACACCCGCTTAATGCTATACCCTTGCCTGGCCAAGGCTTGCAAAATCCCATTATGACCTGGTAAATGTAAGGCACCCACCGCAACAAAGGTTTGCCCTTTTATCAAGAGAGGCAACATTCGCTCTACCATTTTTTTATTTCGATCTACAACCAAACGCGCCATCAAAGTATCCGCGAGGTGACCGCTTGAATCAGCCATATATTCATCACTCATTTTTTGTATAGCGGGTAAATTTCGCGCCTGATAAAGCTTAATTAAATCATCAAACATCTCAGCATAACCATCATACTCATTAACTGCATTTTGTAATAAGGTAATTTGATCCGCTAATTTCAAAGCATCAAAAACCGCAATTTGCTCTGCTGGCGTCTCTAAACCCACGACCTTTTTTTTCTGCTGGTGTGCTTTTTCATAAAGAATCTTATCCATAAAAGTATTCGATTGCTGCTTTGGCATACTCATCAAGCTCATCACAGCCCAGGGTTTTAACGTCTTGACAGCCTGTTTTTCTATGCCATGTTCCACGACAATTTCCAGGGTTTTCTGATATAACGCCTCACCGACAAGGTCAGCTAGTGTTTGTCCATCGTCAATCAACATCGCTTGGGCAACCTTCAACCCAGACAGGGGGTTGAGATCCATTTCCAAAGCGAATTGTTTGGCATCATCAAATGCAGGGTAAACATGATCAAGCACCGCTAATACACGTGGGTCACCTGAATGGATGGTTCCAAATACAAAATTTTCGGTCTCCCCTTTGACAACGCTCCATAATAAACCTTTGCCATATCGCTGTGTTTCATTGTCATTACCGGCAAAAGCCACCGTAAAAAACAACAGCCAAACTAATATCGTCGGCCAAATTAAGCCCTTAATCAAAACCATCACGCCGCGCACCTCATCGTATATATAGTCATATCAGCCCTCTGACTATCGCTTATTCTAACTGAATCACGTATCCTGTGAAGGATGACGCTCACTAACGAAAAATCCTCTATGGCGCGTCGGTTTCGTGGGTTTTTGCCTGTTGTCATTGATGTTGAAACAGCGGGTTTTAATGCGAAAACGGATGCGCTACTTGAAATTGCTGCTGTATTACTAGAACTAGATGAGCAAGGCTTCCTGCATAAAGGAAAAACCTATGCACATCATATTATCCCGTTTCCAGGTGCGAATCTTGAATCCAGCGCATTAAAGTTCAATGGCATAGACCCTTACCACCCCTTCAGGCTGGCGATCGCGGAAAAAGAAGCTTTAGAAAATATATTCAAGCCCATACGAAAAGAAATCAAAGCGACAAAATGTACTCGGGCAATCCTAGTGGGGCACAACCCTTTTTTTGATATTAATTTCATTAGTGCCGCAATCAAGCGAACAGGTATCAAGCGTAGCCCACTACACCCCTTCAGTACATTTGATACAGCGACCCTAGGCGGCCTGGCATTTGGACAAACTGTTCTCGCTCGCGCAGCCGAAGCTGCGGGCATTCATTGGGACAGCGAGAAAGCTCATTCGGCAATCTATGATGCCGAGGGAACAGCCGATTTATTTTGTGACATTGTAAATCGCTGGCAAACCCTCGCACCATTTGATTTTAACCCGGAATAAGCATTAGGCACTCGCTACAGCTTCTATTCTCGGACAGCCTCCTAGGCTGCTTTTTTTGCTACCGCTTCTGTAATAAGAGTCTGTAATTCGCCACTTTGAAACAGTTCCAAGGTAATATCACAACCACCAACCAACTCTCCATCAACAAAAACCTGAGGGAAAGTAGGCCAGTCTGAGAATGCAGGCAAATTTTGGTGCACTTCAGGTTCGTCAAAAATATTAACATAGGCAAACTCTTCGCCACATTGCTGTAAAGCCTGAACAGTACGCCCAGAAAAACCACATTGAGGAAATTGCGGCGTTCCCTTCATAAAAATCACCACCGTATTACTCTCTACCAATTCTTTAAGCTTTACCATTATATCCATTCTATCCAACCTCTTTACTTTACTAATTTAGTCAAGCATACATGAAAGCCACTCTTATTTCCATTTTAATATCGTTAAACATCAGCCCGTTAGGAATGGGAAAACCACAAAGCCCCGGTTTAATACCTCGCCTTTTCCACACTGCATCATAGCAAATTAATAAAGCATGGGGTATTCACGCCTTATTTTTTCTATTTCTTGATTCAGCCCGGCAGGCAAGTTTAAATCGATGGAGTCTATATTGCTTTTTAGCTGCACCATGCTGGTGGCGCCAATCAACGTAGAATTTACAAAAGCCTGGCCATGCACAAATGCCAAAGCCATTTGGCAAGCATCAAGGTCATAACGTTGAGCCAGTTCAATATATCGTTTAACCGCAGCATCAACCGGCGACCCAGCACGATGCTCTATACGAGGATCAATCATGAGCCGTGCGCCTTCAGGACGAGCACCATCAAGGTATTTTCCGCTTAATAATCCCCTGGACAGGGGTGACCAAGCCAGCAAGCCACAGTCTTCATGTATCGCTATTTCACTGAGATCCGGTTCGAAGTGGCGACAAAGCAAGGAATATTCATTCTGAATAGTGACGATACGCGGTAAATTATTTTGCTGAGCCAATTGCAGCCACTTCATCACCCCCCAAGCGGTTTCATTTGATAAGCCAATATGACGGATTTTTCCAGCTTGAATTAAAACTTGCAAGGTTTGCAAAACTTCTAAAAAGTTGTCTTCTTCCATTTGAACATCAAATTTAGGGGAGAAATCCCACACCTGACCAAAGTGATACGAACCTCGGTTAGGCCAGTGCAATTGATAAAGATCAATGTAATCTGTTTGTAATCTCTTCAGACTGGCCTCAACAGCGAGCACAATGTTTTTTTTATCGATAACATTATTGCCCTCTCTGACCCAGGGTAAACCAGGCCCTGTTATTTTTGATGCAAGAATAACTTTGTCACGATTTAATCGTGAAGCAAACCAATTTCCAATAATGGTTTCAGTACGGCCAAAGGTTTCACTACTAGGTGGAATCGCATACATTTCGGCGGTATCAAAAAAATTGATCCCGCATTCAAGCGCATAATCCATCTGCGCAAACCCTTCCTCGGGTGTATTTTGAAAACCCCACGTCATCGTACCTAAACCAATGACGCTGATATCTAATCCAGTTCGACCTAATTTTCGATATTTCATTGTCGTGCCCATGCGGTGTATTGTAAAATCGTCTCTCTGAAGGTAATTCTAATTTAAAACGAAGTCAAACAAATGAAAAACTTAATTCGTAAACGCATCATGGTAACAGGAGGAGTTGGGTTTTTAGGCTCTCATTTATGTGAGCGGCTGCTCATTGATGGCCATGATGTACTGTGTGTTGATAATTATTTCACTGGATCTAAAGACAACATCGAGCACCTGCTGGATAATCCCCATTTTGAGCTCATGCGACATGATGTCACACTCCCCCTTTATGTAGAAGTGGATGAAATTTTCAACTTAGCCTGCCCTGCTTCTCCCATTCACTATCAACACGACCCGGTACAGACTACAAAAACATGCGTTCATGGTGCCATTAATATGTTGGGGCTTGCTAAAAGAGTCAACGCAAAAATTTTTCAAGCTTCAACGAGTGAAGTCTATGGCGACCCACAAGTTCATCCTCAACCTGAAGCCTATTGGGGGCACGTTAACCCAATCGGCTTGCGCTCCTGTTACGACGAAGGCAAGCGATGCGCTGAAACACTTTTTTTTGACTATTTTCGCCAACATAACCTGAAGATAAAAATAGCAAGAATATTCAATACCTATGGATCACGTATGCACCCCAATGATGGTCGGGTCGTTTCTAATTTTATTATTCAAGCATTAAACAATCAGCCCATCACCATTTATGGCGATGGCTCTCAGACACGCTCATTCTGTCATGTGGATGACTTAATTGAAGGCTTCATCAAATTAATGAATTCGCCAGACGAAGTCACAGGCCCTGTTAACCTGGGCAACCCCAATGAATTTACCATTAAAATGTTAGCCGAAAAAACGATTGAACTCACCGGTTCTCGCTCAACTCTGAAGTATCAACCCCTTCCGCCTGACGACCCATTACAAAGACAACCCGATATTTCTCTGGCAAAAGAAAAACTGGACTGGGAACCCCGCATTGAACTGGAGCACGGACTCAAAGACACGATTGCCTATTTCAGGCAATTAATAAAAAAATAAGAAATGCGCGCGAAATAACGAAAATATCTCCCCGCCTCGATTTAATAATGAGCTTAAATAACCCCGTTATTCTGCACGCCTTTCTAAATACCGCCGAAGACGAGAAATGCCTTCTGCCAATTGTTCAAGGTTGCTGGTGTAAGCGAAACGGACATGGTGTTTGGCTTGGTAACAACCAAAATCTTTTCCTGGGGTAATCACAACGCCTGTTTGCTCTAATAGCTCATAACAAAACTCATAGCTATTATTTGAAAATTTCTGGCAATTAGCATAGATATAAAATGCGCCTTCCGGTTTAGCTGCAATTTCAAACCCTAGACTTGAAATTGCGTCACAGAGGAAATCACGACGCTTTTTAAATTCATCGCGTCGCTTGTCCAGCTCTATTTTTGTTTCCGGTAACAAAGCGGCTATAGCAGCATACTGGGATAAGGTACAGGCTGCTAAAAAAATATTTTGCGCCAGTTTTTCAGTCGCCTCAACATAGACCTTGGGTGCCACCAGCCAACCAACTCGCCAACCGGTCATACCAAAATATTTAGAAAAACTATTCACGACAAAAATATCTTCGGAAAGGGCTAAAGCCGTGGGTGGCTGCTCGTCATAGGTCAACCCATGGTAAATTTCATCAACAACAAGGCATGCGCCCTGCCCTTTTACATAGCGGGCGATGTCATTGAGTTGTGACGTTGCAATAATAGAACCCGTCGGGTTCGCCGGAGATGAGATCAAAACAGCCGCCGTATCTGTCGTCCATACCGTTTGGCATTGCTGTAAGGTCAACTGATAACCCGTCTCCTTACCCACCGGCACGGAAATGGGTTCACCATCCAGCAAACGAATAAAATGTCGATTACAGGGATAACCCGGATCGGCCATCAAAACCGAATCGCCTGAGTTAACCAAGACCGAAAGTGCCAGCTGTAAAGCACCCGAAGCGCCGGGTGTAACGATAATACGTGCTGGGTCTATTTTCACCTTATATTGACACTGATAAAAGTGGCTTATCGCCGTGCGTAACTCAGGCAAACCCGCCGCTGGTGTATAATGCATCGTTTTTTCTTGCAGTGCCTGTTGAGCCGCCGCAATGACATAAGCGGGCGAATCAAAATCAGGCTCACCAATTTCCATATGAACAATAGCAACACCTTGAGCCTCTTTACGTTTTGCAGCTTCAAGTAAACGCATGACATGGAAAGGCTGAATATGGTTCAGCCTTTTTGCAAAAGGTATTTTCAGGTTGTCACTCATTGAGCAGCAAAAGATATTTTTTGCAATAAACTCAAATCAACACAGGAAGCACCATAGCCTTCACCATGACGTATATTAAAGGCCTGATCAGGATCGCCAAGCTGATCGACAACCAATGCAGCGCCTGTAAAATCATCATCGTGCGTATAGTTATTATAAGTAATCACGGTGGGAATACCCGCACCAACAGAGGAGAGATTCCCATTACAAGAATCCTCCAGCGCAAGACACTGTTTAGCACTCACGTTCATTTGTTCAAGCACATAATGGTAGATATCAGGTGCGGGTTTTTTGGCTGGAACAATATCGCCCGCTGCGACACATTCAAACCAGGACTGCGCCTTTTCGGCAAAAGCATGTTCAAGCAGCGCTGTAATATTCGCCTGCGTCGTTGTGGTTGCTATAGCCAAACGAATATCGGCTGCTCGCGCTTCATTAATCAACCTTTCTACACCAGGTCGCAGCGGCAATTTACCCTCCTTGAGCATCGTTGTAAAATAAGCTGTTTTAGAGGCGTGTAGTTGTGCAATAAAATCATCTAGCTTCTCTGGCCTAACAAAAGCAGTATTATATTCGTCCAGGTAAAACTTGATCCGTTCTTTCCCTCCAGTCACTTTTAACAAGTCGCCATACAAGGCAGGTGACCAGTCCCAATCCAGCCCTGCGT
>JAADHS010000158.1 GCA_013151745.1 Gammaproteobacteria bacterium | reverse complement strand
GGCTGTTTTCTAACTGCGTACGCAAGCGCGGTTTGGCATTGAGCTCTGGAGCCTGATGACGCTCAGTACGCAGTCGCAATTCACGCAGACTTAGATGATGCGCCAGCAGTTCTTCATAAATAATTCGTTGTTGTGCCGGGTGACTCGTTGCATTGATTTGCGCTAATGAGGCATCGACATCAGGTCGATGAATGAAATTTAAAGCTGTGGCCAAAGTGGGCATTGAAAACTGCGCCAGCAACGCTTGGGGTAACAACTCTAACCCCAGTGCTGCTTGCTCACCTTCTACGGACAACAGAGAGAGAGCCTGATCAACTATTTTTCTAATGCTGGGCTGCCCCAAGCCTTCTACCAGCGGGTACACTGGCGTCAAGTGGGCATCCAGCTCAACAACACCAGGTTTAACAATGTGTGTTTCAGGGTGAACCATCTGCAAACCACCGGCATAGCGCTGCACCTCGCCATAACAACGAATTCTAGCGCCCGGAGTCAAACGTTGCTGATGAAATCGAGAAAAACGAAAAAAACGTAACGTGACCTCATTGTCCTCTTCACGAAGAGTCGACACCAAGACACGACGCCGAGCCGTTTCCACACGGGTATTTGCCACCTCACCCTCAATCAAGACGGACTGCCCCGGAATCAGCGTTGACATGGGCCACAAGCGGGTTTTATCTTCATAACGGAGCGGGAGGTGAAAGAGTAAGTCACCTATGCTGAAGATATGCAGACGAACCAATTTTTCTGCTATTGCCGGCCCCACCCCCTTCAAAGACGTAACCGCTTGCAGCAAAACAGATTCATGCTGACGACAATGAACAGAAACCATGTACTACTCAGTTAACTCAAGAATAGCATCCATTTCTACTTCCGCCTCTTTAGGCAGAGCCTTCACGCCAATAGCAGCACGTGCCGGATAAGGTTCAGTGAAATAGCTTGCCATAACTTGATTGACTAACGGAAAATGACTTAAATCCGTTAAAAACACATTCAGCTTCACTATATCTTGCAAACTGCCTCCCGCAGCATGAGCAACCGCTTGCAAATTATCAAACACACGACGAATCTGCACTTCCATATCGCCTGCAACTAACTCCATGCTTGCCGGATCCAGTGGAATTTGACCCGACATATAAACCGTTTTCCCTACTTTTACCGCTTGTGAATAAGTGCCTATTGCCTTGGGCGCATTAGCGGTTGAAATTATTTTTTTTGCCATAGCAATCTCTCTTTTTATCTTTTAAAAAATTCTGCCTCAGCCCTTGGTACGTATAATTCTCGAGACCGGATCCAGATTTTTAACATGACGCATAATCGTCGCTAAATGTTTGCGGTCTCGCACTATTATCGTCACATTCAAGGTACTAAACTTGGCATCTCGATCTTCTATATTCACATTTTCAATATTGGCACCCATTTCAGAAATAGCCGATGCAACGGTCGCCAAAACACCCCGTTCATTGCTCACATCAATACGTACATCAACAGCATAGTCCTCTATCGTACCCGGCTCCCATTGCACATTAATCCATTTATCAGGTCGCTTTCTAAGCTCTGCAGCATTTTTACAGGCTTCGACATGAATGACGATGCCCCGTCCGGTGCTAACAAAACCCACGACGGGGTCCCCTGGTATGGGCCGACAACATTTTGCATAATTGACAACCACCCCTTCCGTCCCTTTTATCGCTAAGGGGCGCCCCCCCGGACGCTCTCCTTTTAGCCAATTGGGCACATAACGATCAGGAACATAGCGACCCAATACATTTTTAAAAGCAGCTCGATGTCGCGCAGCGGAGCTGGCGGCTTTGGTCGGAACATCGGGAATTATTTCGGTTATTCGGCGAGCAACCAACAAAGCCATGCGATTGCCTAAGCCAATATCTTTAAGCAAGAGATCAAAATTCTCTATTTGAAATTCTTCCAGCAATAAGTTAACCCGATGCTGTGAAAGGGTGTCAAGTGGTATAGAAAAAGCACTCAATGCTTGGTCTAATAATCTTTGCCCCAAAACAATTGCCTCGCCTGTTTCCAAGTTTTTTAAATAATTTCGCACGCTGGTTCGAGCTTTACCTGAGACAATAAAGTTCAACCAAACTGGATTAGGTCTGGCACTCGGAGCGGTGATAATTTCCACCGTATTACCATTCCACAATGCGGTACTCAGCGGTGCTAAACGTCGATCTATTTTCACCGCCACACAGGTATTACCAACATCCGTATGTACCGCATAAGCAAAATCAACAGGCGTGGAGCCTCGCGGTAGCTCCATGATTTCTCCTTTGGGTGTAAACACGTAAACCACATCGGGAAACAAATCAATTTTAACGTTTTCAATAAACTCCAAAGAATTACCCGCACTTTGCTGTAATTCTAACAAATTACTGAGCCATTCCCGTGTTCTTGAGTGCGCACCATAAGGCTGTTCTCCCGTTTTATACTGCCAGTGTGCCGCAATACCCGCATGCGCGACACGATCCATTTCTTCAGTTCTAATCTGCACCTCAATCGGCGCACCATAAGGACCAAACAAGACGGTATGCAATGACTGATAACCATTGGATTTGGGCAGAGCCACATAGTCTTTAAATTTTCCGGGAACCGGCTTGTACAAATGATGAATAACCCCTAAGCAACGATAACAGGCATCGACAGTATCAACGACAATACGAAAAGCATAGACATCAAACACATCAGAAAATGATAACTGTTTAGTCCGCATTTTCTGATACAAACTATATAAATGTTTTTCTCTGCCCACGACATGATTAGACAGCTTTTCAGAATTCAATCGTTCAGATATTGATTGTCCAATATGCTGTAAAATTTCATCTTGATTGCCACCTGAGCGTTTAACTGCATCAGATAAAACACGATGCCGAGAAGGGTATAAGGTTGCAAAACCGAGCTCTTCTAATTCCAAACAAAATGTATTAATACCTAAACGGTGCGCAATAGGGACATAAATATCCAGAGTTTCCCGCGCAATACGACGTCGTTTTTCGAATGGCATGGCACCCAGGGTGCGCATGTTGTGGATACGATCTGCTAATTTAACGAGAATAACGCGTATATCTCGCACCATAGCCAACATCATTTTTTGAAAGTTTTCTGCTTGCGCCTCCGCCCTGCTTTCAAATTGCACCTGCGTCAATTTGCTTACGCCATCAACCAACCCAGCGACTTCTTCACCAAAAGCTTCCGCGATCTGCGCTTTAGTTCGGCTAGTATCTTCTATGACGTCATGCAGAATAGCGGCAATAATGGTCTGATAGTCGAGGCGCATTTTGGCGAGAATAACCGCTGCGGCCAAGGGGTGGCTAATATAGGGTTCACCCGTAGCGCGCGTTTGCCCCGCATGCGCTTCGGCACCGTATAAGTAGGCTTTACGAATCAAGGAAATCAACTCAGCATCCAGATACTGAGCCAGAATCACGCACAACTCTTCGGCTAAATCATCGGTCGAGTCTGCGCTCGCATTTTCATCGAAGGGATCAGGAATAATCTCCGTTGTATTCAAGGCAAAAGCTCAGTAAATTCAACCCCCTTCTTTGGGCTGAAGCTCTTCCTCTGCAACAATACTTTCGCCAGCATGTTCTTTAGCATTGACTTCATCCAGAATGGAGGGTCCAACTAAACCTTCTTCAATTTCACGTAGCGCGACAACGGTAGGCTTGTCATTTTCCCAGTCCACCATAGGCTCGTTTCCATGCGCAATTTGACGCGCACGCTTTGACGCAACTAAAACCAATTGAAAACGATTTTCAACATGATCCAAACAATCTTCAACGGTAACACGAGCCATTTACTCTCTCCTCAATATATCAAAAACCTGACTGCCAATGATAATAAATTACTGTTAATTAAGCAACTTTTGGATTAAACTCGCATAGACATGACGACGATGCGAGGTCAGCAAACGTTGCGCTTCCACGATCGTACGCAGCTCGCGCAAGGCAACAGCAAAAACATCATTAATAACCAAGTAGTTAAAGGTATCAAAGTGTTTCATATCAGCAATAGCATCATGCATTCTACGGTTAATAATGGCTTCGCTATCCTGTCCTCGCCCACGCAAACGACGCTCTAATTCAGCAACAGAAGGCGGTAAAATAAAGATCGTGATACAAGGCATCATCGAAGTAATTTGCAGCGCGCCCTGCCAATCAATTTCCAAAATAACATCTGTACCCTCAGCAAGCTGGGATGCCACCCAGGCTTTGGATGTGCCATAACAACGGTCAAATACTTGCGCATATTCAAGAAAGCAATCATCTGCAATCATCTGTTCAAAAACTTCAGGCCTTACAAAATGATAGCTTTCGCCATCCCGCTCGCCAGGGCGTTTTGGTCGAGTAGTATGAGACACTGAAGCCCGTAAACCCGCCACTTCCGTCACTAATTTTGTCACCAACGAAGTTTTACCTGCCCCTGAAGCGGCAGCAATCACATATAAAGTTCCCTTCATCTTGTTATCCTGTTTATTCACGCGCCCAGACCTTTAAACCTAAAAAACGCAGTTGATCCACGGCGCTATCATTTTTCAGCAACAATAAATGCAATCCATCCCGCATCAGCATCCATTACGGTGACAGGCAAAAAACCACCGACAGGTTCAGCATCGTCATCAAACTCCTGACAATACAGAGTTATTTTACTGAAACCGGCCTCAACAAGCAGCTCTTGTAATTCAGGTAAGGTCCACAACCGCCACTCGTAGGTGAACGCCTCTTCCATTCTGGATTGATCAGGAAAAGAGAAATGAATATGACACGTTAGATCGCCATTCACCGGGTTGTATTTGGCTTGATCCCAAATATAAGTAAAATGATCGTGTTCGGTTTCTTCTTCAAGCTCCTGGTAAGCTTCGTAGCCGCCAAAAACATCAAGAATAAATAGCCCATCATCCACCAAACTGGCATGTGCACGTTTGAAATATTTACGTAAGAGTACCCTGGTTTTAAAAATCTGGTAGCTAAAATTCATCGCGATGGTGACATCGACAGGATCCATCTTGACACGCATCACATCGCCCTGGGTAAGCTCTACTCGTTGCTGTTGAGCGGGCTTTAATTTGTCTACATTATTAAGCTTCCCCCACGCCAAGACTTCCTCATTCAGATCAACACCAAAGGCCTTGTTTTTTCGCCGCTGCCGCACCCATTCGCAACACATGCTCGCAGTACCACAAAAATCTTCGCGTAAAGTTAACGCCTTGCGCTTGCGCAGCTTTCGAAAAATATCATCAATAAACTCGTATTCGGTTTCCGTATTTTGTACCGAGTTTTCATATAAAACATGACGATCCGCCGTCTCTGCCCTGCTCGCCTTAACAAGCAGTTTTTTCCCTTTATTTTTTGGTTTTCTTTTAGCCATAATAATTATAGTCTTGGGTTTAAAGTCGAAGTATAGGCGACGGCAGGGAGATCGAGCAAACGCTTAAACCTAAAAAAACTGAAAAATGATCCATTCTGCACCCATGGCGTTAGTCGTTGAGGGTGTAGGAAGACGGGCTGAATCTGAGATGCCAATTGTAAAAGTTATTTAATTTCCATTCCGTAAGGTATGTTAGGGTTACGAATAAACACCTGAGAATGAATGTGAGCAAAGAAATAGCGATAGTTGAAGATGACCCGATCATTGGTGCTAATTACTTAGATGCCTTAAAAAAACAGGGTTTTAAAGTGCAACTTTACGCCAACAGACAGACCGCGATGCTGGCCTTTAAGCAAAATTTACCTGACCTGGTTCTATTAGATATCGGCCTTGAAGATGAACCGGATGGCGGCTTCGAGCTTTGCCGAACACTGCGAGCACAGTCGGCAACACTGATTCTTATTTTTCTTACCGCACGAGACAGCGACCTCGATACCATCTCAGGTTTACGACTGGGTGCGGACGACTACCTCAGCAAAGAAGTCAGCATACCGAATCTCTGCGCCAGGGTAAGTGCTTTTTTTCGCCGCCTGGATGCTTATCAAACGCCCGACCTCAATAACGAAATACTGCATAGAGGCGAGCTTGAACTGGATAAAAATCGTTTCTCAGTGAAATGGCAGCAACAGGAAATAGAACTGACCCTGACCGAGTTCTGGATGATTTATGCTTTGGTTCGTTACCCAGGACACGTGCGCAGCCGCGAGCAACTGATGCAAGATGCTAAAATTGTCGTCGACGATGCGACCATCACTTCCCACATCAAGCGCATCAGAAACAAATTTTTAGCAATAGACTCCAGTTTCACCGCGATAACAACAGTTTATGGCATGGGCTATCGCTGGCTGCATCATTAAATATGCAGAGTCGCTCCCCTTCTTTTAGTATTGGAAAAAAACTATTTCTCGCCTCGCTAAGCCTGTTGCTCATTCCTTTTTTCGGCTATCAACAGATACAAAAAATGTCTGAGTATCTTCGAGATAATCAAGAACAGACTCTGTTAACTCGTGCGCAAATGGTTGCCGCAACCTTACATGAGCGCCCCGAACTTTTCACTATCAGTACGTCTTCTGCTCACCCTGATGCTCACCATTTGTATGTGCGACCGCATAGCCTGCCGATCACTCTTGATGGTTACGGCGAAGAATGGCACCCCTATCCAGAAAAAAGCCATAACCTGTTCACACATCTCAATGAGACATCACGACCTGAGCCTGTACAAACCACGCTGGATGCCCGCTTTTGGATTGGCAGTGATCAGGATGCGCTCTACTTGTATTTTGAGATCAAAGATGATCAGGTCATCTATCGCCCTTACGAAGATCAATCACTCAATAATAGCGATGCTTTAACACTCATTTTAGAGCGACCTAATGGAAAAATTGAAAAATACCGTATTACCACTGCGGCACCCGGCCGCGTCCAGGCACGTCAAGTCACGTGGTCCAAAGATCAATTCCACGTCTTAGAGTCCAACGCACTCAACATTCATTCCGTGTGGCATGAAACGGCAACAGGTTATAATATCGAGATTGAAATTCCAATTGCTGAAATGGGTCACCGCCTGGGCATCATCATCAGCGATATAGATCAAGATTCGCATGACATAAACTATGCGACTTTGGATGCCAACAAGACTAAATCGGTTTCACTCAGCTCGATTGTCATTCCGTCTCCTGATCTTGAATCACTACTACAGCGCCTGGACACCCCCTCTTCACGCACCTGGGTAATTGATCACCACCGCAGAGTTGTCGCGCTAACCGGGCAACTTGAAGGCCATCATACTCCTTCAGACCCGATAAATGAGCTTGAAAAAAGAACTCAACAATCATTTTTCAACAACCTTAAAAATATTTTTTACACGTTACTGTTACCACAACCGGGTCAATTTTTTAACGACGTATTGTCAACCGTATCGAAGCTGGAAAACCAGGAAATCACAAATACCTTACAAGGTACACCCTCTACCCAGTGGCGCCGTACTCAAGATAAAAACACCAATATATTAATGGCCTCGTATCCAGTATGGAGTCAGGGCAAAATCATTGGCGCCGTTGCGATTGAAGAGACCAGTCATCGTACTGTTTTATTGCAAAACCGGGCGATGGAAATTGTAGTTAATTTAAGTTTATTGACCTTTATCACCGCCGCAACCGTGCTGTTACTCATTGCCGCTCGACTGTCCTATCGCATTAAAAAACTCCGAGATGAAACTGAGCAGGCCATCAGTCCTGATGGACAGATTAAAAGCACTCTCACCTATACCTCCGCCAGTGATGAAATTGGTGATCTTGCCGTTAGCTTTACTGACATTTTGAAGCGATTAAATGAATACAACCAATATCTGGAAAGTATGTCCAGCAAACTATCGCATGAATTGCGCACCCCGATTGCCATCATACGCTCTTCTCTGGATAATCTTGATCAGGCAGAGGAAGCAACAGAAGCCGCTCTTTATGTTGATCGCGCCAAAAAAGGTCTGGAACGCCTGAGCATAATACTAACCCGAATGAGCGAAGCAACGAGACTGGAACAAACCTTACAGCAAGAAAAATTTAGTATTTTCGAATTATCACCTCTTATCAAAAGCTGTGTATCAGGATATCAACTGGCCTACAACAATAACGTTATTGTTTTTTCGGAAACATTATCAATCTCAACAAAGACACTTAATATCAAAGGCACCCCCGACCTTATCGCGCAATTATTGGATAAACTCATAAGCAATGCCATCGATTTTTCCGCTACGAACACCCCTATAACCATAGCGCTCTCACACAAAGAAGGGGGAATTGAGCTGAGTGTATTCAATCAAGGCCCTCACCTTCCGGACAACATGAAACATGATCTTTTTAACTCAATGGTTTCCGTTCGTCAACAAGGCAGTAAAGAGCCTCATTTAGGATTGGGACTTTATGTCGTTCGTTTAATTGCCCAACATCATCGCGCCACGGTCTCTGCCCACAACGTGACTCAACCCAAAGGCGTTTGCTTTTGCGTCACCTTTCCTTATTTATGATTATCAACCGTAGTGGGCACTGAATTTCCTGTCGCTTGCATATCCAGCGCAGCCGGGTTGTTTTGATAATGATACCGGATTGCATCCGCCAACGCTTGCTTGGTTTCATCGTCTATAGTGCAAATTGTTGTTTCAGGCAGGCAACCAACAATGCCATCCAACAATAAATCTTGTGGTGTCTGCATCTTGTCTCGCCAGGAAATCAACAAATCCCGGTTAACTTGCGCTGGGAGTGAGCCCAAAATGCCGACGTCATTTTGATTATGTACTAATAAACCTGAAGTGGTACCTCGATCAAGTGTGAGCACCTGAAAAAAATAAAGTGTATGGTAATCTAATTGTTGCTGGTAATTTGACTCGCTGGGTGTCGTGCGCGTTGTGAGTGCCGAGGACAAAATATCGCAGTAAGCATCAATAGCGATTTCACCGACACGTGTTGCCAAGGCCATATCCGCACAAAAATCTCCCGTGGAATAGTTTTCCAGATAAAAATGCGTGACACCCCGATGGCGATTTAATGCTGGAATGAAAAAATATCGATCCCCTTGCGCCGATGCTTCCGCATATTGTTCGGGAGCGGATTGCTCCAGTTGCTGCGCGTATTGAATTTTATCTGCGGCGTTTTCAATCGCTGGATTCAAGTCGGCCATCATTCGCCAATAGCCTTTTCCACCTTTTAATTCTGTCCAGCTAAGGTGAATATGAACCGAAGGTGCCAACGGGTTTTGAGGGTGAATTATAGTTGATATTGCGGAGGCAGAAGCCAGGCTTTTACTGTCATCGTCGTCATATTGTACCTGCGATACATTAACCGAGGCACGATTGAACAGACTTGCATCTGTCGCGCCAAAACGAATACCTCCCCCGTGTATGCCTGAATCACGAAACCACTCCGTGGGCATAAAGTTTTGGCTCTTGCCCAGTTCATCGCTGATATTATTGAGCTGCGTTACGAATCTGAGTTGCAATGCTTCAACCAGAGAATAAGCCTGTACAGCAAATTGAGATTGTGCGCGAACCCTGTCCATTTTAATTTTTCACCTCTTTTAATTTATAACGAAGCTGCGACGCAGCGCAACACACCATAACCATACGTACCACCCAGTGCATCATAAACAGGGCGTAGCCTTAAAGGTTCACTAGTCGCTGAACTTCTATGTGTCAGAATCGCGTCTTCTATTAACTGCCGCTCCGTCTCTGGCATCACTACCGCATCCTGAAGCTCAACCTGTCCTTGCTCTATCGCTGCGGCCAAATGGGTATAAATTGTTTCTTCTTTAAGTGCTCTGCTGGCGGCAATTGCCGCTACAGATAACCCCTGCTCTAATAACACCAAGGTTTCATCAGCGGTGCTGCCTGTTGTTGTATGGGTATCGCTGATAAATTCTTTTATTTTTTCCATAAACACATCAGCATATTTAGCCAGTTTATGCTGCCCTACCCCGGATAAAGCGGCAAATTGTGATGATGTCTGTGGTTGCCTTTCTACCATTTCCATCAAGGTAGCATCATGAAAAATAACATAAGGAGGCACGCCTTGTTCGCTGGCGATCTTCCTTCTTAATTCGCATAAGCTGTTCCACAGTCCTTCGTCGCCAGACGAAACAGGTTGCTTGCTTTTTTTACGTTGCCGCTCTTGCACAATTTGTTTTCTGAATTGCAACGATTGCTCGCCGCGCAACACTGGTCGACTCGCATCATTTAAATACAAGCCACCAAAGCCTTCAACATCAACACTCAGTATCCCTTGGGTAATCAGTTGTCGAAAAATGGTTCGCCATTGCGCGGCGTCATGGGCTTTGCCTATTCCGAAAGTGCTCAAGGATTGATGCCCTTGCTCGGTCACCCGTTTATTGCTTTTACCCAATAACACATCAATTACGTAATTCACGCCATAACGCTGCCCCGTTCGATAAACTGCCGACAAGGCCATCCGTGCTGCTTCAGTCCCATCCCAGGTTTGTACCGGCTGCAAACAAGTATCACAATTACCACAGGCTTCACCGGTTTGTTCACCAAAATACAGTAAAAGAGCCTGTCTGCGACACGTGATAATGTCACATAAACCCAGCATTGCTTCCAATTTATGGCGCTCTACACGCTTACGTTCTTCATCTGTTTCAGAGCCATCCAGCATTTTTCGCAACATAATTATGTCTTGCAAGCCATAAACCATCCAGGCGGTTGCGGGTTGACCATCTCTACCCGCTCGCCCCGTTTCTTGATAATAAGCCTCAATACTGCGCGGCATATCCAGGTGCGCAACAAATCGCACATCCGGCTTATCAATGCCCATGCCAAAAGCGACGGTCGCCACCATGACCACACTTCGTTCATGAATAAAACGTTGCTGATTTATTTTACGTACGTCTTGAGTCAAGCCCGCATGATAAGGGTACGCGGTGATGCCTTTTTGGTTCAACCAGTTCGCAACGGACTCCACTTTTTTTCGTGACAAACAATAAACGATACCAGCATCACCCACATGCTCTTTGCGCAAAAAGCTTAATAGTTGAGCATTCGCATTTTCTTTTTCGGTAATACGATATTGAATATTAGGTCGATCAAAGCCGCTGATATAAGCGGCGGCGTGATCAAGCTCCAGTTTAGCTATAATTTCACGTTGCGTTGGCGGATCTGCTGTGGCGGTCAAAGCAATACAAGGGACACCCGGAAAACGATTTTTTATAATAGATAAACGTAAATATTCGGGTCGAAAATCGTGCCCCCACTGCGAAACACAATGCGCTTCATCAATAGCAAATAACGCCAATTGCGCGCGTTCCAATAAATTCAGGGTACGCTCCATCAACAAACGCTCTGGGGCAATATATAACATATCAAGCTCGCCGTTAAGCATTGCCTGCTCAACGCGATATGCTTCCGCAGCAGACAAGCTGGAATTCAGATACTCAGCTTTGATGTTAAGCTGGCGCAACGCATTGACTTGATCCTGCATCAGCGCAATGAGCGGCGAGACAATAACCCCTGTTCCTTTATGCATTAAAGCCGGAATTTGGTAACACAGCGATTTACCACCGCCGGTTGGCATCACAACCAGCGCATCTCCTCCCGAAATAACATGATTAATAGCCTGCTGCTGGTGAAAACGAAACTGGGAGTAGCCAAAAACGGAATTGAGAAGTTGCTGTGCCTGATCATTCATGAACCGCATTTTGCCCCAGTCACGAGAAGAAGTACACTCCAAACCTTATTCAGAAAAACTGACAATAGCGGTATTTTTTTGTTAAGCTTGTCTGAACTGACAATGCCGGTATTTTATGAATAATAACTCTTACAAAATCAGTGTGGAAGTAACGCCCAATTACATTGAAGAACAATCACGTCCTGAACAGGGGCATTATGTCTATTCATATACCGTCACCATCACTAATGATGGTCGCAAGCCAGCACGCCTGCTCACCCGTCATTGGATCATTAAAAATGCAACTGGTGAAACTCAAGAAATTAAGGGTGACGGCGTAGTCGGTGAACAACCTCACTTAAAACCTGGTGAAGGCTTTCAATATACCAGCGGTACCATAATGAAAACGCCAAATGGTTCAATGACGGGCAGTTATCAAATGATTGCCGATGATGGCTTTCATTTTGATGCCAATATTCCTGAATTTTATTTACTTACGCCCAGTACTTTGCACTAATACAGCGTCATTTCATTTGTCGTGAGCTTGAAATTTGACTCTACCTTGTTCGCTCCAAACCGATGATCCAATGGGCTTCACCCTTGAAACGGATCACTCTGATCTCACAGCAAGCGACGCTATTCCAGATGACGTCACGCTAGGGGAGCTGCCCGAAAACAGGTTGTCCGACTACGAGCAAGCTTTTTAGAAACATCAACAACTCATTCTAACGCAACAAATGCTGTGATATTAGCTGGTTAGGCAAGTTCTCTCTACTTGCTGCGTGTCAACGTCTGAGTCTAATTTTTTATGCCACGAATAGGGTATACTTTTCTATAGAGCCAATTTTCAGCGAGGAGAACGCCAGCATGACTGAGGCAAACCAGCGACACGTCACCCACAGCCTGGGTGGCTGCGGTCAAAAAATAGTCATTCTCAGTGCGTTGTGCTGGCTGACTGGATGTTCCGTTTTTCAACCTACAGTGCCAAGCAACACTGTAGCGCATGGGATGGCGCCTTCTTCAACAGGCCCAAGCCCTGAATGGTATGCAGCCTATTACAACCCTGCACGCGGTGCAGGCGAAGCACTCCGTCAAAATCACCAGGCTATGTGGGACAATAAAGCACGAGGTTATACTTATTATGTTGGCGGGGAAATATTTGCCAGCTATCACCCCTGGCAACACGGGCTCACCATTCGTACGGATAACGACAATGGACGTAATTTGCGCTGTTATTGGTCTAAACAAGGTCAATTAAAAGCGAATGGACCGCGACCAAAAGGCTTAAGTTCTCAAGAGGCCTGTATACAATTACTCAATACGTTACAGGGTTATCTCAGCGAGGAAAATACAGAAAAAACCTCGTAATAGCTTGTCAAAAAAACGGATCATCAACCCCATCAACAGCTGGTGAAATAGAATATACCCATAGCGTTATAAATTTAGGGCAAATAACACGCCCTGTTTTTCCCATGGCAGCGTTAGAATAACTCCCAATAGGCCTGCTATTCGTCGTCATTCTGCCTTACCATATTTTTCACACCTAAATTCATAACGCTATGGGTATAGAAATGACTGTAGAACATCAATGGAATCGACACATTCTAAGCACGTCCCCATTATACGAACCCTTACACATTTTTGACGCAGCACTACGAAAACATCATTGCTGGCCAAAGCTGGATGATTACCAACAGCTACTGCAATACGCTCATACCACGGTATTATCGGGAGGTAACAAACCCATCACTTTCGTACCTCAAGGTGAAAAACCTCAGTTATTCAAACACCGGTATGAACCCCGCATCTACTTACAAGGAGAAGTGCAAACTCGAACACGCCATTGGCATGACTTTTTTCAAGTTCTAGTATGGAGCCTTTTTCCAAAAACGAAACAGAGACTCAACAAACAACATTATTTAGCAGCCAAACAAAGGCAACAATCACAATCTAACCAAAAAAACCGCAGCCCGTTAGAAAATGCATTAACCTTATTTGACGAATGTGGCGCCATCATTGTGTCCTCCAGCAAAACCATACTAGACTTGATTCGTTCACACCAATGGAAAAATTTATTTTGGGAACACAGAGATAAACTGCAACAAGAACTACAATGTCTGACGTTCGGCCACGCTATTTATGAAAAAACGGTTGCACCCTATATGGGTATGACCACACAAACGCTGCTACTGCTCGTACCGGACGAACTCCTGTTACGCCCATTCAAGCAACGCTTAATCACCATTGACGAGCTTGTTGCCGAACAATTCGGTATAAATGGTACGATCACCACACCAAAACAACTTCATCCCTTCCCTATTTTAGGAATGCCTGGCTGGCATTCTGACAATAACAAGGCCAATTTCTACGACAACGCACACTATTTTCGCTAAAAACTTGTTCGAGTTAAACAACCCGCACCATGATATATACCCATAGCGTTATGAATTTAGGTGTTAGCGTGTGTAGCTGTGCCTTAGATTCGGTTTTTCTGATTGAGAAAAAACGCAGACCTAGCGGGCTAAGTCGAGTTTTTTTGATTGAGGAAAAGCTGAAAATGAGGTACAGATGCGCGTGAAAACACCTAAATTCATAACGCCACGGGTATAGATAATATTTCACGTTCATCTACGAAAGCCACATCAAGTATCCATTCCTAAGCACTCAACTATATAATCGATAAATACCCTCACCTTGGCTGGTAGGTGTTGGCGCTTTGGAAACAACGCGTAAAACGCTTTGATTGGCATCTGATACTCACCGAGTACGACGTTAAGTCTCCCAGCGGCGATATCTGACCTGACGACGAATGTTGGAATCCGAGTGATCCCTGTCCCTTGAAGTAACGCCTCACGCAAGGCTTCACTATTGTTGGCCTGGTAATTGCCCGAAACCCGCACACGCTCTATTTTACCCTGCTTTGTAAAATCCCATTGACTTACAGAGTAGGAAAAAAGCAGGCAGTTGTGGTCGATTAAGTCGGCCGGGGTTTGCGGCATGTTATGTTGCGCAAAATAGTCGGGGGAGGCACACAATACGAGGCGCAGGGGCATAAGTTTACGGGAAATTAAGCTTGAGTCCGACAGATCACCGCCTCGAATAGCGAGATCAAAACCGCTTTCCACCAGATCCACAACACGGTCATCCATCACCATGTCGATATGGATATTCGGATATCGTTCGAGAAACGGAGGAATGAGTGGTGCGATATGCAATCGCCCAAACGACATTGGCACATTAATGCGTAAACGGCCCTGAGGCGTGGCCTGTTGTTGCGTAACAGAGTCTTCCGCTTCATTGGCATAAGCCAGCGCTTTCACTGCATTTTCATAGTAGTGCTCCCCCGCTTCGGTAAGACTCAATTGCCGCGTGGTGCGATATAACAGCCGGACCCCGAGTTTGTCCTCCAGTTGAGTAATGCGTTTACTCACCGCAGACTTTGAAATATTCAGCTTGCGCGCGGCTGATGAAAAGCCGCCGCTTTCCACCACGGCGACAAATACTGGAATTGCATTAAACCCATCCATATCCCGCACTCACTGTTGAGAAATTTTCAACAGTTATTCTCTATTTATCTGGATTGTCAGTCAAGTCGAAGCAAGCTAAGATTTGTCTCTCTGTTATTTTCGCCATAAAGGAACGCAAATGAATATCAACAAGATCGACCACATAGGGATTCGAGTCACTGATTTTGAACGAGCCAAACACTTTTATGCGCAGCTAGGGTTCACACCTATCAGGGAAGATTTGAAAGAGCGTGTGATTGCGCTTAGTCACCCCTGCGGGATAACAGTCAATTTTCTGAATAGCGCTAACAACAATTCAGACATTAAAAATGTGCTAATGGATGTTTCGGAAAAATATACGGGCTATACTCATTACGCGCTTCACGTCGACTCGATTGATGAAGCACAGAGATTTTTTGAGACGCACGGGATTACGATTACTGAAGGACCAGTGACGTTTGGTAATGGCAAAACATCGCTGTTTGTACGCGACCCGGATTATAACGTGATTGAATTTACTCAAAACGCCAAGGCGTAAAATATACCTGTAGAGGGGAAATTATGAAAACAATAGCAGCGATACATTCACGTCGATCTGTCAAACATTTTGATGCAAACCACAGCATGGGAAAGGAAGAAATCAACGAGATATTGTCACTAGCCATACTGTCACCCACCGCTTTTAATATTCAAAACTGGCGCTTTATTATAGTGAACAACCCTGACTTGAGGCGAAAGATCAGAGCTGCCTCCTTCGACCAAGCCCAGGTGACCGATGCCTCTCTGTTTATCATTCTTTGCGCTGACCTAAAGGCGTGGGAAAAAGAGCCCGGGCGTTATTGGGCAGATGCGCCCAAAGAAGTTCGCGAGTTTATGCTTCCCGCCATCGATAATTATTATCGAAATAAGGAGCAAGTGCAAAGAGACGAAGCCATGCGTTCATGCGGCATTGCGGCGCAAACGATAATGCTTGCTGCAAAGTCATTCGGATATGACTCCTGTCCCATGGACGGCTTTGATTTTGAAAAGGTTGCAGAGCTGATTCAGCTTCCAGACGACCATATCATTACCATGTTTGTGACGGTTGGAAAAAGCACAAAAGAAACGTGGCCAAGAGCAGGACAGCTCCATCTTGAAGAGGTGGTCGTCAAGAATGGTTTTGAGCAATAAAATAAATTGATAAATATTAAACATCACTTTTTAGTGTTGCTTGCAACTGCACTAGTAGCAGGATCATTTTTAGCATCAGAAAAACTTGCAGGAATAGTAAATCCATTTTCTTTAACACTGCTACGCTTTGCCGGTGCATCCCTGTTACTGTTGCCTGTTATTCTTTATAACCCCAAGTGGCGAAAAAAAGTATTATCTACCTTGCCAAGAGCCATCATCATAAGCTTTTTTTACGCTGCTTTTTTTATTGGCTTTTTTGAATCACTCAACACCACAACCGCATTAAATACAGGTACGTTATTTACGTTAGTCCCACTGGTCACCGCACTGTTATGTATTATTGCCTTCCGAGAAAGCATTTCCAGTAGACAAATCATAGCCTATTTACTCGGGATAATGGGCACGACCTGGGTTATTTTTGGCGGCCAGCTGACGTTGTTGCTTTCATTTTCTCTAAACAAAGGGGATTTTATATTCATGGCGGCCATCTTTTTTATGTGTTCTTACTCCGTCGCCATGAAACTGCTATACCGAAATGATGACATGATTGTTTTAGTATTTTGCACACTTATTGGCGGCTCATTCTGGATGGTGCTTGCATTGCTCATCACAGGCCAGTCACTGCAATGGGAGATGATACAAGGTGATTCTGTTTTACATATGGCATACCTCATCATTGGGGCAACCCTTGCCACGGTGTATCTCTATCAAGTCACGACAGTTGCACTGGGTCCAAGTCGAGTAAATGCATACATTTACCTAAACCCCGCATTCGTCGCCCTGTTATTACTCCTGATTGATGGTGTCTCTATACCCATTGCTATCATTCCAGGTATATTAAGTTCAGTGATGGTGACAATGGTGCTTCAGCGTAACAAACTCAACGAAGCACCGGTAAAACAAACCTGACAAATGATTAGGGCGATTTTATATGATAAACCCATGGCGTTATGAATTTACCCTATAGAGCGATAGTTCTAATGATTTTATCCCATTGTTTATCCAGCCTTTTAACTGAAACGGGTATTGCCGTTTTTAGTTCTTGTGCAAACAACGAGACTTTTAGTTCTTCTAACATCCATCGATAACGCTGTAATTCATTATGGATAGGCAAGCATGAACGCCTCTTTTTAATCAAGTCTTCATACCTGATTAATAAAGGAATAAACTGCGCCATGATGCGATCATCCTGGGTCACACCCAGCTTAAGTTTATCCAGACGTTTATCCATCGCTTTAAAATAACGCCTGAGATGAAACAAGTATTCCACCGGGGTTGCACTGACAAAACCCAGATACACCAAGGCATTTAATTGTCTGCGAATATCTATTATTGCATTTTTCCATGCCGGTTTATTCATGCTTCCAAGTCGGGTGTTGACCGCGTGATATTCAACCAAAATCGTGTGAACCTGTGTTGCCCGCTTATTCGCACTGGCAATAATTTCTTTTTTTGCCTGTTCAAGACGCGCCTCAAATGAGGTTTTGTTACGCACCTTTTCACCCTCGATAATACAAACTGAATCAACCGCCGCATGTACCAAGTCCTGTTTTAGCTGTTGGCAGGTACCCACACTGGAAAATAATAAACAGCTGCGTTGCAAATCTGGCATATTTTTTTCAATGTAACGCAGACGCTCTGTTAAATTGAGCATAAACAAACGTCGCAGCCCAAGCTGCGTCACCTGTTGCGCTTTTTCAGCCGTATCAAATAACTTAAGTGTGACGCTGTTTTTTTCATCAAATAAGCCTGGATAAGCAATAATCCGAGCACCTTGTTGCTCAATTTCCACCTGCTCATCGAGTACGGCAAAGTCCCAATCTCTTATGTTTTTTATCGGATAACCGGCGACTTCCGTTTGAGCAAATGATTGAGCCGCAGCCTGTCCTTGTTGGCGTTGTAATGCCGCTAAATCTCTCCCCATCGCCACCGGTTCCCCAGATGGGTTGATGACACGATAATTCATGCACAAATGTTGACTGATTGCATCAGGTCGCCAATCGGCAGGAGACACCTTAACCCCGGTCATTTTCAACAAAACCTGACTGAGCGCTGTCAGCAAAGCACCTTCTTTTGTTTGAATGGTTGCCATGCACGCATCTGCAAACTGGGGAGCGGGAATAAAATTTTTACGCAACGATTTAGGCAGTGCCTTGATCAAAGCAATAATTTTATCTTTTAACAAGCCCGGCACCAGCCATTCAAATGGCGCTGTCGAGAGCTGATTTAATAGGCCGAATGGCACTTCAACGGTCACCCCATCTAACTCATGCCCGGGCTCAAAATGATACTGTAAGTGCATTTTTAAATCCTGAAACATAAAATGAGGTGGATAATCTGTATCGCTCACCCCACTCTCGTCTTTAGCTAACAAATCGTCTTTTGTTAATAACAAGGCTTGTTGCTGCGTAGCACTGGCGCCTTTAAACCATTTGTCCAATGACCGTCGATCACAAACGGTCAGCGGTAAATTTTGATTATAAAAGTCATATAAAATTTCTTCATCAACCAAAATATCCTGCCGCCGAGAACGATGCTCTAAATCTTTAATTTCAGCAATCAACGTCTGGTTTTGATTAAAAAAGGCCAGCTTGCTTTGTAATTCACCGTCCACTAATCCCGATCGAATAAAAATTTTTCTAGCAAGTCCTCCATCCACTTTTGCATAGTCAATTTTACGTTTTTCCAGCAAGGTCAGACCATATAGCGTTAAACGCTCAAAGCCTATCACCATGGCTTGTTTTTTCTCCCAATGTGGCTCGCTGTAGTTGTGTTTTATTAAATGCGCTGCGACTCTTTCCAACCATTCCGGTTCTATTTTGGCAACCACTCTGGCGTATATTTTAGCTGTCTCAACAATTTCAGAGGCCATAATCCATTTAGGACTTTTTTTGAACAAAGCAGAACCGGGAAATATTTGAATTTTTTTATTTTGGGCACCGAGAAACTCTCGTCCCGCTTGCTTAAGCCCAATATAACTGAGCAGGCCGGTTAATAAGGAACGATGAATATTGGCATATTCTGCTGGAGTCTCGTTCAACTTTAACCCCAACTGTGTCGCTTGCATCGTGAGTTGAGTATGCACATCACGCCAATCACGCATCCGCATATAGGAAATAAATTCCGACTTGCAAAACTTTTTTAGTTTATTGGCACTAAGATGTTTTTTGTTGTCGTGATAAATTTTCCACAGTGTTAAAAAAGCCATAAAATCGGAGCGTTCATCTTTATATGCTCGATGTTTTTCATCGGCTTTTTGCTGTGCCTCAAGTGGGCGCTCCCGGGGGTCTTGCGTAGCAAGTACAGCAGCAATAATCAGCACTTCAGTGAGGCAAGACTCTTCATTGGCGGCGAGAATCATCCGTCCAATGCGCGGATCAATAGGCAGCTTGGCGAGTTGTCGTCCAACCTGGGTTAGTTTTCCGGATGACGCCATCGCCCCCAGTTCATGCAGTGTTTGCTGGCCATCCTTAATCATTCTTAAATCGGGGCGATCGACAAAAGGAAATTGATCAATATCGCCAAAACCCAGCGCTTTCATTTGTAAAATAACGGCCGCCAAACTCGTCCGTTGAATTTCCGGCAGTGTAAATTCATCACGATTAATATAATCCTCTTCACTGTAAAGGCGAATACAAATCCCGGCACTGACTCGCCCACAGCGTCCTGCACGTTGATTGGCTGAGGCTTGTGAAATGCGTTCTATCGGCAACCGTTGCAATTTGCTACGGTGACTATATCGACTTATTCTCGCCGTTCCTGGGTCGATGACGTATTTTATCCCCGGTATGGTTAACGAGGTTTCAGCAACGTTGGTTGCCAGCACAATCCGTCGCCCGGCATGAGAACGAAATACTTTATTTTGCTCTACTGCAGAAAGCCGCGCATATAATGGCAAAATTTCGGTGTGCGGGGGATGGTGTTTGCGCAAAGCTTCAGCGACTTCTCGAATTTCGCGTTCACCACTCAAAAAAACGAGAATATCGCCCCGGGATAAAGCAGAAAGTTCATCAACGGCATCCAGTATCGTTTGCGGTAAATCACGAGTTTGAGCGCCCTCTTCTAGCTCTAATTGAGGACGATATAAAGTTTCAACGGGATAACTTCGACCTGACACTTCAATGATGGGGGCATCAGAAAAATGACTGGAGAATCGTTGTGGGTCAATCGTCGCAGAGGTAATAATCACTTTTAGATCACGCCGCCTGGGGAGCAACTGATGAAGATAACCCAATAAAAAATCAATATTAAGGCTACGCTCATGCGCTTCGTCAATAATAATAGTGTCATATTGATTGAGGAAACGATCCCCTTGCGTTTCAGCCAGTAAAATACCATCGGTCATTAATTTCACATAACTGGTTTCACGGGTATGATCACTAAAACGAACTTTATAACCCACACACTCGCCAAGTGCGCTGCCCAGCTCTTCCGCAATTCTTGCAGCAACACTGCGCGCGGCAACCCGTCGCGGCTGGGTGTGCGCAATCTTGCCCTGAATACCTCGGCCCAGTTCCAGACAAATCTTGGGTAGTTGAGTGGTTTTACCCGAACCCGTTTCGCCACAAATAATCACGACCTGGTTATTTTTGATCGCCTGCGCAATGTCTGCTCGTTTTTCACAGACCGGCAGTGCTTCGGGATAGGTGATGGCAGGCACGCCCTGACGACGTATTTCGCACACCCGCTGTGACCGGCTGATGGCTTCTTTGAGTTTCTGTAACGCCGTTTGATCTTTTGTCGTCGTTGCTTTTTTCAGACATTGCCGAAGAGCGTGTTGATCTTTGAACATACACCGGTCAATTTCGCTATAGAACGTTTTATTTTTTTGATTCACGATATTTTAATAAATTTGTTATGCTTAAGCCTATGCTCAAAAAAACGATTAACCCACTTCATTTTATTGCACCTGCCGCAACGTCTAGAGAACAAGCAACCGTCATTGCTCGTGAAAAAGGCTGCGAACCGCCCCGCTTGTTGCAACGCAGAGGCTATCAAGTCGCCTGGGTCGCCCCGTTCAATACGCCGATCAAATCCTTTGATATCAAGCAGGCCAAAAAAATATGGGAAAGTCAAGAGGCTCTCTATTTACCGGGCTATATTACGGCTGAGCAAGTCAACTTTCAGGAGGAAGTCCGTCATTCGCACGCACTTTACCGTCAGATAATCAATGGCAAAGCCTGTGATGAACTCCTTGATGCCCCCTATTATAGCGGACGATTGTTACCTGTATATGATATGTTAGCGACAACGGAAGATGAAGCGGATCCTCAGGAAATTGTCACCCTGGAATTTGATGTATTACAAGAAGGGGATGTGATTGCTGAAAATTTATGGATCAAACTCTCCTGGTTATCGTTCATTGAAGAAGACCCCTCTTTTCGTCTGCGTTTTTCATTCGGTATCGCCGGTTATGAAAACGTTGCCGAAGATTTTCAGCGCCAACGCCATGCTGGAAACCTCACCGAGACAGTCTTTCCAGAATCTGTACTCATCAGCCAAAATAAGCCATTGGCGGCGCTCTTACAATCTTTGCTCGATATTGATCAAGTCGCCTATGTCGAACGTATTATTTATTTCAATGCACCCAAAGGAGGCGCGCAATTCCACCAGGATGTAGAGCCCGGCCATTTCGGTGTCGTCTATGCACAACTGAGCGGTGAAACAGTCTGGATTAGCTTAGCCAAAAACAATTTAGTTAAAGAAATTATTTTATTTTTTAAAGATGAAAAAAAACTGGATCTATTGGCCGATGAAATCAAGCCGGAGTTTATTCAATTTTTAAGCCATTTGGTTAAAAACCCGGACGCCTTGAGTGCTTACCTGGACGAACGGGAAAATGACCCGCTAGAAGTTTTTATTAATCAAAGTCCAAGCTTTACCCAGCAGTTACTGGCTCAAGGTTACGCTTATCAACTTTCGGCGGGAGATCTCATTTTGTTACCGCAAAAAAGCATCACGAATTGCAATTGGCACAGCGTCTACTGTACCAGCGATAAAGAAGGAGAAGCCCTATCCTTTGCAATCCGTAGCACGCCATAAGTTTATACCCAAAAAATCAGGAATAAACAGGGAACAGCAATGCTACTCCCTAATGACTTACAAAATACAAATGAAGTTAGGCATACGTTCCCACATTTGCGTTATCCCCAAAGGCATGAATTTTTATTCTCGCCAGTGTAAACAATCGTAAAGTCACTTCAATAAAAAAGTAGAATGGATCCCACTTAAGCAAGGCGGTGTGCAACAGATACAGAGAGAGAGAAATAAGTAATACAAACGCGGTTGTATTAGGAAGAATAGTAAACGCGATAGGTAAACAGACTATACCGATTATCACGCGAAATATTCGCTCAATATAAAACAAGTTTTCTCGGTGGATATCATCCATGGATCGATTTCCTTTTTGGTTAGAACTAAAAAAATATTGCTTAGACGTTCGAATACTATTCAGCAATTATCAAGCCAAAATAAAATAATTATAAGTAAGTATAAGAAAAATCAGTAATAAGTTTTTAGTTATTGCGAATAATACTACCTTCCCAATCGGTTTCATCACCCAATGGTGTCGTGTTATGAATAATTTTGTTAATCTGAAAAAACGCAGTTGAGTCAGATGGAATATTGGTGTCGTATTTTAAGAAAAACGGTGAAGACATATCTCAATATTCAGAAATTAACCCTATAGACTCTTGATAAACTGAATGATTGGCAACCAATATTCTTGCTCAAAGACATCATGCAAATTGTTGTGGTTTGCACCTTTAATTTTTACAAACTCCTTTTTTACTTTTGCTTTATCGAATATTTTTTTACCCATGGAGTAAGGAATGACACTATCATCTGTACCATGAATAACTAGAAGTGGAGAATCAATATTTTCAATTTTCGTAAAATTATCAAATGAATTTCCTGCCAATGATGATATCGCCCATAACCCTCCTACCTTTGCTTGATCTTTTCCACTTGTTAGAGGTGTAACCAAGATGACCCCACCTATTTTTTTGTTTTGAGCCGTATTGATAGCCACCGTAGTGCCTATCGAACGCCCAAATATTATGATATTTTCTTTAGAAAAACCCATGCGTTCAACTGCATATTGGAATATTGCTTGTCCATCTAGATATATTCCTTCCTCGCTGGGGTCACCATCGCTCTTCCCATATCCCCTATAGCTTACACCTATCACATTAACACCAAGCTGACTAAGCTTAAGCAAGCTTGGAATTCTGTGGTAAATATTTCCCGCATTACCGTGAAAGTAAATTAGAAGTTTATCTGATTCAGATGACGGCAAATAAAGAGAGGTGATTTTCACCTTATCTTTTGTACTAATGGTGATCTCTTGAATTCCGTGAGGTAGTTTATCTGCTGGTATAACATTTACATTGTCAGGGTGAAACGCAAACTTGTTGATAATTAGTTCACACCCGAGCACGGTAAATCCAAGTAAAATCAAAATAGAGAATGTACTGATTATTTTCATATAAAGTAACCGGTAAGGGATGAAAATTAAATAACTTATGCAAGTGACGTACAAATTTGGTTTCTATTTGAACGTTCTGATTGAGAAAAAACGCAGCTTTAGTGGGCTAAAGTGCGTATTTTTTGATTGAAAAACGTTCAAAGAGGAGCCGAAGTTGTGATGCCAGATGTATAAGTTATTTAATTTTCATCCCTAAGACACAATAAGTAGAATTATAAGTTATTTACAGGCTCTAAGTGTTCTCTTTTTAATTCGGCTCAAACCAACAGGCGTAACCCCCAAATAACGTGCTAAATCATTTTGAGTTACTTTTTCTAAAAGGCTTGGGGAATTGTTTTCAAGTATATAAAACCGCTCCTCGGCACTTAGACATAGAAATTCATACTCTCGTTTCTCTTTTTTCATAGCAAAACGGAGTAAGAGTTCAATCATTTCATTCGCCATATTTACATCTTTTTTGCAGTAATCTCGAAGTTTTTTAAACGGTATTTTGGTCAGAATCGTAGGCTCCAAACAAAGAAGGCTAAAAGAACAAGCTCCTCCTAAATAGGATGAAGCCAGGCTTCCAATTATATCACTGGATAAAAAAAATGATTTTATAGACTCTTTTCCATTCTCAGATGTGTAATAGGCCTTCAATAAGCCTGATTGGATGACATAGAGTGACTTGTCTGAATCCCCCTGCATAAAAACATGTTCGCCCTTTTCCTTTTCTATCATTACTCCTTCAATCTGTAGAAGCTCATGAAAATTCATCTGTTTTTAACCTCGGTTAATGAGTTAAGGCTCAAAATTTGAGTTAATTAAACTATGAAGCGACTATTCAAACAACTCTTTATATCGGTAATTTTTATCAATACCACGTATGTCTGGGCCGAACACCAGCCTCTCTGGGAAATTCACGCAGGCCTGATGGGCATGCAATTACCCCATTACCGTGGATCCAATAGCTACAGTACGCCTATATACCCATTTCCGGCCTTGATATACCGAGGTGAACGCCTCAAAGCAAGCGATGGAAAAATACAAGGGTTGCTCTATACATCTGAAACAGTGAATCTCGATGTAAGCCTTGCTGGGAGTCTGCCCGCCAGCCCTGACGACAATAGCGCACGAGAGGGGATGCCACGATTAGACACAACATTTGAAATCGGGCCATCACTCATTACTAATTTTTGGCAATCTGAAGATCAAAATACCCGGTTATCGTTAGAACTTCCCATAAGAGCGGCCTTTTCCATAGATATAGAGGGTCTCGCTATAAGAAACCGTGGATGGACGTTTGCACCCTCTATTAGCATAAAACACCACGTTAATAACTGGAAGGGCGAGCTTTTATTTGGCCCTGTTTTTGCGGATCGTCGCTATCATAGCTATTTTTACGATGTGTCAACCCAATACGAAACTTCAGTACGCCCCACATACGATGCAAGAAGTGGTTACAGTGGTAGCCGAATCACCTTATCTATAGATAAGCATTTCAAGAGATTATCGGTCATCGGAGTCGCTCGCTATGACGTGCTGTCGAACGCAATATTTATGGATAGTCCGCTGATAGAGCGCACCAACAATCTGAGCGTCGGATTTGTCATTATGTGGCAAATTGCAAAAGCAAAACGTTCAACAAGTCACGCAGAAGGAAAACTGCCATGAAAATTAATAATAAACGCATTGTCATTACCGGCGGCACTTCCGGTATCGGATATGAAATGGTGAGATACCTTTGTCCTGATAATGAAGTGATCGTGATATCCAAAAATACAAATAAACTTAATGAACTGTCCCTAAAATTTGATGGCGTCACTACTTACCAGGCCGATTTATCGAAGACTGGAGATATAGAAACAGTAGCAGACATTATTATCAAGCGTTATGAATCGATTGACATACTGATTAACAATGCAGCTGTTCAATATACAGCAACAGTCATGGATGAAAAATTTAGATACGAAAGCATCTCTTACGAAATAGCGTTAAATTTTACCAGCATCTGTAACATGACTTACCTGTTGTTACCTGCCTTATTACATAAAGAAAAAGCAGTTATCATGAACGTTAATTCCGGACTCGGACTCACACCAAAAACATCGTCAGCAATTTATTGTGCAACAAAGGGGGCACTCAACATTTTCTCCCAATCACTTCGTTATCAGCTCGAAAAAACAAATATTAGTGTTCAGCAAGCATTCTTGGAATTGGTTGACACAGCAATGACAAAAGGCAGAGGAAAAAACAAAACACCCCCTGAAGTCGCAGCAAGAAAAATTATTTATGGAATTGAACGCGATATACCAGATCATGATATTGGCAAAGTCAAACTGCTCAGGGCACTGCTCAGACTATTCCCATCAATTGCGCAGCGAATCATGAAAAAACATTAAAAAGGGGAATTTTATGAATAAGTTTTACGTTATTTTATTTGGAGTTTTTATGATATCAGCGAATAACACATGGGCAACAGATTTAAAAATCAAAGTGAATAATATTGATATAAAACGGGGTGGAAATATTATTGTAATGATTTTTGGTGAAGAAGGGTTTCCAAAAAAACATGAAATGGCATTTTTTACTCAGTCAAAAAAATTACGGAATGAAACGATGAAATTTAGCTTTGATGTGAACATGGAAGAATTGGCCGTTAAGGTGCTACATGATGAAAACGGCGATGGAAAAGTAAGCAAAAACTGGACGGGGATATGGCCAAAAGAAGGTCTTGGGTTTTCTAACGACCAGAAAATAAGTCTAAAAGGCGCTCCCAAATATAACAATTCAAAGCTGCTAAAAGAGCAGTTCAAAGACGGGATAAATATTTCAATCACATACCCATGAAGGCGTGATAGTAATGAAACCATTAATAAAAATTATTTTTCTTATTGCAGCATTTTTCGCCTCCACTTTTTTGCTCATTAAGTTCACTGGGATATTAACGATAGAGCAAATTGAAAGTTGGCTAATACACGCCAAGACGATATCACCTATATATCTAGGGTCTTTAGTCGCTTTACTGCTATTTGTGGATTTATTCATTGCAGTACCAACATTAACAATCATCATTCTCTCAGGTTATTTCCTAGGTCATACCAATGGTGCCATTGCAGCATTAACTGGACTCATGCTAGCGGGTATTTTTGGTTATATGTTAAGTCAATACTATGGAAGTACCATTCTTAATTTTCTGGTAAGAGATGAAATCAAACGTAACGAGGCAATTCTTACTTTTCAAAAGCACGGGGTTGTGATGATACTTTTGTCCAGAGCCATGCCTATATTGCCTGAAGTGACAGCGTGCCTTTCCGGAATGACACGCATGCCCTTCAGTAAATTTTTGATTGCATGGTCGATTAGCTCAGTGCCATATGTACTCATTGCATCTTACGCAGGATCAATCAGCTCTATTGACGACCCCAAGCCTGCAATATTCACCGCTATTGGGCTTTCGGCCTTGCTTTGGATTTCCTGGTTTTTTTACCACCGAGCACACATAACGAGGTTGTAGGATTTCTAAATTTTCAATGCACTCAATCATTCTCTGAGTGGCCTAAGATTTTCTTCAATGGGTAAAGTGGAGTGATTTTTTTATGAGGTTGAATAATTTTCGGGCGAACACTAATTAGATCACAGCAATAAAATTTATATCTTATATTTTTGCATCACTGCCTTGACTATAGAGCCAGCTTTAACCTCATAAGACCCAAGGTGGCATAAAACCAGAAAAATGTAAGTATGGCCGTGATGCCATAACCCAACCGCGATTCAACCCCGTAACGCACCGTTTTTTTATAAATTTTCCAACTCGATAGCTCACCCTCACCCGGTGACAAACCTCTACGCTGATTTTTTCGGCAATCCAGAGCAAAAGCAAGTTGCCAGGCATTGGACGCAACATATTCACCCGTAGCATACCATCGTGCTAATGCGGTTATGACGCCATATTCAAGACTAACATCATGTGCTAATTTAAAAAAAGGGTATAAATTCAGCCGCTTCGTATACATCTGAGTACGATATGCACTACCCGCTTTGGCAAAATAATGATTCATCCCAATATGATTGAAACCACATAATAGTGCGTTCAGTGTCTGGCGTTGCTTGAGCCCTTCCGTTTCAAACCTTCTCGCCGAAGTCTCAAGCAAGGCGGGTAATGTCGTCCATTCTCCCTGCTCAAATATTTTTTTGGCTAAACGCGCATCTTCCATAAAAGATGAGGTTTCATCAAACCCACCCAATTGATTAAAAAAATACTGACTTAACCAAAAACCCTGATCGCCATTAATTGTGTCTAGGTTGTTTAAGTGTGTTTTTGCTTCGTAGAAATAATAAGCAACGGCATGATCAACTTGATCCCGCTTAAAACGTAAAGCAAAATGCCCTGCCACATTTTTTTTTAGCTGTCTTTGTTGCGCCATATGCTGTGCCGCTTGCTGCAAACTATCAGGCATCAAGAACATTGAATCGGCATGCAAAAATAACAGATCCTCCCCTTTAGCCTGAAGCGCACCATAGTTCATTTGAATGGCTCGATTTGACCGCGAAGACAGCAGTCTGAGATCGTAACTCAACTGACATTTAAGTTGAAACGCAACCGCCAATGAGCCATCACGACTGCCACCATCAATGAGTAAAACTTCAAAGTGAATAGAACCATGTTGCCGATCCAGGCAGCGTAATAATTCTGGAATCAATCGAACTTCATTTAAACAGGGGATAATAATAGATAGCATCAGTATAAAATACTAATTCAAATCGAGCGTGTCTTGAATGCGCTCAAGCAATGGCTCTCCAATCACGGTTTTACGCCAGCCTTGCAACAAGGACAGTGGCCGTTCTCCTCGCACCAATTGCTTTATTTCTTTGCGCGTTGCCAATAGTGACGGAGGTAATTTCAACTGAGTTGCACGAACCTTAACCAAGGCTTGTAACATTGCAATATGAGAGACTTCCTGTGCGGTTACAGGCTGGGTATTGTGCACATCATTTTGAGCAAGCACTTCTTCATTTTTTTGAACCATGAAACACTCGGATTTGATACGAAGATATAAGGTATCAGATAAATTTTGTACTTTTATCATAACGTTATTTTGTGCCGACGAACACGCGATATCAACTAATACTTGATCTTTAATAATCCATTGTCGAGGTTTATTCTTTTCCATTGCCTCTTTTTCACGCCATGAAGCCAGACGCATCAATAACGTAAGCTGCTGCACATCCAAATGTCCCATTCGTTTAATCCGTTGCCATGCCGTTTTCGGATCAGGCGCATAATGATGTAAGGAAGTTAACAACGTAAACTCTTCTTGCGCCCAAGCGTATCGTTCTATTTTGTTTAACGCTTGTTTTTGTGTCTCATAAATAAAGCCTAAATATTTAACATCATCGGCCGCATAATCCAGTAACGCAGGTACCAATGGTCGTTTCGACCAATCTGCCCGGGTGTGCGTCTTTGCTAACCTGATTTTGGTATATTTTTCCACTAAAGCTGCATAGCCAATTTGCTCTTGATCACCTAAAAAAGCGGCGGCAATCTGAGTATCAAAAACAGGGGTTAAAACCATACCCATACTGCAATAAAATGCTTCCAGATCCTGTTTGGCTGAATGAATAACTTTAACGATAGAAGGGTTAAGCAAAACATCATATAGCGATGAAAGATCCTCTATTTCAAGTGCATCAATACACGCAATTTCGTTCTCAGTTGCTATCTGAATCAAACATAATAATGGAAAATAAGTACTTTCGCGCTTAAATTCGGTATCAACAGCAAGCCATTCACTATGTTTTAATCGATGACAAAAAGAGACCAGGTCTTTATTTGTACTGATATAACTCACACTCTGATTCATTATATTTATTTAAAAAAAGCGCTATAGTTCACAAAAATAGACTTCAAGAGCCATTTATTGTCCGCCTATGAGAACAGCGTCTCGCTATTTTCTCCATTTTGTACCGTTGTAGCATTACAACAAAACAACAGAATAAGGCTTACTAATATGGGTACCCTGCTAAATTTTCCATCCATCCATCGTCAACCACAATCACGGCCAAAACAAACACACCAGGGACTAAAGCAAAGTCCAGAAAAACTAGTCGCTTTACCCAATGATCGTATCTTGCTGTCTATTCAAAATGCGCTGGAAGAAGCCTGTCTGACTCATGATTGGCGTGCCAGCAAAAAAAAAATAGAGTGTGCCATTCGCCAAGCTAATTTAAGGAATATAAATTAAATAACTCTCGTTCATTCCGGCCATTGAAATGATCAGACAAGTTGAACGCGAGTCACATGATCACCTGTTTTATATGTCATACTGGACTCAAAATACAATTGATCCGCCTTTCTCAAACGTCGGCTGATTTCTCTAGCCATATTCATATAGATAAGGGTAAACGCCTGCTGATCTTGCTCGTAAATGGTCGCGAGCAAAGCAGGTTCGATTTCTAAAGCCTCACTTTCTTCAAGCGCAACCACTGAAGCGCTACGAGGATAGAGATCGATTAGTGCCATCTCACCAAAACAATCTCCTTTTTCTAACGTTCCCATGACGATCACTTGATCCTGCCAATGCTTTTCTACCCTGACCTGACCATACTGAAGAACGTACATTGTCTTTGCGGCCTCATTTTCATGAAAAAAATACTCTCCTTTTGACAGTTTTTTTCGTGGGCAATGATCTAGCAAATACTGTAGTAATTTGTCGCTGACACCACCAAAAATAGGCATATTACTTAAAAGTGTTGTCATAAACCCACCCTAATTTAACTGCATTTTTGGCGGCGATTCGTACGCGCCTCAAAAGTTACGGTATATTATTAAGGCCTCTCAAGGTGAAAACAGACCTTTTTACTTGTCTTTTTAAACGCAGCATACGAATAAAAAAACAAGCAAAATGGTATATTCTCTAACAGAAATCACCTAACATACAGCCCGTGTCCCATTATAGTCAATCTAATCGTATCACAAACTATCAAATGAATAGCCGAGTCCATACCCATCTATTGCGTCTTAAACCGTTTGCCCTCGTAACATGTTCATGGATTGGTCTTATTTTAATTTTCCCCATTGCGCAGGCCAAAAAAATCGAAAACATTGCCGAGCCTGAGATACATTCGCACCAGGAACGCTGTATCAGTTGTCACCTTGACGGGGTTGATGTCACCCAGCTTTTTGCTAAAGCGGGAAATGAATGTTTACAGTGCCATGATGTGATGCAACTACGAGCAAATATGAAACGAATCATTGAAAAAGAACCCGCAGTGACTGACTCATCCCCGAGCAACGAAAAACCCGCCACGCTGGGTATGAGTTTGCCCATGTATTATGAACAATCTCGTTTAGGGGATCAACCCAACGAAATGATCGCCATTCCGGCGGGTGCTTTTATCAAAGGCACCCATAACCGACAACCGGATGAAGGCCCACAGCATACCGTCAATACAGATGCCTATTTAATTGATAAATATGAAGTAAGCAACCTGCAATACGCCAAATTCAACAAAGAAACCAAGCGTAAATCACCCCGCCATTTCCGCAACCGTACCTATCCACCCGGTAAAGTGGACCACCCTGTCGTCTATGTCAGCTGGTTTGATGCTGATGCTTACTGCCGCTGGGCAGGAAAACGCTTGCCAACAGATAGCGAATGGGAAAAAGCGGCTCGAGGTTTAGATGCCCGTATTTTTCCATGGGGTGATCAATTTGCAGTTGAAAAATCAAACACCCCTGTACGATGGGAAGCAATTGGTTTATTTGGTGACACGACACCCGTCGGCTCTTTTTCGGAGGGCGTCAGTGTTTTTGGTTTACACGATACGTCAGGGAATGTCTGGGAGTGGACCGCATCATGGTACGAAGCTTACCCCGGCAATACAACGCCATCCGAAAGCTATGGCAAACGCTATAAAACACTCAAGGGGGGATCGTGGTTTGATTGCTCCTTTTATAAATGTGGTATCTCAGCGCCGACATTCAACCGCGCCTTTTTTGCACCCAGCACAAAAAATGACAGTTTTGGTTTTCGGTGCGCCAAAGACATGGATTAATCAACAATAAATATCTAATGAAAAAAGGTTTATATATGAGGTTAGTCACTCTACTTAGCGCATTAGTGCTATTAACGAGTTGCAGTAGTCATAGTGACTCAGAAGAACTGGAAAAAATACTAAAACGTCATGCTGCCGATAAAGCAGCCCTGAACGAGCTGACTATTTCGCCAAAAAATGCCGCTATGGTCGCCGTACCCGCCGGCGAGTTTATTAGAGGCAGTAACCGCATCGACACCGAAGGACTCAAGGAACAATATGGTTTTGCGACGCCCCTATACCTCGACGAACATCCTCAACAGACGATAATACTATCTGGGTTTCAAATTGATACCTATGAAGTCAGCAATCTACAGTACAAAGCGTTTGTCTTGAGCAAGAGTTACAAGAGACCCTATTCCTGGAACGAGAATGGTTATGCCATTTCTTTAAAAGAACTTCAATCTTTGCCACTGGATAAAATACGTGATTTTGTCGCCAACACAATGAAACTGGATATTGATACTCTGACGATGCAACACCCTGCGCTGGTTGATGCCGCCAAACAACGCATAGCTGAATTGGATCAGCTCCCTGTTGGCGATGTCAATTGGTATGATGCGAGCCAATTTTGCAAATGGGCAGGGAAACGTCTGCCGACTGAAGCCGAATGGGAAAAAGCCGCAAGAGGTCAAAATGGCCTGGAATTTCCATGGGGGAATCATTGGGATTCCAAAATTACCAACACAGGCGATGATGAAGCATGGAATGACGATGTCGCTCCTGTTGGAGCTTACCCTAAAAATCGCTCACCTTATGGTGCCTACGACCTGTCTGGCAATGTTTGGGAATGGGTTGAAGACTGGTACCAAGCTTATCCCGAGTCCACCACGAAAAACGACCTGTTTGGTAAACAGGCCAAGGTCATACGTGGCGGCGGCGGCGGTGTGGGCCACTATGCCATCAGTTATTTTTTCAGAGGTGCAACACGGCAATTTGCTGAGCCTACATTAGAAACGGCTGATGTCGGCTTTCGTTGTGCAAAAAATATGAGTGACAAGGGGTAATTACCCTGCCAAATAAATACCAATACAATCCAATAGCCGTTTTTCCGTCTCCAGCTGTAGCCGCTGAATTCACTTTGATACTCATTGAGCCTTCTCCCCCTAGTTTGCCGCAAGTGGCTAAACTTAGGAGGCGATGAAACCAAATAAGGAGAAAGCTCAATGTGCCCCAGGGGATTCTGGATGCTCTTATGAGAAAGCCTGCCACCTTGAATAGTGCCAGGAATGTCTCGGTTTTGGCATCCTGCATCGCCCTATCTCCCACATCCCTGTGGTCGTAATGGCCCTGGAATACCGGTTTTCTTGGTATTGATGCAGGCAGCGGTGAGACCGCAATAAGAGACCCTCGTGTGTGTTTGCTGTAAGTGATTTTATTTATCAGCGACG
>JAADHS010000085.1 GCA_013151745.1 Gammaproteobacteria bacterium | reverse complement strand
AAAAACCAAGCATCTCATCGAAGATCCAGAAAGGATACTGTTGGAATAGAGCGAACGATGCAATAAAAAACAAAAGCACCGCAGTACTGCGGAGCGACTATTGAATCAGAAAAATGAGGTTATCAAACAGCTCGACATCGAAAAAGAACGACGACTCGATTTATATCAGAACGGTGGGCAGAACGCCTCTTCAGGGCCATGGAGTTGATCCAACTGTTTGGGATCGGGGAAACTGACCGTGCTCAGATAAGGATCACGTGGCGTCTCTAATTAGATGGCGTACCACCGAGTTCTGTAATATAGTGTTTATGCTACTTATACTTGACGGAGATTGGTACTAAACAGGTAGGTATTATCCAACGTTTACAGGTGACCTGTCAATTACAGTACAGGGAGTAGACCCGTATGTTTATCTCGTAGACGTATTGCAATGGGTCAGCCAGCATCCGGCGAGTAGAGTAATCGAGCTGACGCCCAGGGTTTGGAAGCAGAAGTTTGCTGATAATCCGCTTCGGTCTGATTTGGAACAGTTCAAGCAAGTTAGCGCCCTAGATTGACCGCTTACACTTTGACGCCTACTCACTGTTAGGGCTCTTGATCGTAGTGTCCACCAATTGCAAAGATATAAATATAGGTATCATCAAATTTGTAGATAAGACGATCTTTTTGAGAAATTCGTTTAGACCATAGTCCAGACAAATTATGCTTTAATTGTTCCGGCTTACCCAGTCCTGAGCTAGGATTTGAACGAAGCATTTCTTTTAATAATTTACGAAGAGCTTTGTGAAGCTTTTTATCTTTTTCACAGAGTTGCTCATATGCAATCCATGTATTTCCCTCAAAGATCAGTGATCTCATTTATTTGCTCTTCATTGGGTTTATATCCGTTGTTATTGGAATGTGTAGAGAGAGAGTCTGCAATTTGTAGCATCAATGTATTATTTTGTAGAATATATAGAGTTTCTTGTTCACGCTCCCAATCTTCAGCACTCATTACAATAAAATCATCTCCTGACCTACGTGTGACTTTAATAGGGGTGTGGTTATTAACAACTTGTTCTACAAAGGATTTTAGGTTTTCTCTAAATATATTCACACTAATGGAATTCATATCGCTCACCAAATGTACTGTAATTCCGTACAACTATAGTATAGAAACCCTAACAATGCAAATACACGCGGAGTAGGTTAAGGCATCACTTATTCTGACATAGGGGGCTACCGACCCCAAGCCGTTAAACGGATAGCAATCCCCAAATCCGACGGACGTAAACGCAAGCTGGGAATCCCGACGGTCATAGACTGTTGTGGTTGAAAAAAGTTCAAGGTTGCGGTTGGTGTATCTGCCGGTTTACTCGCCTGAATTAACTTTAATCGAACGATTGTGGTACTTCTTTAAGAAGAATGTTTTATATAACCAGTACTACGAAAATTTGGATGAATTTAGAAAGGCCTCAATAACGTTTTTCCGAAACATTGAAAAGCGTCATGATGAATTATTTTCATTGTTAGGCAGTGGTTTTGAGGGGCATAATTATACCTAATTCTTAAACGCTTTGGGTATATGCTTATGGAGAGTGGTTTTATTTTGTAAGGAGTTGGACTTCTGATTTGGTATGTAAAGTACATTATAAAAATACTAGCTCTGAACTAATTCTCGATTCTATTATTACGAATCTTGATTGCCATGAAGTGCCAAATCTACATGAGCAGAATATAAACTCAATCATGCAAACACATGTATTGGGCAGGGTGTGGCCATATTTTATACCGAAGTCTTTTATGTCTACTTCCGAGAAAGAAATAGCACTATATTTGTTTTCGAAATTTGAATGTAAGGCTACAATTGGCATATGTACTGACACTCTTAAAATTAAAATCGGGAGCCTAACGAATTAGGTTAAATTTTGTGAGTGAGCGAACCAAAACCTGAACTGGTTTGTTGGACAAGTTTGATAGTTGGCGGCGTAAAGGGTTGGTTATGAAAATAGCTTTTTGATGTCGACTTTCACTCAAGGCATGCACTGTTCCGCAATTCTTGAGTGAAAGTGTTTGGGTTACCGTTACACTAATTTTTCACTATAATATAAGAATATTTATCAATTTTACCTTAATTGAAGGCAAACATATCTCTCAGCACTTAATGCCGCAATTTTTTTCTCACTCGGTCTTTGCGATTACTAACCGGCAGTCATTCTCTCTTATTAAGTTGAGGTCAAGTCAGCCAAAATACTAGCAGGTGGTATACGTGTTTTAATGATCTACTATATAAGTTAGGTTGTGAAGGGTTTCCAATTAAAAATATCATTGAAATTAGTGTTAAATCTTCTGTTGCTCCGAGTTACTGGCTTTTCTTCTGAAACAACCGAACAATGTCAAGTGGAGCAGTCCATGAGTATATATAAAGTAACCCCGCTTGATTTAAATAAGAGATAAAAAATGAAATCTATAGACTTATTGATAAAGGCCAAAGATATTGAAGAAATGGAAGGTGATGAAAGAGTTCATTTTCTCAATTCCAATGCGCAACGAACAAGAAAATCCATAGGTGATAAAGCCGGCTTAAGCAAAATTGGTGTGCATATTATCTATGTTGAGCCTGGAAAAGATACTACTGAGTATCACAAACATTACCATGAAGAAGAATGTATTTATGTTCTTTCTGGAAAAGGCACATTGATAATAGAGGGGGAAAATTTTTTGTTTGAAAAAGGCGATTTTGTCGGTTTTCCAGCAGATACAGCGGCACATGCCTTGAAAAACACAGGCACAGAAATGCTCGTTTGTTTGGTGATGGGGCAACGATTAGAGCAAGATGTTGCAGACTACCCAAATAAAAACAAACGCTTGTATCGCAATAATAGTAAATGGGATTTGGTGGATATGAAAAATATACTTGACCCAAGAAATACATAATTAGGCTGTCAAGATGAGCATCATTGAGTCATTTACTTTTGCCGGAATTATGGTTGCTCTTGCAGCAGTGCCAAGTACAAGTGTTGCTCTTGTAGTAACACGCTCTGCTACATTAGGTGTTGCCAATGGAGTCGCTGTTGCTACTGGAATTGTACTTGGTGATTTAGTCTTCATCATGCTCGCCATATTTGGTTTATCTATGGTGGCTGAAACTATGGGAAGCATGTTCATAGTTATCAAGATTTTGGGGGGAGCATATTTGCTTTGGCTTGGATTTTCATTATTAACTTCAAATAGTTCATCAACTGTCAGGTCAAAACACCCCAATAGTAAAAGCAGTTTAATTGCCAGTTTTATGGCGGGTTTTCTTTTAACACTTGGTGATATTAAAGCTATCGTTTTTTATGCTAGCCTGATGCCGGTATTCATGGATTTATCAGTTCTCAAAGCTTCTGAAATTTTGGTAGTTATTTTTGTAACAATATTTTGTGTTGGTGGCGTAAAGGTTATTTATGTGCTACTTGCGAATAAGGTGACTGCTTATGCGCTTAGTCGGAAGATAGAGAATAAAGCAAGAAAAGTGGCTGGCGGTTTCATAGTTGGTGCGGGGAGTTATTTAATTATCAAAGCCTAACAAGTGGCTATGGTGTATTTATCAAAAAAAGCCTAAAAATGCTCCTCGCGTCAAGGTAAACCGAGAATCATGGGATTAGGAAGGAGCCTAAGAAAGTGATTATTATGGCTATATCTGGTTCTCTCAAAGGCCGAATGTTTATCTATCACGACATAGGTCGTTTTGGGTTTATTTCCTTTTTTTTCAATAGGTTAAATGTTTTCAGGTATGGCTGCTGAAAGTACCATTGAGTTTATTGAATCTCAGTCTAGTTTTATAAGGGTTTTTCCACTATAGAATGGACTGCAATAATTAGGGTTAGGCACGAATTTTTTAACTATATGAATTTACTGAATAAAAATCCCGAACATCGATGAGGTCTGTTGACGTTTCATTTTTGCCACGGAAAATTTAACTTGTTAAATTATAAATGTTTTGTGGTTGATGCAACACTTGTAATAAACATGGTAACAAAACTCAACCACAAGGATTTATCATGACTATTGAAATGCTCGCTCTTACCATCCTGGTTTCTACAATTGCCTTTATTGCAGGTTATTTTCTTAGCCGTACCAAAGCGGTAAAAACTGAGATAGAGCTGAAAAGTCAGTTGGCTCGGCAGCAGGAAAAAAGCACAGAACTACAGACACAACAGGATCAAACCAATCAAGCACTAGAGGTCGCCCAAACCACACTCAATGAGCAGGGCACTCAATTCGCCTTGAACCAGCAACAGCTCGCTAATCTCACAGAAGAGTCTAAACAGCATCAGCGTCGGGCTAATACTTCAGAGCAAAAGAACGAACAGCTTCAGGCAAACCTAACTAAAATTCAAAGTGAACTGGCCACTACCATTGCCAAGCTGCAATCAGCTAATAGTAACGAACAGGCGTTAAACGAGACCCTCACTCAGAAAATAGATAAAATAGAACAACTGCAAGTTGAGCGGAATGGTCTCAGTGAAGCGCTGGCTACTCTTAAAACCAGCCTCAGCGAAAAAGAGACTCACTTTACCAAACTGTTAACCCAGCTTAACGAACAAAAAGAGATTCTGAAAAAAGAATTCCAAAACTTGGCCAACGAAATTCTCGAAGCCAAGGGTAAGGCGTTTTCTGAGCAGAACAAAGCCTCGCTTGATGCCATGCTCAATCCATTCAAAGAGCAACTGGAAGGGTTTCGCAAACGGGTGGATGAAGTGCATACCCATCAGACAGCGGGGCAAGCCTCACTCAAGACAGAGCTGATTAAGTTGCATGAGTTAAACCAGCGCATTACCGACGAAGCTGCAAACCTTACCAAAGCGCTTAAGGGGGATAAAAAGAAGCAAGGCAGTTGGGGGGAGCTACAGGTAGAGATGATTCTCGATCAATCCGGCCTGCGAAAAGGTCTGGAATATGAGCGTGAACCTAATCGCAAAGATGAAGACGCCAAGAACTGGCGGCCTGATTTTATTGTTAACCTGCCAGAATCAAAACACGTCATTATCGACTCCAAGGTATCGCTAAATGACTACAATGATTATGTTGCAGCAGATTCTGATTTAGAACGCGAGGCCAGTCTTATTCGTCACGTTCAGGCGGTTCGTAAACATATAAATGACCTCTATAAACGGGATTACTCTCAACTTCAGGGTGTCAACTCACCCGATTTCGTGTTTATGTTCATGCCCATCGAGCCCGCGTTTAATGTCGCCTTTGAGAAAGATCAAAGCCTGTTCAATACTGCCTTTGAAAAACACATTGTCGTGGTAACACCTACTACAATGTTGGCCACGCTGCGCACTATATCTAACCTTTGGTCTATCGAGCGGCAAAACCAAAGTGCGCGTGTCCTTGCGGATCAAGGGGCAAAGGTTTATGACAAGCTGCGCATCTTCGTTGAAAAGATGGAGAAACTCGGCGGTCAATTGTCTATTGCCCAAAAAACTTATGATGATGCGCACGGCACTCTCACAGGCTCACGAAGTCTTACATCCACCGTACAAAAATTTGTCGATCTAGGTGTTCGTGTAAAAAAAGAGCTACCTGCCACCGTAGTGGAATCAGCCCTGCTCGACGACGACACAATTACCAGCCTCGAACATCAAGCCGATGCTGAAACCGAAACAATAAAAAAAGAGACAAGCTAAATATACCCGTAGCGATTGAAATTTAGGTCTAATTGCGTGCCCTATTTACGCCATGATTGCGTTGAAATTCCTTGCAATAGAATGACTATTACATGTCATTTCGCCTGGCCATGAAGAAGATATGACGTACACTTAAACCTAAATTCCAAACGCCATGGGTATATTAACAGGCCTATTAATAAACGACATCAATCCTATTCATTATGGGTGTGTATAAAAAGTATACTGCCCTTGTCATTCGACAGACTTTTTGAATCGTTGGCTAAAAATAATTATTTATAAAAATTAAACGTCAACAGACTCTAGGGGGGTGCTCTCAATTAATGCAACAGTGCGGCCGTATTCATTGAGAATTCCCCCTGGTTTGTGCTATCTTCGACTGGCTTTGATTCCTTCCAATTCTATCTGGTCGGAAGAACTTGCCCGGAAGGAATAAGGCCTGTCGAAAAATGCATCATTTAAGGGCGGTTGTCAGTTAGAGGTAGACCACGACTTAAAGTGGTCATCGCCATGAGCGACTTCATGAGGCAGTTACGCGAATGGGTAAATCAAATAAAAATATTTATTAGTCATGCCATGGGGTTTCTATAATGGGAAAGCTGAAGCTATTCGTTAGCCATAGTTCAAGGTTGGACGATGTCGAGCAAGACCAATTTGGCGAAGACCATAATTGGAAACTGTTGTCAGCGACTTGCGAAAAGTTGAAGCAATGCTACGGCGATCGCATTGAACTTCTCGTTGATCAAGACGAACAGGGGCTTTATCCCAGTTGTGACTGGGAGCAGCAACTTAACGAATGGTTGGCCGAATGTCATGCCGCTGTCATTCTTTTCTCAAAACGTGCTCGTGAAACCTCATATTGGGTAAAAAAAGAGGCGACTATTTTGAGTTGGCGCCGGGAAGTGGAAGAGAATTTTCCGTTGATACCGGTATTACTGCAAGGGCAAACAGCGTTTGAGGATTTAGCAAAGGATATCTGGTCTATTTTGCACATCGAACAATCTCAATGCAAGCAATCAGCGGCAACGTGCAATGATATTGTTAGTGCCGTAAAAATGGCGTTAGGTGAACCAGATATGCTTGCGTCACAATTTTCACAAACCCCTTTTGAAAGACTATTAAGTCATGTATCTGCATTATTGAGCCAGGATACCGAGGCGGCGACACTAGAAGCGATTTGGGAGGGTTTACCTGATAAAGGTTTAAAACCCGTCTGGCATTCAGATAGGCGGGACCAGTTTGCCACGGCATTGACCCGCTATATGGTGCGTGATGCTGAATCTTGCTTAGATACCTTTCGAGACATCATGGACAAGTTACGGCCAAACCCACAACAAGAAAAAGCACGGGAAATGCTCAGGATAATTCGGGCGTTTTGGGTGGATGCTAAAGCGGCAGCACTGATCCCAAAGTCAAGAAAACAGCAGGGCATTATCGCGATGAATGGGCGATTCCTGCTTCATTCGGACGATGAACTTGGTACCAAGCATTACACTATTGAACGTTACCTCGAGAGAGCATGGCCGGACACGGACCTTGTAAAGGTTATACCCATTACCATCACTGATTGCGAAGCAATTAAAACTGAAATAAGAAACAAATTTGGTATGCAAAATGTGCCGATTCCATCCGAGCAGATCGATCAGTTGATTCGTAATGATAAAAGCCATTTACTTATCTATCTCGATGTCGCGGAAGAAAATGGCGGCTTGCCTGATTCGAGGCAGCTTTCAAAACTATTAGAGCTTAGAGTAAGCTACCCAAGGCTGATTATTATTTTAGCAGCGGGTGAAGTATTGCCACCACTACCAAACGCAATCATTGCTGCGGTTACTCCGCTGCTTGATCTTGACATTGAGTGCCAGCAATTCTTTTCAGAAAAACAGGTAAACACATTGCTTGATACAAAGTATGGAAATCAATTATGAACTATAATCCTACTCACTTTACCCTTTCCGAAAACGATACCCTTGAGCGCGAGGGCGAGATAAACCCCTACTTGTTTACGGAAAATATTGCGATTGCTTTGGACGTTGCTTTTACGACCAACCGCCCATTGTTGGTGGCGGGTGAGCCAGGCAGTGGCAAGAGTCGGCTTGCCGAAGCGATAGCAGCGCTAAAAGGTTGGCACTTTCTCAGCAAAACCATGACTTCCCGTACCCGGTTGGAAGAGCTAACCGTGGAGCTGGACCATCTACGTCGTATGCACGATGCTTATGCGGGAAAAAATGACGATACCTCGATGAAAAATGACTGGATCTACCATAATCCTGGGATTTTCTGGTGGGCGATAAATCATGAAGCCGCCAAAAGTCGGGGCGAAAATAACAAAGCCCTTGCAGAAGATTATGGTGTAACCGTTAAATATCCTGGATACTTTCGGCAACAGAAAAATAATGCGCACCATACAGTATTATTGATTGACGAGATTGACAAAGCTGAGCCAGACCTGCCTAATGACTTGCTCGAACCCCTTGATCGCAGAAGTTTTGGCCTACCTAACGGGGAAAAAGTCTGGGGAAAGAAAGTTGACGGAAAGGATGCCCAGAACATTCTCACTATTATTACAACCAACGGCGAGCGAGAATTACCCGCTGCATTTCTGCGTCGCTGTGTTAGCCTGGTGTTGGAAGCGCCGGATGAGCAGAAGCTAATCGAAATTGCAAACCATCACTACCCGACGGCTGATCCCGTTCGTGTTCAAGCGCTCGCCGCTAAAATTATTGAATTCAGAGACGTCGCTAAACTGCAATCCTGGCGGGCACCCAGTACCAGTGAGTTTCTTGATGCCGTCAATGCCTGTGAAGACTTGGACATTGATCCCAGTGATCAAAATGACGTCTGGCAACAGATCGAAAAAACGATTTTAATCAAAAAACGTAACGTTTAAAGGATGGCAGGCACCCCTGAGCAGCGCGGATCAATTCACCTAGGCGATTTACTGCGCGCCCTTGAGACGCTGCCCTGGCAAAATGAAGAGCAGGCCGCCGCCATTATCCGCTCGCTCGGGTTTAATGTAGGGATTGGTGTAGAAGCAGCGCGCAAGGAAAAGAATGGGCGAACCATATCAGACGATAGCCGCTTGTCACCGAATCCTGAACCATTAAAAAAACGGCCAGTGAGCAAACCCAAATTTGCTGTACCACCGCCGCCTCAGCCCCCGATAGAGCTTCCCGCCGGTATTCTAAAAAGCGAGCTTGAGCTGCTGCCATCGCAGACAACGATAGAAAGTTCATTGCCTGATTGGCTAGCGCTCCCCCATGATGTGCAAACCACTGAAGAGCCACCACCCAAAGCCCATCGGCAACCACTCATTCCCGATAGCACCAGTCGTGGCATTTTAAGCGCTGCACTCGCTACCCAACGAGAAGGGGATGCCGTTGATATCCATGGATTG
>JAADHS010000050.1 GCA_013151745.1 Gammaproteobacteria bacterium | reverse complement strand
TTTTAATGCGCCCGTAGCTCAGCTGGATAGAGTACTGCCCTCCGAAGGCAGGGGTCACAGGTTCGAATCCTGTCGGGCGCGCCAAACAACAAAAGGTGTATACCGGTCACATGGTTTACACTTTATTCCGGACACATAGTTAACACTTTGTCCGGTACGAACGGATTGGGGCCGGGTTCCACCCGGCCCCTTTCATTATCAAAGAATCCCAAGTCATAGTCCATAAAGCTGACCAGCCAAACCTGGTTATCGACTTCACGGATGCCTACGATCTGGCCAGCAAACACTGTGCTGAAGTTTATTTTGCGCTTGCCAATACAGATGCGGCCACAACGGGTGACTCTGATGGTGCGATCATGATAGGGGTACTCGGGCTCGTCCGGTGGTCGGTATTGCTTCGCCGAAGGTGTGTATACCTCGCCTGGGTACTTCCCTCCCAGCCCCTGGTGAGGCCGGTCGTTATTGTATACCTCGACAAACTCATCAAAGCGACCTTGTTGCTGAAGAAAGTTAAAACTGGCTGGCTTGGTCGCCTCCTTCTTCAGTGTCAGGTGCATACGTTCGTGTCGACCGTTTTGTTCAGGGTGACCGGGTTTGATGCGCTCAATGCTGATACCCAGTCGCAGCCACCATACTGAGAGTCGACTCAAGCCGAACAGGGCATGGGGCGAGGCGAATGGTACACCGTTGTCCGTGCGGATAGCTGTTGGCAGACCAAAGTCCTTGAAAACCCGCTCAAATACAGAGAATGCACCTGATTCTTTCACTGACTCAAGACCTTCACAGGCGAACAAATAGCGGGAGCGATAATCCGTTATCGTGAGTGGGTAGCAGTATTTATGATTACCCAGCATGAACTGACCTTTATAGTCAGCACACCACAGCTCATTGGGTGCCTGAGCATGACTCAGGTCGGTCCCCTGAGCCTTATACCGTTTACGTTTTCTGCGCTTGACCAGGCCATGTCGATCGAGGATAGAGTGAATCGTGCTGGCAGCAGGAGGCCTGATCACGGGGTATTCCTTGATCAGTTTGTCGCGGATCTTTGGGGCGCCCCAACTCCGGTGTTCCTGCTTGATCCTCAGGATCGCCTTCTCAATCTGGAATGGCGTTTTGTTGGGGTGCCGATATGGACTTCGGGCTCTGTCTTCCAATCCGCGGATGCCGAAATCCTTGTAACGATTAAATATCTTATAGCCGGTCTTACGGGAAATACCAAATTCCCAACACGTCACTGCCATTTTCTCACCATCGAGAAGCTTAGCCACAAATCTGAGACGTTCATCCATAGCATGACACTCTTTCCAGGGCATTCGGAGTCCTCCTCCAAATACCTCAATTGTGTAACCTATGTGCCCGGAATAAAGTGGTACCTATGTGTCGGGAAGCTCAAAAAGGTTACAGTTTTTATCTGTAGCACGTTTTTCATTCGGGGTGCATGAGGGGTGCAAAAGATATGGTTCCGATATTTTTTGCCCAAGGAGCCTGCCTAGCCTGAATTGGCCTCTTAATCAGGTTGGACTTTGATCACAACTCCATTGCGAACGGACACGATCATATCGGGCTTTATCATCAGCTTTACACCACAAAGCAGCTACACGCTGGACGTGATTTTCAATGATGCGACGGGCTGGACTCGGCCAGAAGCCGAAACAAGGAACTCAAACCAATTTTTTGAAAGTTTACGTCCAGCGATATGACACGTATGATTAGGCGCATGTTGCAAGTTCGTATTGAAGGGGCTTCACTGGCGATTTTCAATGACAAGTCATCATTAAGAATGAAATCTCAACTCAAACAATACTTGGATTACTACAAGACTCGAAGCTCACCACAGTATGCAGTACTGGTAGTGGGCGAATGGGGAGTTGGAAAGACTCATCAGGTATTGCAGGCCTTGGAAGAAGATGAAAGATATTACGTGAGCCTGTTTGGAGTAGAGTCGGCGAATGAGGTGCATGCGCTAGTGCTGGAAGAAGTCGATCCCAAACAAGCTAAGCGTAATAAGACATTTGAAAAAGTTGAAGAGAATGCAAAAGACATTGGAGGATGGGTTTCCTTGCTTTCACTTGGCTCCGCTATTAACCGTTCATTTTTTAGCAGAGAAATAAGACCCGAGAAAGTATTAGTTTTTGATGACCTAGAACGATCAAATTTGCCACTGAAAACCTTGTTGGGCGTCTTGAATTTCTATGTCGAACAGTGCGGATGCCCCGTGGTTGTGATCGCCCACGATGTGAAACTAGAAAACAAGCTCGGCGAGATGAAGGAAAAGATATTTGGCCAAACCATCAAAGTCCAGCCCCAATTCAATCAGGCGTTTGATCACTTCGTACAAACCATTGTTGCGTATGGTTCGAAATCATTTGTGAACCTTCACAAGCAGCAGATCAAATCAATCGTTCAAAACTCAAAATGCCAAAGCCTTAGGGTTCTTCGCCACGTTCTGGAAGACTTGGGGCGATTGCACCAGTTATTGAGCCGTGTGCACCGACGGAATGAAGACGCAATGCAAGAGTTAGTTTCACTTTTTACGGCTCTAAGTGTTGGCGTGCGGATGAATGAGATAACCGCGTCTGATCTGACGAGCAGAGAGCTCGCGATAATCCACTACTCCATGCAGAAAGGGGAGAATGCCGAGGAAAAGCAAAAGCCAGCATTACTCAAACTAGCTGAAAAACATGAAGACCTGAACCTTGAGAGCATGCTGTTAGGCGATATCGTTTTGGTGCAAACACTATGCGAAGGCTTGTTCATTAAGGAAAACATTAGAAGTGCACTTAATAACAGCCATTATTTTTTTGAACCCGAGGAGGAAAAACCCTGGAAGGTTCTCTGGAATCTTGATCACATAGAAGATCAAGAGGTGGAAGATGCCAACGAGAGAATGCTGAGAGATTTAAAGAATCGTGACGTTATTGAAATAGGTGACATGCTTCACATGTTTGGGATTCTATTGAGGCTTTCCGATGCTGGAGTTTGTGAAGACGATTTAGCGTCGACAGTCAGCAAGTGCAAAGAGTACATAGACGACCTCTTGGCTAGCGATCAATTGACCCCAAAAAGTTTATCGATTCTTGATGAGTTCGACGCCAGCATGGGCCATGAAGGACTCCAGTATTGGTTTTTTGGAGAGGCCAGTTTCAAGGAAATTGTTGCTCATCTGAACTCGTCTAGACAGATTGCCCTTGAAAATCAGTATCCGAATATCGCCGCCGGCCTGCTCTCATTGATGACGGAAGACGTGGATGCATTTGTAGAGAAAGTATCGGTCACGAACAATGGAGAAAACTTATACTCACACGTTCCAGTTTTAGCTTACGTAAAACCGGAAGAGTTCGTTGACGACTGGCTCTCAAGCCCAAAGGCAAACTGGCCAAGAATAGGCATTGCTCTGAAAAATCGTTACAAGTACCCACCGTCAAGAACTGAACTCAGCAAGGAATTTCCCTGGGTAGATAGGGTTTCCACATTGATGCAGGAGAAGGCATCTAGTGCAGAAGGATTTGCCAGGTTGCGAATATCACGATTCATTCCAGATGTCCCATCATAACACCGGACGTCCATTATTGGCCGACTCCAGCTAAAGGCAATTACAGAGAGTGACATTCCGGTACTAAACGCAAAGCGGCTATCCGGATGTTGAGCAATTTAGTTTAGGTGTTAACATTGATCTTTGCGTCGCACTTACAACTACCTGTGCGACTTGTGAGACAATCCACCCATGCTCCAATTCAACCCCGATGACCGAGGCGACACCCCGTACAAGTTACAACGGGCGCTAAAGGAATCTGGCCTGACACTTCAGCAGGCTTGTGACCGTTTGAAATCTGACTACGGTGTGGAGTTGTTGCCAAGTTTTCTGAGCCGTTCAATCTCACGAGGGGCGATTCGATTGCAACGTGCTTTGCAGATACTGGCGATTTGTGGGGTGAATGAGGTTGGGGTTATAGGGTAGATAGTGCCACAGCTAAGGAAAGGTAAAACAAAGTCATTGCTCGAATCCTCAATTGATTCAGCGCTTTTGGCTGTTGAAGTTTATAACAAGCCTCGTACCACCTTTCGTAGTGAGGCTTTTATTTCATTGATGATCATCGCGTGGACCCGGTTATTCCACGCACACTTCAACATCACCATAGGTGACAGGTATTACCATAAAAAGAAAAATGGCCGCTATAAAATTATTGATGGGGAAAAAAAATCATGGGAGTTGGCTACATGTATTAGAAAATATGGAACCCTTGATGAACCTACAAAAAAGAACCTGCAGTTTTTTATTAAACTGCGAAACAAAATAGAACATCGACATATTGACAAGCGAGAGATTGACTACTTGATATTTGGAGAGTGCCAGGCCCTTCTCTACAATTATGAATCAACGCTTATTGATTTGTTTGGATCGGAATACTCTGTCAATGAAGCGCTTGTTTACAGCTTGCAGTTTTCCCAACTTCGAACTGATGGTCAAAACAAATCTAGTAAAACAATCCTTTCCAGGGATTTTAAACACATTATGGGTTTCGTTGAAAAATATAGAAATGATCTATCCGATGATGTTTTCAATTCTCTTCAGTTCAGCGTGAAACTTATTTGCATTCCCAAGATTTCGAACACAAACCGCAGCGATGCTGCTATTGAATTCATCAAGTGGAATGAATTGAGCGAAGAAGATAAAAAAGCATATGAGGCGCTAAATGTACTTATAAAAGACAAACGTGTAACCATAGAAAGCGTGAACATTCGGCGCTTCAAACCAAGTGCAGTGGTAAGCAGTGTGAATGAAAATCAAAATGCTATTAATCTCACTTCAAACTTGCATGTTGTCCTATACAAGTTATTTCATATACGCCCGCCGAATGGCGCAGATGACCCTTTTGAAACCGATGCCACCTATTGTGTTTTTGATGAAACCCATCGTGATTACGTTTACCAACAGAAGTGGATTGATTTTCTAATTCATTTTCTTCAGGTGTGTGAATTTACTGCGGTAGAACTTAGAGTGATGCAACGCAACAATGAATCTCTCGATGTAAGCGATTATTCAGCAGAAGATATGGCTTCAAGGCTTGGGTGACGCTGTTCCTATTTAACCAACTGATTCAAACTCCAGCGCGGATGGTGCTTGCCAACCTGTAGCGGTTTTGGAAAGCCTGGATTCTTATCCCAGCGGTAAGTTGATACATGCGAACAGCCGAGTGACGGCCCCATTGGTTCAGATAAAGCGCGTGCAAGCAATGGCATATGCCATATTACCCAGCCCGCTGTCAGTGTATAGATTTAACCCAAAGTCGCCGATTACACACCCTCCCACGCTTAAAAAGTGGGCTGTAGTCGCAAGATTACCCTCGATGCTACTCTTCAGAAGGGAGCTTGGATTTATGGCGATAAGTCGTGATAATCATTTGGCTAAAGTAAGGAGAACCGGTCAATGGGTTACAAAAGTACAATAAGATCAATTGGGTCTGCAGTTCGTGCGGCAGAGCGAGAGCGTCAACGTGAAATAAAGCGGCTGGAGCGAGAGCAGCGTCAGTATGACAAGTTAGCTGCCCAGGATGAAGCGCGGGAGGAGGTTTTTGAATATGAGCAATATGTTTTCTCTCTTGTGAGTATTCATATTGATTGTATTGATCAGATTCATTGGAATGAATTTATTAGTAGAAAAGAACCAATTCAGCCAACCCTGAGAGACCTGAATGAGTCAGCTGCAGTTGAGAAAAAGAGCGGTTACTCGCCGGGGTTTTTAGATCGTAAATTAAAACGTGTCGAGAAGAAAATGGCTTTGTTTAATCAAGCAATCGAAGAAGCAAAACAGCAAGACATAGATCAGCATGAAGAACTACTCGGCGAATGGAGAACTCATCAATCCAAATGGAAAAATGAAACAGAATTTGCGAACCGGGTAATAAATGGAGAAGCGGAAGCATTTGTAGATGCCATCACAAAATTCAGCCAGTTTGATAAGAACCAATTGATTGGAACTGAAATCCAATTTTCAGTTGAGGATGCCGGACTTTTAACTGTGACCATCATGTCACATGGGGAAGAGTTAATACCCAACATCATAAAATCATTGTTGGCAAGTGGTCGTGTTTCAACAAAGAAAACCCCGGTTGGAAAATATTATGAACTACAGCAGGATCATATTTGTAGTGCCGCCCTGAGAATTGCCCGAGAAGTATTTGCTATCCTTCCGATCGAGTCAGTGTTGATTAATATAAATGATAAGTTACTTAATACCGCAACAGGAAACCTGGAAGAGGCCACAATTCTTAGTGTTTTTGTACCTCGTGTGACAATTGAAAAATTCAACTTTAAAAAACTAGATCCGTCTGATTCGATGTCAAACTTTAAGCATCGAATGAGCTTCAAGAAGACCAAAGGATTTACCCCTGTAGTGGCGTACACTTCAGGTGATATAGACCCTTCTTAAAGTCGGTAAACAGGAGACTTGACTCATTGTCACCAACGTAAATCAAATTACATAGATTGGGGCCGCCACAATTGACGGCTCCTACAGGCGCTCTCAGGCGGTTGTATTACGTGAATACGGGGTGATTTCCTACACAACTGCACTGCATTGGCCTACAGACAGGCGAATGCTTATTGTGGATACTTGAATTGCACCCTGGTGACTCTGCCCAAAGCCAAACGAATACTTTAAATAATCGTGCCCAGCCTCGATGGCGCGTGAGTTTAAGTATGCTCATAACATGCTCATAATCTTTTCATCTATATTTCCACCCACTTGTATGCCGATCTTACTGTTTTAGGTTCTGCCCAATAAGAGCTATGCTGTTGACCCACCCTGTGTTTGCGCCAGATTCAACCCCATACCAAATGACGTTGCGCACCTTTTTACGACTGGTGATTGTTATTGCTTCGCCTGCTTGCAAATACACCACTTTATCTAATGCTGAGAAAACTTCACCGACAGACGAAGGCGTCGTCTGGGGCATTAGTGGTGTGCGCTTACTTAAAGTGTAGGTTGAACCGGTTTCGAGAGTATTGGGGTTAATAAAATCCAACGCACTGCGAGTGGTTTCAAATATGGAATAGATTTTCTTATTCTTCTCAAGGTTACTACCTTGTCGAATGTACTTATCATCTTCCTTTCTATCGACAAATATTTTGCCGTCAACAATGCTTTTAAACCGTATTTTTTCAAGTTCATCTCTGCTCAGGAAAACATAATACTTGATGTACTTATCTGTTCCAGAGGTAGTCGAGACAACAATTGTGCCATCTGTAAATTCCCATTTTGATACTTCTTGCGTATCTTCCTTGTTTTCAATCTGCAGGGTGCCATCAGCAAAGAATGAGTGACGCATATATCGTTGCGCAACTGTATTTTTGAGAGTTGGGTTCGTAATCTGCAATCTCCACTGTCCGATCACATCGTCTGCAGTTGGTACAAATTTTGTAGTTTTTTCTATCACTATTCCATTGGTGGGTTGTACTATTTTTTCGGTGGGTTGTTTTTCTCCTTTTGAAGGCTGGACTGGTTCAGAGCTTCCTTTCGCTGGTTTGGGGACAGAACTTGATTGCGAACCCGACTGATAGGGACCAATGAACGTAATTATGAGAACGACGGCAAAGAAACCGCCTATTATTTTTGTAGACATTTTGGTGTATTTATTGGGTGCACCGCATGTTGGGCATGACTTTGCCGTTACCGCAATCAGGTTAGTACAGGACTTGCATTCGATTAGCTTTGCCATCTTATTTCTCCCTCATTACCCGCGTCTAAGCTTACACCCGACCAAGCAAAGCGCACCAATGCACGTCAAACTGATATTTGCTAGAAAAGTTGCTTGAGTTGATATGCCCCCTGTTTTAACAGCACATTATCAGTGAGTCTGCATCGCCCCCTGACCTGTGGCACCATGTTCCCATGATCATCGCTGGCACATATACAGACGTTTGGATAGACCTTGGCAATGACCAGCCAAGCCTGATCCTGCAACACAAAAAACGTGGTGACAGATGGCGTGACTATATGATGGATGGCAAGGTGGTTAAATCATCCGTTGATCTTGCGAAGTTGCAACCGAGACGGTACCGGCTGGTGGATTGAAACTCTTCAGGCAATCAACCCGCTTCAAGTTTGTGAGAATACTTAATTCTCCATTATTGTCTTGAAACTCTTATGCATGGACTCACAAGTGGATTTCGTGTTGGCGAAGACATACATATTCGTAAGAATTCCCTTGCAGGTCATTATGATTGAACCCTTTTTATCTTCCACTCCTGTGCATTCCATGTTTGATGAACTTTCTAACCTCATCTCAATTTCTGTTTTAGTGTTTAGTTCGGTGTACAAGCAGTTTGTCTGGTCATAATCGTTTATCATGAAAAAGTATTTAGCTTGTGCCGCATACGAGAATGTAAGAAAGAATATCGCGAGAATTATTTTCATTTTCATGCTCCAGCCATTAAGCCCCTGCCTCTTAGTCTAGTTCAAGATAACTACATGTCTATTACTTGGTGATTTTGTCTGTCTTCAGTTCGTTCCCAGCCCTTTCAGGGCTATTAATCGTATTAAGCTCGTGCCTTTCCATCCATTGTTCGGTGGTTAGGCGCGGTGTTGCATTGATCACCCATTGGGTATTTTGCCGGTCAACAGTAACTTGACGCCTGCTGATACAGCTGTTCATCCATTGGTGTACACTCTTTCCATGGTATCTGGGGTTCTCCCAAATGCGTTAATGTGTAAACCATGTGTCCGGAATATTCTGTAAACTATGTTTCACCAAGCACATCGGTGCAAACATTCAAGATGGTGTTGGGGGCCTGAATATGGTCAGCGGCGTCATTATCATACCGTCCAAAGTCTGATACTTTTCATCGGTACAG